>JACQWK010000525.1 GCA_016209525.1 Verrucomicrobiota bacterium
TCGCAAGAGCGGCCCTAGATGTGGGCACGTCGGGGGTGCAACTCCCTCCGGGACTTCCATTTTTGCGGTCTGCAAGCGTAGTCAGCGACGCACGGCTTTCGTAAAGCCGAGAGCGCGGAGCATTCCCGCGGCAGACCTCCAATTTTTGCCTTCTTAGTTCAACAGCAGAACGCCGCCCTTGTAGCGCGGATGTCGCTGGGGCAGCACCAGCAGAAGGCTCCATTTACGCGGAGACGGCGTGGCCCAATGACTTTAGAACCAGGTGCGTAGCTCAATCAGAAGAGTACCAGCTTGTGACGCTGGGGGACTGGGAGCATAGCCCAGCCACCTGACCATTTTCCCGCCTAAGCTTTTGCGCACTTCGGCAACAGATAGTCACCCGCCCCGCGAAGGCGGATTAGTCTGGGTGCGAATCCCAGAGTGCGCGCCATTTCCCCGAGCGTGGCTCGAATTATCAGGCACCCGTCTTCTAAGCGGGATTATGTGAGTGAGATTCTCACCGCTCGGACCACGCGCGACTCGGCAACAGACAGTCGACCTCGGTCCTAACGAGGAATAGTCTCCGTGCAACTCGGAGGTCGCGCGCCATTTTCCCCGCGTAGTGAAATGTATATCACACTGCGCTTCGAACGCAGGAGTCCGGGTTAGATTCCTGGCGCGGGGGCCATTTTGGAGGATTAAGTGGACAAGCGCACTACCGCTGGTTTGAAGCCAGATGGACGGGCAACCGTAGGGGGGCAGGACCTCAATCCTCCGCCAATTTGGAAAGTTAATCGGCCAGGGCGCCGACACTGCGTGCTACGCAGCAGGGCCGCGCAAGCGGCTGGGGGTCGGGACCTCAGCTTTCCGCCATCTCCGTTCAGTCGATTCACAGAAGAACTCACCGGCTCCGCGGCCTGCGCGGAGCCCTTTCGTTTTCCCAATGAGCAACTTCAACATCCTCGATAAGCCAATCGTTCTCGCACTCAACCGTGCCTGGCAGCCGATCGGGCACCGTACCGTACGTCAGGCCGTCGTGGCGCTGAACGGCGGCGACGCGGCCAACCCTCCTGCGGTTGGGATCGATATCGCGTACCCTCGCGTCGAGGGTGGGGGTTGGAACTTCGACACCCCGCTCTACCTCAACCCGGTTAAGTGGGCGGAGTGGATCACCCTCCCCGTTCGGGATTTCGACTTTGCGATCTCGAGCGCGACGCTGCGCATTCGCGTACCGACCGTCGTCATCGCCTGCCAGTTCGCGGACATGCCGATGAAGGAGGCCCGGGTCTCACGCGATGCCATCTTTGTCCGCGACGGTGGCGTTTGCCAATACTCAGGCGAGTACGTCGGCCGGGAGGGCGGCAACCTCGACCACATCGTTGCCCGCGCCCGCGGTGGCAGGAACACGTTCGAAAACCTCGTTTGGGCCAGGAAGGACCTCAACACGCAGAAGAGCGACCGCTCGATGCTTGAGGTTGGCCTGCGCCTGATCCGCGCCCCCAAGGCGCCAAAAAAGGTCCCGGTCTCCGCGACCATCCGTGAGGCCCGTCACCCTGACTGGAAGCACTTCATCACGTCATGACTTTGACCGCTCAACCGCTCCAGCTCACTCTGGCTGAGTTCCTGCCGATTGTTGACGCCGTTGTCTCTCAGGTGAGTCATCGGCTTCCCCCGCATGTTTCGGTCCAGGATCTGGCGAGCGTAGGCAAGATCGCCCTGATCGAGGCGATGATGAACACGCGTGGCATGGTCCCGGAGCAATTTCGGGCCTATTGCTACACCCGCGTTCGCGGCGCCGTGCTCGATGACCTGCGCCGATTGGACCCGCTGTCCCGCCACGCGCGCGCTCAAGTGAAGCTGATCGCGCGCGCGGTCGCGGCCCTCGAGGTCAAACTTGACCGTGCCCCCACGGTCGATGAGCTCACGGCGGCCACGGGTCTGACGGCGGAGTCAATTCGTCAGATTAACGAGCTCGCTGTTGCTGCAATACCCGTTCCGCTCGGTGATGAACAGGCGGGGATTACGGTTCTCGCGCTTGAGGACACCTCTGTCCCTTCTCCCGCCCAATCGGCCGAGACGTCCGACATCAGCACAGTTCTCCGAGTCGCCCTTGAGCGGTTGCCGCAGAAACAAGCTTACGTTCTGCAGCGGTTCTATCTTGAGGACGCGTCCTCGGACGAGATTGCGGAGGAACTCGGCGTCAGTCTGCCTCGAATCCACCAACTGCGCACCGCGGGAGAGAAGCGGCTCAAGGGTGATTTGGCCGTCCTCACGCTGTGGGATAGCTTAATGGGCTAGATCAAGCCGACCGGCACACCCGGTCGGCTTTTGCTTTTCACAGCGGCAAGGTTTAGGTCGGCGCCGCAGAATCGGCGTGGCCCATGGCTGGATTAGACCGACACACGCGAGCGCCGCGAGTCGCGCCAAAATGCGTTTCATAACGCCAAGCGTTTTTTACGCTGGCCGCGACGCAAGTTCAAAGTCGTCGCTCGATTTGGTTGGCGCCATACGGGATCGTGGCTACGGGATTTTGACTCCGATTCCTTAGCTTCACCGTCCCGCCGCTTGACATCCGGGATGCTTCGGACGAAAGCAGGCGCAGATTTGTTCAACCATCAACCAGGAGACCGAACATGGAAAAGACCGTCAAGTTCACGATTGAAAAAGAGACCAAGAACACGGTGAAGTTTAATGAAGTGCCCGTCGAGGGACAGCCGCCGATTATAGGCACGCTGTATGTACAGAAATGGTTCATCGGAAACACGAAGGAAATCGAGGTCACGGTTCGCAAACCATAGTAAAGAATCCCGGGAACGACGCCGTATGAATCTCAGTGAGTGTCACCTCGCTCGTCAAATGCCCGCAGATCCCACGGTGACAGCCTTCCCGTCGAACTTGTGCGGGCGTGCAGCCCGGCTGAACAGAAGTTCACCGCGTTGCGGGAGAAGGTGTGGTCGTGTCCGACGTTCGCGGCATGACGAGAACGCGGTCCAAATACAGATCCGCCTATCCACTAACCGCCGCGCAGCGGTCCTCATGACGCCACGGCTTCTGCGGACCAAATAGAGCCCTATAAACCCCTCTCCTTGAAAATCCCGTTCGCTTCCTATCTATTATGCACATCCTTTACGAGTCATCCGAGTACATTGAGGCTGTCTTTCCGCGGAGCAAGGAGAGCGTCACCTATCGAGGTTTACTTCGGGTGCGGAACTCCGGCGCCACCCCGGTTAGTTTGGAGTTGAGTTTCATGCCACCCCATCCGTTTACCTGCAACATGCCCGAGACTCATTCCATCAAAGGGCGGAGCATTACGGAGGTTTACACCAAGTTGGCCAGATTCCTTCGCAAGTTTGGTTTTGAGTTTGGATATTGATCAATGAACGAAAAGCCGCCCGACCCTGAAAGCTGGGTGACGTGAAGCCGTCCCGCGACTCCGCTTGAGCAAGCCCGGGAATGACGGAGGAATCTGCGGCTGGCCTTGGCGGCAATTCATCGGCAACGACTTCGTGTGGTTTATGGAGGACTTCCCCAACAGTTCAGACTTTCTCGCCTATGCCCGCCGTGACTTCCGGCAGTTCTACCCCCTTTAAATGCCAGTTTCCCAGCAGTAAAATCCCAGGATTCCAGTGAAACAGTCACGCCATGAAAAACGAAGACGGACACTCGGCTCTTCTGTGCCGTCTGACGTAGACCATATCATGGCTACACTGACCCGAACGTGCGGGAGCGGAAACTACCATTTCACGATACCCGGGAGTCCCATACCACGGGACTTCTTCGCTTAACGACGGCGAAACCCTCCCTCCCCCAGAAAGTCCCGCCCGCATCCGATCCGCAAGACCAGGCGTGGGAATATGACGGCGCCGTCCGCAAGCTGGAGTTTCCTCCGGCCTACGATCAGGTGCCCGCAGAACGGCAGCCCGTGGTGCTGGCTTCGTGTTACCTCGTGGACGACCAAACGTTTCACGTCTATACACGGTGCGGATTCCGCACGATCAAGTTCTTGGTATTCTTTGATCAACAGGTGTCCCGTTCCATTGCCGTGGGTAAGTTCATGGACCAGCATAATCTGATCACCACCGTGAACCCGGGTGCGGCAGTTCCCTATCCCGAGGACTACTTCAAGGATGAAACCAAAATCGAATTCTTCGACATTATCGCTCTGATGGACTCGCCGAACTCACCAGCGAAAGATCAGGCGCTGGCGGCTTACACGGCGGCAGCGGCACAACGCACCCTGCGCCCGCTGGAGCGGCACCGCTTGGACGGGTTTTACCACGACGGTCCCATCTTGATGGATCAGATGGTGCGTTTTCGCGAAACGATGGCGTTGCTGCAGCATCAATCCGCCATGCCGATCCGCCCCATGGAGGTGATTTCCAAACTCCTCGACGGCCAAGGCCAAGAAAAGTGCAGGACATTCTGATGCGAGTCCGAGGCGTCTCAGCGTCGTCCATGAGTCTACCTTTATTCCGATGAAACCGGAGACCACGGCACAAATCAGGGCGATGATGGTCATTTGTTCCCACGAAGCCTCAATATTTCGGCAACCCTTCCGGCCAGGCTGGCCCCAGGGTCTCGGGATCAACTCCCTGCTTCGCAGCAAAGTCGTCGCGCGCCTTTAGCGCCGCCTTGGCATACCGTCCTCCGTACCGGAGGTACTCTGGCAGGTGCTTCAACTCTGAAATGCGGGCCCGCTTAGACTGATTGTGAAAGAGGTAGTCCATGTCGATTGAATCGACAAGGAATGCGGGTGGCCAGTCTGGCCAGCTGGCGACACTCACCGCAACCGACGTGATGTGTTCTTCGGGAGACGGAAAACCAAGCTGCTCAAGGGCCGTGGCAATTGTCGCTCCAAACGCGTGGAGACTCGCCGTGTGCTTCAAGGGGATCGATTTGCCCGTGATCAGGCGGAGCACGAAAGCGAACTGGATCACCGACCGCACAAGAGAAAGCGTCACCGCGTGGTAGGTGACGGGTTTGTCGGTAAATCCCTGAACTTTGATCTTCTCCCGCCGACCGTCCTTGGCTTTTCGGACGTCGTAGGCCAGTTGGTACACGAGATTCTCCGGATAGTCGGAGTCATCTGACTCCTCGTCGCAGATGGCGTGCAGGCTCCTACGCAGGGCTTCGAGATCCAGTGAATCACCGGACAAATGAAATCCTCCGGCACGCAGGGTGACTTTGGCAGTAAGCATGGACAATGATTCCCGGTTGAAATGTTTCCGCACACAATTCCCGAACGGCCGACTTTATCGATGGCAAAAATCCGCGCCCAGTTTGGCCCCGTTTTGTGTCCCAGAATGCGTTGCCATCAGCGCAATACCTCCCGAGAGATCCACTTCTTCCCGAATGCCGCCACGGCGGGATTCATCGGCCAATCAGGCGCTTCCCGGTGAAGATAATTGCCGAGAAGCGAATTCCCCGTCGCCGATTTTCCTGTTCGGGCCGGTAACATTACAGACCGAACCATTTCTTGGGCGGACGTCACTACTGGCACAGCCGATCGAGTCTTGGAATACCGATTACGGTTACTCCCTCCGATGTCGGCCGCGGCTCGGATTATTCACCTCACACCGCTGCCGCGGCCGCGAAGCGTCCGACCAGATCCTCCAACGGTGGGTCTTTCGACAACGCGTCCTTCCACCCTGATGGGATTGCTTCGACACCCAACCACACGCCGGCCAGACCTCCGGCCACACACCCGGTCGTGTCGGTGTCGCCGCCGAGGTTGACCGCGCGGAGGACGATGTCGCTGAACGAACCGCCATGCAGTAGGCTCCAAATGGCCGCCTCCAAGGTCTCGATCACGTAGCCGCCGCTGCGGATGTCGTCCCGGCCGGTCTTGGCGAAAGCGCCATCGAAAATCCTCGCGAACTGCGAGCGTTCGGCGGGGAAGCGGGAGAGCAGCGTCGCGA
>JACQWK010000526.1 GCA_016209525.1 Verrucomicrobiota bacterium
CGGCTGCGAGTTCGAGCGGCGTCTCGCCGCCGGGCCGCGTCCGAGCGGGACGCTCGGCGAACTCGCAGGCGAGACGCCTGCGCTACCGACAACCGGTGGATGCACTGCTGCCGCGGCGGAGCCGTAACGGAAGTAGCGCAGATTTGTAATCTGCTGTATCGCCGATTTGAAATCGGCGGTTGCTCGAGCATTCCGCAGGTTACAAACCTGCGTTACGGCAGATTGAAAATCTGCGCTACGAAGAATTCCGCCCTATGTCCCAAACAAACGCGTCGCCTGTTTTATCCTCGACGGACTATGTCCGGCGCTCTATTGGAATCCCTGCGCAAAACATGACCACAACGTTTTCCATCGCTGTTTTGGCGGGCGACGGCATCGGGCCGGAAGTTATCGCGGAAGGCGTGAAAGTGCTCCGGGCCGTTGAATGCCGGCTCGACGGGGTGAATTTTGAGCTGATGGAATACTCGGTTGGCGCCGGAGAATTTCTGCGGAATGGCGATCCCCTGCCATCGCATACTCTCCAGCGCTGCCGCGAGCACCACGCGATTCTGCTCGGAGCGATGGGACTGCCGGACGTTCGCTGGCCCAACGGGCTGGAGATGACGCCCCAGCTCGATTTGCGCGAGCAACTCGACCTTTTCTGCGGGTTGCGCCCGATTCGGCTCTTTCACGCGGGCGACACGCCCTGCAAAACGTACGGCGCCGGAGAAATCGATTTCGTGATTTTTCGCGAAAACTGCGAAGGCTTGTTCTCAGGACGCCTCGCAGGAAAACCGGCCAACGACCACGAAGCGACCGATACCCTGCGGATCACACGCAAAGGCTCAGAACGGATCTTCCGCGCCGCGTTCCGTGAAGCCAAGCGCCGGCGCGGGCTGGTCACGCTCGTCGATAAGGCGAACGTGCTCCCGTCGATGGCGTTTTTTCGACGCATCTTCGACGAGATCAGCCGCGAGTTTCCCGAGGTGAAAACGGAGAAAATTTACGTGGATGCTGCCGCGCTCTACCTGGTCAAGCGCCCGGACACATTCGACGTACTGGTCACGGAAAACATGTTCGGCGACATCCTTTCCGATCTCGCGGCGGGCTTGGTTGGAGGAATGGGCATGGCACCGTCCGGCGATATCGGGGACCGGCACGCCGTTTTCCAGCCTTCGCACGGAACTGCGCCTGACATCGCGGGCAGAGGCATCGCGAATCCAATCGCGACGATCCTGTCGGTGGCGCTCATGCTCGACTGGTTGAATCACGCCGAAACGCGGCGCGGCGCGGAGTTGATTCGCCACGCCGTCGCAAGCGTTCGGGAGAAGCCGGAAAATCGGACTCCGGACCTCGGAGGGAAGCTGTCCACCAATGAAATGGGTGATCTGATCGCGCAGGAGATTTAGGGCTGATCGAAACGCGGCCGACCTTCTTCCCTCGCCCTTGAGGGAGAGGGAGAATCGAACGCAGCGTTACGATGACCCGTGCGTCCCGGGCTGGATTGGAGGGGAACTCGAGCACGGTCGAAGCCACCGGCAAAATTTCGGCGGCACTCTCTCGAAACAGGATTCGACAAGCGTATTTGATCGTCGTTAAATGACGGCATGAAATCACTTGCCTTCCTCAAAGCCTTGCTCTCAATTGCGGTCGTGTCGTGTCTCGTCTCCGTCACCGACCTGCCCGCCTTCGGCGCGGAAGCCGCCTCCAAATCCGGTCAGATGCTCGTTTATTTCGGGACCTACACCGGACCCAAAAGCAAAGGGATTTACGTGTCCCGCCTCGATCTTGCCACGGGCAAACTGACGACACCCGAACTCGCGGCAGAGGTTCGGAACCCTTCGTTCCTCGCCGTCCATCCGAGCCGCCGTTTCTTGTACGCTGTCGGTGAGATTGCCGATTTCGGCGGCAAACGCGCGGGCGCTGTGAGCGCGCTGGCCATCGATTCTCAGACAGGGAAACTCACACTTTTGAACCAGGAATCGTCAGGTGGCGACGGCCCGTGTTATCTGGTCGTGGACCAAGCCGGTAAAAACGCGCTGGTCGCGAACTACGGCGGAGGAAGCGTGGCCTCGCTTCCCATCCGAAACGACGGGCGTCTCGGGCCCTCCACAGCTTTTATCCAGCATCAGGGTTCGAGTGTGAATCCACAGCGCCAGAAAGAACCCCACGCGCACTCGATCAATCTGGACGCCGCAAACCGTTTCGCCGCCGCGGCCGATCTCGGACTCGACAAGGTCCTGATCTATAAGTTCGATTCTGTAAACGGCAGCCTGGTGCCAAATGATCCGGCTTCGACTTCCGTCAAACCCGGTTCCGGGCCGCGCCACTTTTCGTTTCATCCTTCGGGCCGTTATGCCTATGTCATCAACGAAATACTCTGCACGGTCACGGCCTTTACCTACGACGCCGAGCGCGGCGTCCTCAGGGAGATTCAAGCGATTTCCACGCTGCCGGGTGAAGTCCAGAAGGGCTATTCGACGGCGGAAGTTCAGGTCCATCCCTCGGGCCGGTTCCTCTACGGCTCTAACCGCGGGCACGATACCATCGCGGTGTTCGCCATCGACGAAAAGACGGGCAAACTCACTCTCGTCGAGCATGCATCGACCCAAGGAAGAATCCCGCGAAACTTCGGCATCGATCCCACCGGCCAATATCTCCTGGCCGCGAACCAGAACTCGGATTCGGTCGTGGCCTTCCGGATCGATCCCAAAACCGGCGCGCTAAATCCGACGGGACAGAGCCTCCCAGTCCCTGCGCCGGTGTGTGTCAAGTTTGTCAGCACGCTCTAAACGCAGGCCAGCCATCTTGCCTGCCCCGGAGTCTGACGACGGAAGTATCACGGAACTGCCGGCGTCAGCAGCCGGTAAAAGCGGCTGGACGTTGTCGGAAGAGGGTCTTGCACGGATTCCATGCGGTTGGTCCCTCGCCTGGGAATGTTGGTCAGAGTGATCCAAGAGGATGCGTCAATGGGCTCCTTAAATTGCACCGTGTAAGATTTGTTCGAGCGCGCGAGGAACTGCATCTCCAAGAGGCCCGCGTTGGCCTTGATCGAATCGATCCTAAATCGATCGTGCTGATCCGTCGGATCGGTGCCCGCCTCATATTCCTGTCGATTGGTCAATCCATCGCCATCCGTGTCCAGGAGCGCATCCGCCGCATAGTTGGTGGCGAAGCCATGCGCGGCCTCCCAAAGGTCCGCCATCCGATCCTTGTCGAAATCCGCCCACACAAACACCGGAGCGTCTTGGCTCACCAACGCGATTCTCGCCGAGGCGATGTTAGTAATCGCAACGGTGTAGGTGCCCGCATCGCCCAATTGGACGTCGGTCAAAATCAAAGTGTCATTCGTGCCGTTCGAGAGGCTCACACCATCGCGCCGCCAGCGAAAACTGAGAGGCGGCGTGCCGGTCGCGGCCGCACGGAGGATCACCGTGTCTCCAACCAGCGCCTCTTGCCCTTGAGGCTGGCTCAACAATTCGGGCGCGACCTTGATCAGCGCGGGCTCGCTGATGGAAGAACCGATTGGGTCGCTGACGAGAACGGTGTAGGCGCCGGCTTGAGCCATCCGGACATTGGCCAGGACCAAGCTCGCGTTGGTCTCGCCGGGGAGCACGCTGCCGTCTCTCCGCCATTGGAACGAGGCCGGTCCGCTTACTCTTGCAGAAACCGCCAGAGTGGCGCTGCCGCCCGGACTCACGTTCTTGCCCACGGGTTGCCGAACGATGGTGGCGGGCTTAAGCACCGTCAGATTCGCCCGTGCGCTGGAGATCGAACTGCCGCCGTTCAACACCACGGCCTGATAATCGCCCGCGTCTGCAATCTCGACACCACTCAGGGTCAGCGCTGAGTTCGTGGCCCCGGCCACGTTTTGGCCCTTCGCGCGCCATCGGTAAGCCAACGGACCTGTGCCGGTCGCATTGACCTGAATCGTTACTGTGGATCCAGCCACAACAGTTTGATCGACCGGCTGTCGCAGGATCGTAGGCGGTGGCTCGCGACGATTGGCACCGCCCGGCGTAGGCGCCGAGTCGCTCCAATTGACTGGGTCGTTGCCATATTGACCACTCTTGATCCGTTGCAGGGAATGCCCCAGTCCATCCGCCGCGATGGGCCAAGGCGTTTCGCCGGCGTAATCGACGGCATCGACCAGGATGCTTGGGATCTTGTTCGCGTTGCTCGCGTCCGAACCCTCCGGCGCGCCCGGCTTGAATAAGCGAACGGCGCCGGCGCGGTTGCCGAGCTTTCCGTTGAACGGGCCCAGCACGACGCTGTTGGAGGCGCCGCTGTAGCGGCTTCGAAATGCCGCTAACTGCGCCGCCTTGGCTCCGGGATCAAAACCGACGAGCAGCAGATAGCCCTGCGGCGGAATCGTCTGGTTCGTCGGGAAATCAAAATCCACCGCGCCGCGCAGCGACCAGGTATTCGACGCGTGCAGCGGGTCGAACAACGGAACGGGCTGGCCAGTGATGTTGTGCAGCTCGATGAATTCGTCCTCGTCATTGTCCCAGAAGTGCTGATTGGCCAACACATCCGGCGGGTGGTACATGATTTCGTTGATGACCACGGGACCGACCTTGGAGCCAGCGTTGGTCGCCTGAAGCGTGCGAGAGATTTGCGGAACCAAATGCTCTTCGCCCGTCGTGGTCAGATACCTTCCCAGGCTGATCTCCTCCTCGGCGCCGCCGAACGAAAATCCGTGTGAATACCATTGCAGGTTCCCGGCTCCATCCGCCGAGAATAGATAGATTTGCTCGCCAAACCGGCTGAATGAAAGGCTGGCGCGGCGGTCGGCGACAGCGCTCAAATCGTCCTCGGTGAATACCCTATAGCCGCCGGCGGGGATGGAAGTCCCGTCCGGCAGACGAAACTTTTTGGGAGTGCCCAGATCGTCCGTCAAAAACCAACCTCCGATATTGGCCGCCCCACCGGACGCATTGAACAATTCGACCGCATCCTTCTCGCGCGAGAAAACCAGGATTTCGCTAATGACGACCCTCGGCAGGGCGGGCGGCGCCGGATCATCTCCTCCGGGCGAACCATTGCTTTGAGCGCTCGGACGCCAACCGGATTTTAGGGACAAACGGCCCGACCTTGCGCTCTCGTCCGCCAGCACCAGTGAAAAGCCGTGTCCATCGGTGACCGGATGCCAACTGTCCCGGTACTCGAATTCCACGATCGGCCTCCCGTCAGCATCGACGATTTCGATCGGTTCTCCGTTGTTGTCGAGGCTGCCTTTGAATTCTCCGGCGACCCTGAGCCGATTCCCATATCGCGCTTCGAACGCCGACCGATTTCGCACCACCACCAGATGCTGGCCCGGCGCGAGAGTCACGAGGCTGCTGCTTGCGAACGAGAATTCGATCCCGCGTCTGAACGACGCGCCGTGAAGATCGATCGCCTCGCGGCCAATGTTTTTCAGTTCGAGAAATTCGAAATCATCATCCTGAAACGCGGCGTTGACCGCCAGTTCGCGGTCCGATGGGCCGGCTGGATTGTAGTGAACTTCCGTGATGATCAAGCTTCCGGGAGTGGCAGGCGCTTCCGCAGAGTACCGCGCCTGCGTGAGGCTGGACCACGGGGTCGAAACCGGCGGACCGCCCAGGCTCCGGTGTCCGGGCTTGTAAGCGCGGGCGCGAACCGTCGTCGAGGCGCCCAGCGCCACCGGGCCGCTGTAGGCCGCAGCCGAAGGAGAAATCTGGCCGTTGGAAAGCCGCGGGTCGGAGCCGTCCAAGGTGTAATAAATCGCCGCGCCGTCGAGTGCCGCCATGGTGAGTTTGAAGCCGGGAAAAAGCGGCCCGCCCACGCGGCTGAAGAGCGGCTTCGAGACGAAATTGGTATCGAAGAAGTCGAGCCGGTTCGTAAACCAGTTCTTCAGAAAATTGATCTCCCCGGCCTGAGTATTGCCCCGTTTGGGCTGCCGCCATTTGGCAAAGTCGCGAGGAGCGGACTCCGCAACTTGAGCCGCCAGCGAGTCGATCAGGCCCAAAAGTTCTGGGTTGCTGAATTCTCCCTCGCGAAGGTCTTGCCAGCGGTCGCCCCACCGTTGCCAGAAATTCGTGTCACGAAACATGCGCGCCCACCATTGCGTGGTGAAGAAATTACCTCCCCAGGTGCGCGGCAGGTCGTCCCGCGAATCCTGCGACCCCAAGGATCGATCGTAGTCCCACAAGGGCCCATAGACCAACGGGCCATTCCTCGGCTTGTAGAAGAAGGAACTCAGAACCAGGGCATCGACGTTCCAAGTCAGCGTATCGACGATGTGGAAATCGATCCAAGCGCCGGCATCGACATAGGGCGCATAGCCGAGGGTCGGGTGGGCAAAGTTGGCGCCGTTGAGCGCGGTGTTGAATGCGTTCAGATATCCAGTCAAATAATTCCGTTGGGCGAGCCGCTCCGGAGATTTGATTTCCGCCTCCTTCGGTTCCACCAGGGCGACCTGCCGGCCTCCGGCGCTGAGGCCGCTGTCCGTGGGATCGAGCCGGTCGATTTTCATGATGTAACCGCCGGTGACCTCCGGCGGTTGGGAATCTCCCGCGTGAAGTTCGTCGATATCGACCCGGCTGGGGTCCCGTTTGACCTTTTCCAAAATGTTATAGACGCCCGCGTAGTGGGCGGCAGAGATCGGACCGGTCGTCGCGCCGGCATTCGCGTACACCTCCACAAACCGGTAGCGCGGAGCATAACGGCCCGTCTTGTGGCCGAGCGCGAAGGCCAGCGGATTCCGGATCAGCGCGGGGTCCCAGTTGTATGGCGCGTGAAAAACCCAATCGGGATCGGCGGGCATGCCCAGGATGGAGAAATCTTCAGGCTGGTTCTCTTCGTCCCAGATTTCGACGGCGTAATTGGGCTTGACTTGGTTGGCGGTGCTGGAACCGCGGTCTTTGAAGCCCGCTCTCGTGTGGGCGTGCGGGGCGTTGGTCAACGAACTCCGGCCCCGAACCGGTTCGTGAATGGTCATGAACGCCGGCGCGTAATTTGCGCCATTGACGCGTCCACCGCCAAAACTGTGGATCACGAGGATCGGCAGATCGGAAGTGAAATTCAGAACATTCGAACTCAGCGCGATATAACTCTCGGTCTTCACCGGACCGGGAAACACCCCGGGCGCGAAGGCACGCGCGCGCACTTGGACGCTGTTCGAGATTTGCAGCGGAGCCGAATAGACGGGAGAGAACTCCATCGGAAGGCTCCGGTCCAAGGTGTAACGAACCACCGCGCCCGGCCTCCCCTGAGCCGGCTCCAGTTCCAGTTGAAACGGGCTCACAAACGTGGCGCTGGTGCGTGAAAAACGAACGGCCCCGGCCGTGCCCGGAAGCCCCGGCGTGTTCGCCCCGCCAGGCGTCGGCACGTCGAAGAAGCGATAGACCTGTGTCAGCACTTTGGTCTGGCGGACCACGATTTCCGGCAACATGAGAAAATCCCCGTCGCCCGCCGTCCGATTCAGCGCTTGAATGGCCAGGACATTGCCCGAACTCCGCAACAATTCCTGGCGGTCGTTCAGATGGATCCGTTCGCTGACCAGTGCCAACGCGTTGGAACGTACGCTGGTCGCGGCCGAATTCCATTGCAGCGCCGCCGGCGCCGAACGCCGCGCGACTTCCTGCCCGTTCAGATAGGCGACAAATCCGTCATCGAACCGCACCAGAAGTTGAAAATCGTTCATCGCCGTGAGCTCGCCGCCGTCGAAAGGAATTCGAACATAGGCGGTCGAGCTTTTTCCATGCATGACCGTCTCCAAGTCCGTCCCAGGGAGATTGTCATAGCCGAGCGGCCCTGTGCTGAGGTCGAATTTCAAAGCCGTCTTGGCTTTCAGCCACGAACCGTGGTCGAATTCGGGCTGGCTCCAAGCCGTGCTGATGCTGTTGGTCGGAATCAGAACACGGGCTTCGACGCCGGGGGCGACCAGCGGAACTGTTTTGAGGTCTTCCACCGCTGCCCCGTAAGTGAGACCCTCCTGCTGCGGCGGATAGACAGGCGCGAACTCGTGAACCACTGTGATGCCATCGGGCCGGACCAATCCAAGATAATCGCCCGCAGCGCTGAGCTTGAAATTCGTGTGAAACGGTTTGCCGGGTGTCACGCGATTGAGCCCCGAGGCATAGACGACCAGGAATCGTTGCGGCGCCAAATTGGTCGCCGGGAACTGCCACTTGGCTGGATTGGACTGCTCATCCGTCAAGTAGTGGCCGCCAAGGTTCACCGTATTGGTGCCATTGTTGTAGATTTCAATCCAGTCCGAGAATTCACCGAGATCGTCTTTCACAGAGTTGTCGTTGGCCGCCATGAACTCGGTGATGAGGAGGGAGTCCTGGGCCAGCACCAGTGTGCTGCCGGTCCAGAGGGCGGCATTGAGGAGCAAGAGGAGGGTCGCCTTGGCACGCATGTTCATAGGAAAGCTTTTACGTCGCGATCAGTTTATCGGCGGTTGTCTGAGCTGCGCTCTCGTGATTACTAAGAGAACCTTCAAGAATGATCAATCGCGATTTCGTAGAGAATCTTGCGCGCGGAGACCAAAAAGGCGATGTGGATAGCATCAGAATGCGGAAATTGAATTCCCTTCCTCCCCCACTCCGTTGCTTCCGTTTGCTTCTGGTTCCGAACAAATGGCAACGAAGAGAACGGAGAGTCAGGAGAATTGCGTCGGACACCTGTCTCGTCCTAAATCGCTTGCTTTGCTGAGGGGTGAAGTTGCGGGCGAGCCGCCCGCGCTCCGATCAGGCGGTTCAAGGAGAGCCTCCAAGCCCAAAAGGCGTGCATTGGGACCATGAACCGTAGCCGCCGACGCGAGGAGGCGGATATTGGTTTTGACCACGTTTTCCGCCTCGTTACCTCGGCGGCTACGAAGCAACGGTTCATGGAGAGTCTCCGCCGCTTCGTGGTCCGTGTTTCTGCAGCCTGTGGCAGCTATTGGCGGAATAAGCGGAAGAACTTTACTCCACTGCCCACTGATGTCTTGAAGGTGTTCCCTGTTGCAGATTCGTTCGACCATGGGCCGACGACGCTGGCCGAAGATTGCAGGGTAAAGCCCTCGCCCTCCCAGCTCAGCGTGAGCTCGTTGTTGGTGCGGATGAAAAGTAACTTGGGCGAGGTCGGAGGTGGAGGCGGGGTTGTGGGTTTGCCCAGTTCAACGATGGGCGAAAACACGGAAGTCATGGTGGGCGCGTTGTGCGTCCCGGCAGGTTCTTGGGAGAAGTTGGCCGTCACCGTCACTTTGGTGCCGACCGACAGATTGAGGCGGCTGATGTCGAACTCGAACTCGCCGGGTTTCGATTTCAAGTCCGCATTGGATCCTTCCACGAACGAACCGAGGTACGTCTGCCCTTGAATGAAACCGCCGGGCAATTCCGGCACGCGGTTGGTCATTCCCTCTGGATCGGGAAGATACACATCGACGATGGTCGCTGGAAACAGATTGGTATCCGCCACCGGCACCGTGCCGATCAATCGCGCCGTCGTGCTGTTCGTGGAGAGCACCGGGGAAATTCCGAGGCTGGGGTCCAGCAACGCTTTCGCGTAATACGTCGTGATAAAATTGCCATTGTCGCGCAACGGGCTGATCGGGGGCACAAAATTGTTGACCAATTTGTTTCCCCGGACCGAGATCAGCGCGTCCGGCCCCACGCCATCCAGGAAATCGCGCACCAGAACGCTCGCCGTCATCAGGCTGGGAGGGTAATTGTTGAAGATGAGGTTCCCTTCGATGGCGTCGCTTTTCCCGTCGAAATCGGAACCGATCCGTGTGTTGGCCGTCTGCCCGCTGACAATCGGGACGCCGTTGGTGAACCGCGTGGTTCCATCGATGCCGACGCCGAAATAATTGCCCGCGATCACGACGTTGTTGCGCGCGCCGCCGCCGTAAAACTCGATGATGTGGTTGTAGCCGGTGGATCGAAACTGGTCGATGGTCCGCGGCACCACGCCTCCGAAAACGTTCCGTTCGTTCTCGTCATTGACGCCGTCGCCGTCGGTTCCAATGATGCTGTTGGCGCCGTCGCGTCCGATTTGGATGGCGCCTTCGTTCGGCAGGTCAGCGAGTCCGTTGATGTGGTCATTCGTGCCGCTCGGAAGCACGCCGATGAAGTTGCCGGAGACGCGCAAATTGCCGCCTTCAATGATCACGGGGATTTTCATGCCGGCGATCACATTAAAATCCGCCGGCGCATTCGTGGAATTTGCCGGCACGCCTACGACGATGTGGTCGCTCAAGAACGGTTCGCCGCCTTCGCTAAATCGGAAGCCGGTCACGCCGGCGTTGGCCCCGAAAACACTCTTGCCCTCCAAATCCACGCCCAACCAGCATCCGCTCACGCGCCCATGAGCCGCTTTCACGGCGAACGAAACGCAATAAAGCGCCGGATCATTCTCCGTGCCTTCGGTGATTCGTGCGAGAAATCCGAGGCCGCGGACGACGAAATTCGTGCCGCCCACCACCCCCAGGATCGCGCTTTCAGAAGTGCTGTAACCGTCGTAATCCAGCACCGTCCGCCCGCCGTCGCGTGAATCGAGCACCACCGCGAGTTTCGCGTTGTTCGGCGACAAAATCGGATTTGAATTCGGCGCGGCGCCCGGCTGGGTATAGCCATCGATGGTGATATTGTGCTTCGCGATTTGCGGGTACCCCCCCTTCGGCGTCGCAATGTAGTGAGGCCCGGGGCCCGGAATGTTGAATCGAATCTCGTCGCCGTCGGAGAGCGTAGCCAAAGCCTGCGCCAAGGAGGTCTGGCCGGCCGCCGGACTGACGTTGTTGGTGGTGGTCACAGTGATGATCGCGGCTTTCGCCGGCGGGGAAAGCAACGAGCTACTTAGCCAGATCAAGGTCAAAGCGACAGGTTTCATAAAATATTGGCCGCGCATTATAGGCCATCAGTTCGTTTGACCAAGCGCGAACTCGAAAACAAAACAAAAAAGGCACCCCAGACGAGCCGGGGTGCCTTTCTGAAGCGACTTCGTTTACTTCCCGCCCAAGATTGCGTCCTTCGCCGCTTTGGCGACGCGGAATTTCACAACTCTCTTGGCCGGGATTTTGATCTCCTCCCCCGTGGCTGGGTTGCGGCCGATGCGGGCTTTTCGATTGACCAACACCAGCTTCCCGAGCCCAGGCAAGGTGAAACTGTTCTTGGCGTTTTTGTAAGCCAGTTCGGCGACGTGCTCGAGAATTTCGGCGGCTGTCTTCTTCGTGATGGAAGCCTTTTCTGCAATCGCTGCTGCAATCTGAGATTTGGTAAGTGGTTTTGCCATAGTATCTCTAGTTTAGGTTTGGTGAAGTCTTACGACTTGCGCGTAATCAAAGCGGTTTCACGCTGATGGCGCAAGGAGAAAATCGAGTCTTTTTGCCTCGGCGGTGTCTCCAGGAGTTGTCGGCGACGCGAAGTGGCGGCGGGCGTCTCGCCTGCCATGGAGCCGGTGCGTCTCGCCCGGCGGTCCAGACGTGGAATTGGGAATGACCGCACTTTTGGTGAGGCTGTAAGTGGTGTTGTTCGTAGCAGAGATTTTCCATCTGCCGCATCGCCGACTTGCAGTCGGCAGAGGGTCGGCAAGTTCCAGACCGCGCGAAATTGTCGGCCGACTCGCAGAATGCAATTCTGCGATACAGCGCAACGCGGCGAAGCCGCAACCAAACTGGGTAGGGCGAGAC
>JACQWK010000523.1 GCA_016209525.1 Verrucomicrobiota bacterium
CGTTTGAGTTTCCTCACTTTCGTTCAGCAACCTCTACTACATCCTGCGAAAGCTGAAAGGACACGCGGAAGCGCTTACCTTGTTTGGCAAGTTGAAGCTGCTGGTTCGCGTGTCCGCCGTGAGCGAATCGGAAATTCAGTCCGCTCTTTCGTCGAGCTTCAGGGATTTCGAGGATGCCATTCAGCATTTCACGGCGAAGGCCGAGGGTGGCGTCAGCGCCATCGTCACGCGCAACAAAGCTGATTACTGCGCCAGCGAGATTCCCGTTTTGTCACCGGAGGAATTCCTCACAAAACACGAACCCGCGACAGAGTAACCGGTTTCCGCCGTTTACATCCGACCTGACAGAATGCGCCCCCCCTACCCCAGATGGCTTATCGGCTCCAAGACGGACGCGAGCAATACTCGCGTGCTAAATTTGCATGGTCATCAGCGTTTCCATTGTCGAAGACGACGCGGGCATCCGCGAGAGCTTGACGCAATTGATCGGTGAAGCCCCCGGCTTCGCCTGTCGCGGCGCGCACGCCAGCGCGGAAGAAGCGCTGCGCGCCATTTCGCATTAAATCCAATCCACCACCAACTCAAGAAAGGACAGCCATGAACTCAAAACAACAGATCGCCGATTGCAGAATGACCTTCCCTCCCGGCATGACCCGCGCCTTGGCCGGCTTGCTGATGGGCCTGCTGCTCAATTCCGCGAACACCGCATCCGCCGCCATGAAGCTGGTGCCCCCAAACCCGACGATCTATGTCGGGCGCACGGTCGAAATGAAGTATCAAATCGACAATCAACCTCCTCAATCAGCCTACGGAGCCAGGTTCGAGATTTCTGATCGGGCCATCGCCGACTGGGATCCCAAGTATGGCGACTACTCCCGATACTTCCTTCGGGGCTGCCGCGGCCAGGATGGCCGCGCGCCGGCACTCTCGTAGAAATCTTCGCAGCCCGCGAGGATTTGGACGCACTGCACTGCAAAGAGCCCAGCGCGGCAGAGCCGCATCCGAAGTTTGGCCCACGAAACACACGAAACACACGAACGAAGTCCAATCCGCTCGTCTTTCTCATCTCGTGCATTTCGTGTTTTCCGTGGGCTAGCCTTTTTCGGCCATCAACATCTTCTTGCCGCGAATGTATAGCCATTTCGGGGACACCACACTAGACTCGCGGGCGCGAAAATCCGCGTGGATTCGCCGCATGAGTCCGATCCGAGCTATGAAAATTTTCCCATGGAATGCGCTTGCTGGCGTCGTCCTGCTCTCCCAAGCAATCGGTGCGGCCACGGCACCGGCTGCTCCGCCGCCAGCGGAACAATTATCACAGGCCTTGCGTTCGCTCGACGCCAATGTCCTGCCAGCGGACCTGCGCGAGCGTTCCGTTCGAATGCTGCGCGATGCGGCGAGGAGCGGGGTCCGCGCGGTCAATCAACGCGATCGGGAAGCGTGGGCCAAGATTCGGACCAGAAGCGATTGGGAAAAATGGCGAACTCCTCGCCTGGAAGCATTGCGTGAGTCGTTGGGCAGCTTTCCGCCCAAGCCGGCGGATTTGCACGAGCGCATCACCCGCACTCTGGAAGGCGAGGGTTTTCGCATTGAGAACCTCGTGTACCAAAGCCGCCCCGACCTCCTTGTCACCGCGAATCTTTACGTGCCTGCGCCGCCCCGGGTGAAGATGCCCGGCATCCTTCTCGTGCCCAGCCACCACAACCCGAAAGTTCAGGGCGAATTGCAGGACATGGGCATGACCTGGGCCCGCCATGGCTGTCTGGTGCTGGTGATCGACCAACTGAGCTACGGCGAACGGCGCCAACACGCCGCCGGCAACCGGCAAGATTACCGCTTTCGCTACATCAACGGCATTCAATTGCACCTCATCGGTGACAGTCTCATGGGCTGGATGGTCTGTGACATCATGCGCGGGGTGGATGTGCTGCTCCGGCGGGAGGGGATCGACCGCGATAAAATCATTCTCATCGGCTCGGTGGCCGGCGGCGGCGATCCCGCGGCGGTCGCGGCGGCCTTGGACCCGAGAATTGCCTGCGCCATTCCGTTCAACTTCGGAGGCCCGCAGCCGGAAACAGCCTATCCGCTCCCGGCCGATGCGGATGAGACTTTCAACTACCTGGGCAGCGGTTCCTGGGAATCGACGCGCAATCTGCGCCGCAGTGGGAGCGATGGATTTTTGCCGTGGCTGATCGTGGGCTCGGTGACGCCCCGGCGGCTGATTTACGCGCATGAATTCAGTTGGGACCGGGAGCGCGACCCGGTGTGGAAACGGCTGCAACAGGTCTTCGCGTTTTACGGGGCTCAGGAAAACCTGGCGTTTGCGCACGGTGGAGGCGTGCTTCAAGGAAAACCGCCCGAAGCCACGCACTGCAACAACGTGGGCGCTGTGCATCGCAAGATGATTCATCCAGTTCTGGAACGTTGGTTTGGAATCCCCATCCCCCAGGAGTATCAAAATCGCCTGCCTCCAGACAATCTCCAGAGTCTGCCGCTGGAGTCCAAGCCGCGTCCGCTTCATGAACTCCTTTCGGAGATTGGCGCGGATCGCGCCGCTGCCTTCCGCGCGCAACTGCAAAAACTCTCGCGGACCGAACAGAGGCGAGTTCTGAGAAGACAATGGGCTAGCCTTCTCGGAGATATCGAACCTCGCAAGCCCAGAGTTCTTCGCCACACCACAGAACGCATTGCTCTCAACCCCCCGTTGGACGTCGAGCGCATCGCGTTGGAAACCGAGCCCGGCATTCTACTTCCGATCCTGCTGGCTTTGCCTGGTCAGCGGAGCATCAAGCCGCCGGTGGTGATCGCCTTGTCGCAGCACGGCAAGGGCCGGTTCCTCTCGGATCGAACCGGCACGATTTCGGAATTGATCGAGCACGGAGTCGCGGTGTGTCTGCCGGATCTCCGCGGCACCGGTGAAACGAGCCCGGCTGGAACGCGGCACTATCGAAGCGAAGCCACGTCCGTCTCAGCCACCGAACTCATGCTGGGCCGCGCCTTGCTCGGTTCCCGGCTCCAAGACCTGCGTTCCATCGTCCGCTACCTTCGAAGCCGCAGTGACCTTAACGCGAGGCGGTTGGCGTTGTGGGGTGATTCGTTTGCTCCGGTGAATCCCAGCGATTTGGTTGACCCGCTGATTGATGAGGGACAACCGCCGGAACAGTCCGAACCAATGGGTGGATTGCTCGCCTTGTTGGGAGCCCTCTACGAAAGGGACGTTCGCGCGGTTGTGGCGAACGGGACTTTTCCGGCCTTTCAAGCCGTCCTCCGCGACCGATTCTGCTACGTCCCGCACGATGCAATTGTGCCGGGCGCTCTGACGGCCGGGGATTTGTGTGATGTGGCCGCGGCGTTCGCCCCGCGTCCACTGCGAATGGCGCGGCTCATTGACGGACGAAATGTGCCGATGGCGGCCGAGGATGTGCGTCAGCTACTCAGTCCCACCCTGAATGCCTATCGACGGATTCAGACGGATTTCCAACTTCTTCCGAATACTGACAGCGACCTCGCTTCGTGGTTCCTGCAGGCCTTGCGGCCGTGAGCCGTAGGAGCCGACGTGAGGAGGCTCTGACTCATCAGCGAGGATCCTTTGTCCCCTCTCGGCACATTTTTCCGTTTATTCTATGAGTGGCCGGAATAGGTCGCGTTCATGCCAACTGGGAACACGTGCAGCAAATGCGGTGTGCCTCTCAATGCAGCCGCACGCCACGGCTTTTGCCCAAAATGCCTCTTCGAGCAGCTTGTTGCTGGCGCGGCCGATCTGAAAGCCGAGCTCAGTCCGGAAAGCGGTGTGCCCGACGCGGACGCCGCCCCGCGGACGCCGCCGAAGCCGGCGGAGGCCCAAACGAACGCAGGCCGGCGCTTCGGCGACTATGAATTGCTGGAGGAACTCGGCCGAGGCGGCATCGGGATTGTGTATAAGGCGCGTCAAATCAGTCTCAACCGGCTCGTGGCGGTCAAGTTGTTGCTGTTAGGCGCGCTGGCCGGTCCCCAGTTCATCAGGCGACTGCGTCTCGAAGCCACCTCGGCGGGCTGTTTGCAGCACCCAAACATTGTGGCCATCCACGAAGTCGGGATCCACCAGGACCAGCACTATTTGGTGATGGACTATGTGAATGGGCCGAACCTGGCGGTGTTTTCAGAGCACCAACCCATGCCCGCCCAACCAGCCGCTATTCTGGTCAAAACCCTGGCGGCAGCCATCGAGTACGCACACGAACGAGGCATCTTGCACCGCTACCTCAAGCCTTCCAACGTCCTTTTGAACGGACACGGGCACCCGCGCATCACCGACTTTGGGCTGGCCAAGCGGTTGTCCACTGACGACCGATCACAGAGTACTGATCACTCCAAATCAAAAGTGGTCAGTGATCAGTGCTCAGTAATCAGTGATCAGTTCTCATCTTTGACTCTCACCGGCCAAGTGATTGGTTCGCCCAACTACATGCCGCCGGAGCAAGCTGCGTCGAACAGAGGCCGAGTGGGCCGTTACAGCGACGTCTATCCACTGGGAGCGATTCTGTATCGCTTAGTCACGGGCCGAGCGCCGTTCGTGGGGGAATCCATCGCCGCAACTCTCCACCAAGTGCTGGAATCCGAACCCGCCTCGCCGCGCTTGCTGAACCCCCGCGTGCCGGTCGATCTGGAAACGATCTGTTTGAAGTGCCTTGAAAAGGAACTTGAACGCCGGTATGCGACGGCCCAGGGACTGGCTGATGAACTGGAAAGATTCCTCAAGGGTTCGCCAATCCTGGCGCGTCCGATCAATCCTCTTCAACGATGGTGGCGCTGGTGCTTCCGCCATCGTTTAGTCGCCCTTTTGCTCGCGGCGACCATTGCCCTGTTGCTCACTGTCGCGATTGGCTCGCCCATAGCAGCCTATCGGATCAAGCGGGAGCATGCTCAGACCGAAGAACAACGCCGGCGTGTGGTCACAGGGAGTGAGGATCAAACTGCCAGAGTCTGGGACACCAACAGTGGCAAAGAACTTCTGACGCTCAGAGGCCACTCCGCCGAGGTGAGTTCCGCGGCCTTCTCACCGGATGACCGGCAAATCGTCACCGGTGGCTGGGAACACACGGCCAAGGTCTGGGACGCCGTCAGCGGCAGAGAACAATTCGTTCTCAGAGGCCACGCCGGCGGGATTACTGCGATCGCCTTTTCTCCTGCCGGCCAGCGGATTGTCACCGCGAGCCAAGACCAAACCATCCGAGTGTGGGAAGCCGCCACCGCCAGAGAATTGTTGCTCCTCCATGGACAGGGCGGCGCCGTCCTATCGGTCGCTTTTTCTCCCAATGGCCAGCGGATCATCACTGGCAACGAGGACCACACAGCCCAGATCTGGCTGGCGGCTTCCCCGGCGCAAGTCGCGATCTGGGAGCGGGAGGAGAGGGCGGCGGACGATGATGTGGCCGCGCAACAACGCTCGCAGGCCGACGCGGCAAATCGCGCGCGCTCCGAGCGTGCCTTGGATCCGGGCGCGATCAATCGCCGCCAATTGCTGGTGTTGAAGGGCCACTCCGGCCCGCTCCGCTCAGCGGTCTTTTCTCCCGATGGCCATCGCATCGCGACCGCCAGCGACGATGGCACAGTGCGAGTCTGGGAGGCGGGAAACGCTAAGGCAGATAAAAGTCCTGCCCGGTGATTCTGACCTCACCGAAGCTCAATCTGCCGCGGAAAATTCGGACACAGCTTTGAAGCGCTCAATGAGGAGAGTCCCATCCCAAAAAAACTCATCGTTCCCGAGTCTCCGCACACCCAGACTTCCTTGGCGCCTGCATCGATGTAGAGCGCCGTTTTCTCGCGGATTTCTGCGTCGGTATTGTCCGGCGAGCGAACCTCCACACAAATCTCCGGCGAACGAGGAAAGCAACTGTGACTGCCCAGTTCAGCCATGCGTTCCGGCGAAGCCCATGCCACATCCGCCCCTTTGACACCGTCCGCAGTCGAAATGGGACATTCGGTTATCGTCCGACCGTCAGGCAAGAGCGTTTGGAGCAGAAAGGCTATTCTTGACTGGAAGCTTCCGTGCTTAGGTGCTGGAGGGGGCATAACAACGATGTGGCCATAACGGTCCGTCTCGACCCGCCATTCAATCTTGGCGACTTCCGGATCGGCCAAGAGCTCGGCCCATCGCCTCAGGTTGAATTGCGTCTGCGTCGCCTGGGGCGGAAGTTCGATGGTCACACTGGACATAGCTTGGCAAACCGTAGCACGAACTCGGACCGGTTAAAAGTAGGATTAACCGAAGATTCGCACCGTTCAGGGCACATTCATGAAGCGTAAGTCGGGGCCAGCATCTGGGCAGAAGTCGGCGCGGTGAGTTTTGTCTGCGAATCAAAACGTAACGGATGTTCGTGCAGAATTGGACTCACAGCCATGTAA
>JACQWK010000524.1 GCA_016209525.1 Verrucomicrobiota bacterium
ACTCGGCGATACAGCAGATTGAAAATCTGCGCTACGCCGGGCAAAACTGGGGCCTCACGCCCTCACTCCGCGGTCGATTTTTCCTTTGACACTCTGCGCTTTTGCCTGTGGCATTCCGACACCTGGCAAATCGAAAACCTATGAAGAAACTCATTCTGCCCCTCCTGCTCGCAACCATCGCATCCAACACCGCTTCTTCGAGGGCCGCTCAAGACACTCGCTATTATGAAATGCGGACGTATTACGCCGCGCCCGGCAAACTGAATGATCTGAACGCCCGATTCCGGAATCACACCTGCAAGCTTTTCGAAAAACATGGCATGGTGAACATCGGCTACTGGGTGCCTACGGAGAACCCGGACAACAAACTGATTTACATCCTGGCGTATCCCAGCCGTGAAGCGCGCGAGAAATCCTGGAATGGATTCATGGCGGATCCGGATTGGCAGGCCGCCCGGAAGGCCTCCGAAGTGAACGGCCAGCTCGTGGACAAGTTCGAGTCGATCTTTCTCGCTGCGACCGATTACTCGCCGGAAATCAAGTCTTCGGTGGGCCAAGCGGCCAGGGCATTCGAGCTTCGAACTTACAAAGCGAGCCCCGGCAATCTGGGCCGGCTGAACGCGCGGTTTCGAAATCACACCCTGAAATTGTTCGAGAAACATGGCATGACGAATCTCGGTTATTGGAACGTCGCCGAGGGCCAAAAGGGAGCCGACGACACTTTGATCTACATCCTCGCGCACAAAAGCAAAGAGGCCGCCGCCGCTTCCTTCAAGGCTTTCGGCCAGGACGCGGATTGGGTCAAAGCCCGGAAAGCCTCGGAAGAAGAAGCCGGCGGCTCTCTCACGGTGAAGGGCGGTGTCCAGTCCGTCTTCATGACCGCGACGGACTACTCGCCGACGCAGTGAGATCCGTTCTGAAGAGTCGTAGCCGCTGAGGTAAGGAGGCGGATTGTGATTTCGGGTGAGCACTGGGTCGTTGAACCAATGATCCGTCCGAGCGCAGGCGGCTCTCCCGCAGCCTCGGAAGAGCGTCCTAATCTTGCGGGCAGGCCAACCGCGCTCCGAACAACAGCGCCAACCGGTGGATGCACTGACCAACTCAAGGCGAGAGGATTTTTCCTTGCTGGATTGAAGTGGTCCAAGCAGAGTCCTTTCGAATCCACTAAACCGAGAGAAAGGACTCGCTCATGAAACATCATCGGCTTGCTGCGTTCAACCGCTCCGTCTCGCTGATCCTTGGTCTTACGCTGGGCAGCCTAGTCGTTGCCTGGATAACGCTCGCTCAAAATCCTCCGGCCAAACCGACAACCCGAGCAGCCGGTTCGATCAAGAAGGTCCACCGCCTCGGACTGGGGCCCGGTGATCTTCTTCTGGAAAGCATTCGCCACTTCATCCGCGAGCACGGGATTAATGATGGCGCGGTTTTGACAGGGATCGGTTCATTGAGCGAATGCCGCATCCACTGGCCAGCCAAGCCCGAATACCCGCCGCAAAACGTTTTCCAAACCTTCAAGGGATCCCTCGAGATCGCGGGCATCCAGGGGATCATCGCCGACGGCGAACCCCACCTGCATCTGATCGTCGCCGAGCGCGGAGAGGCACGATCCATCGGCGGCCATTTGGAAGACGGAAGCAAAGTGCTCTACCTCGCTGAGATTACCATCGCCGAGTTCGACGGCCCGCCGATGACGCGGCGACCAAACCAGCACAACGTGAGGATGCTGCAGGTGAAGTGATTGACAGAAAACCGGCGTCTTCGGATGATCCGGCCATGGCGAATATCATCTTTCCCCGGAGTCCCCGCGAAGTCATGGCGGGGTGGACCTACCTGCCGCGATTTGTCGATAAAATCCGGCTTCACCTGGCCGGCCAATTGCATCCCGATTACCAGGAAAACTTCTGCAAGGGCTTCGACGCCGCTTGGCTCAAAGCCGCCGGCGTGAGCGCGGAGCAATTCATCGAGGTGGTCCGCAACTCCATCACCGACGGAGAGGTCTGCGACTGGGTCATGAACAACGTCCGAAAGACCGACGTGGAGAAAGCCGCGCACCGCGACGCCCTGCTGAATCACGGCAAGCAAGACGATCCTCAGCTCAAAGCGCGGCTCAAGATGCGCAAGGAGCAGGCGGGATTCGCCCATCGCGACGATATCCAAACGTTCGTGGATTTCATCGACGCGGACGAGAAGCGCATCTGAAGCCGGCCCTCGAATCCGCCCAGGACACGCAGCGTATGGATTACGGAGGAGACTGTGGGATGGACTACACGGATAAGGATTGTAGTCCCGCCTTTAGGCGGCCCAGACCGGCTAAAGCCGGGACTACGAACGCCGAGCTGTCGTCCATCTCACGGTCTTCTCAATAGGTCGGTTGCCTTCCTCGTAGCGCAGACTTTCAGGCTGCTGTACCGCCGATTTTCAATCGGCAGGGCCCCGACAATTCCGGGGCGCTGGAACGTCTGAAGCGCCGCAGAATGCAGTTCTGCGATACGGCAGATGGAAAATCGATTTTTTTGGTTTCTTTCGTATCATTCGGCTGAACTGCTGGTTCGAGGGTGAAGCTCACCGGAAAGAGGCCGCCTGTGGATCTGAGTCAAAACATATGAACCTCGCAACCTTGCGATCGCAAATTAAGACCGGCGAGATCGATACGGTCGTCGTGGCGTTTCCCGATGTGTTTGGCCGTTTGGTCGGCAAACGGTTTACGGGGCAGTTCTTCCTCGACCACGTGGCGCGTCATGGCACGCATAGCTGCAATTACTTGCTCACGGTCAATCTGGAAATGGACCCCATGGATGGCTTCACCCTGGCCAACTGGGAGAAAGGCTTTGGCGATTTTGAGATGCGGCCGGATCTTTCCACGCTGCGCCCAATTCCCTGGCAAGCGAATGCCGCGCTCGCGCTCTGCGACTACCATCACCACAACGGCCAGATCGTTGCGGAAGCCCCGCGCTCCGTGCTGCGGAAACAAGTCGATGCCCTGGCGCGAAAACGTCTCCGTTGTTGCCTCGCCAGCGAGCTGGAGTTTTTCCTATTCAACAATAGCTACACCGACGCCTTCCGGTCCGGCTATCGCGAACTGACGCCCGCCAGCGATTACCGCATCGATTACCACACCCTGCAACCCGCCCGCGAAGAAGGCTTGATGCGCGCGGTCCGCAACCACATGACGGCGGCCGGAATCCCGATCGAATCGAGCAAAGGCGAGTGGGGTCGCGGCCAGCATGAGATCAATTTTGGCTATGACGCGGCCTTGCCGACGGCGGACCGGCACGTGATTTTCAAACAGGGCCTCAAGGAAATGGCCGCCGGGCAAGGCAAAGCGGTCACCTTCATGCCAAAACCATTCGCCACGGAAGTCGGGAGCAGTTGCCACATTCATGTGAGTCTTTGGAAGGGGCGCGAGAATCTTTTCTGGGATGCCAAGGCCCGCCGAAGGTCGAGTTTGTTCCGGCATTTCTTGGGCGGCCTCATGAAATATGCGCCCGAGCTCTGTTATTTCTTCGCGCCGACGATCAACGCCTACAAGAGATACCAAGCGGCGAGTTGGGCTCCAACGAAAATGGCATGGGCATACGACAATCGAACTGTGGGCTTTCGTGTGGTCGGCGCGGGGGGGTCGTTTCGGATTGAAAACCGAATGCCGGGCGCGGATGCAAATCCCTATTTGGCGTTCGCGGCCACCATCGCCGCGGGAATGGCGGGCGTGGAAGAAAAAGCGGATTGCGGCCCGGTCTATGAAGGCAACGCGTACGTGGACTCGAAATTGATCAGCCTGCCCAAAACGCTGCGGGATGCGGCGCGGCTGCTGGACGGAAGCAAACTGGCGCGCCGCGCCTTTGGTGACGCCGTCGTCGATTTTTACGTTCACACCGCGCGGCTGGAGGTCCAAGCCTTCGATGACGCCGTCACGGACTGGGAGCGCGTCCGCTATTTTGAGAGAATCTAGTGGCGCGCGGACTTCCAGACCGCGGCAGCCGCGACTTTGCCGTCGGTCCTGAAACCTCTTTGATCCACGGCACGTGCGAACTCGCTGCGGGCAGGATGAGAGTACTCCCCGTCACACCCGTAGCGCCATCTATCCCACTGTGCCTACCTCCCTTCCCGTGTGAAATATGCTGGTTAACCGACATCTCGCGAATGGATGCCATTGGCAATTCTGCGATTGGTTCGATGTTTGCTCTCCAGTCCTCAGTGTCGGTCGGCGCGCAGCCGCTCGCAACATTGCCCATGGTGAAAAAACTACTCTTCATCGAAGACGACACCATCGTCGGCAGGATGTACCAATGTTGTCTCCAATTGGAGGGGTTCCAGGTTGAATTGGTCGGAGACGGCAAGACGGGACTGGACGCACTCCACCGTTTGAAACCGGATTTGGTGATTCTCGACCTCATGTTGCCCAAAGTGAACGGCGTCCAGATTCTCAAGCATCTCCGGTCACGCCCGGAAACGAGCTCGTTACCCGTGATCGTTCTTACGAATGCTTACCTGAACCGGATGGTTGAAGAGGCCCAGCAATGCGGGGCGCATGTCTGCTTGACCAAGGCGGAGACCCCCCCGGCGAGACTCGTCGAAGCCGTCCGCAAAACGCTGGCGATTGGGGGTTCGGCGACCGGGAACCTTCTTCCGATCTTTTCACCGGCAGGAGGCCGGGCCACCGATCGTCGATCCGAAGTCGGCGGCGCAGCGGCCATGCCGGACTCCAACAACGCGTTTTGGGAATACGCTCCGTACACAGCGAACCGAATGAGAGGCCTGGCGCGGGAACTCCTGAAAATTGACGAACAAGAATCCCAGGTCGCTTTGATCTCCAGCCTCTACGAATCGGTCCACATTCTCGGAGGCGCCGCCGCGCTGTTTGGAGCTCCCGCGGTGACGCGAATGGCCACCGCCTTGGAAGCGTTCCTGAAAGAGCTCGAGGAGCGTCCGAGCCGGATCAGTTCTTCTTCGGTCCGAACTTTGGGGCAAGCCTGCGAGTTCGTGGGCGAGCTCTTGGACCATCGCCACAGCCTGTCGGTCACGAAACCCTCGCCCGCCTATCGTGTGCTGGTTGTCGATGACGATCCGCTGACTCTGGAGGCCGTGCGGCATGCGCTTGGGCGAGCGGACTTCAAAACCCAATGCGTGGGAGACCCGCTCGCGGCCTGTCAATTGTTGGCCGCCCATCCGTTTGACTTGGCCATCATTGACGTGCACATGCCCGAGATGGACGGTTACGAATTGTGCAAGAAAGTCCATGCCCTTCCCGAACTTCGAGTGCTGCCGGTTATTTTTCTGACCCGGATGAATGACTTCGATCATCGAGTGCGATCGGCGTTGAGCGGGGGGGTCGATTTTATCGGTAAGCCTTTTCTCTTCATGGAACTCACGGTCAAAGCCTTGATTCATGTTTTGCGCTGGCACCTGGCCGTCCGCCCGACGAAGGACGAGTCGTTCAAACCGCTGGCTTGAGTTTAAGGTTCTTCAGACAACGATTCCTCGAACGATGCCACGAGCCGTTCGAGGCTATGGCGGAGATCTTCGAAGCACGCGGCCGCCCCATCCGCCAGCCCTTGCCGCCCCATTTCTTCCAGGCGAGCGCAGAGCTTGCTGGTATTCTCCGGATCGAAGTAACTCAACGTCCCTCCCAGTCTGTGCGCAGCCAGTTCGATTTCCCGCGCATTCTTGGTCTGGATCGCCTGATCCAGCCGCTGGATCAAGCGCGGGTATTGATCCATAAAAGATTTCGCCATCGATCGGAAAAGCTTTCGGTCGCCGCCGAGATAGCTCAAGAAGGTCTCCAAAGAAGTCCCGGGAACGAGCGATGGGGAGGAGGCCGCCATCGACGAAATTTCCGCTGCGGGCGAGCCGGAATCTGCGGCAATCCTCTGGATTGCCTCAATCAATTGTTCGGTGCGGATGGGCTTGGGCAAGTAAAAGTCCATCCCCGCCGCGAGACAGCGTTCGCGATCCCCTTTCATGGCCAGGGCCGTCATGGCGACAATCGGAGTGCGCTTCCTTTGCAGGCTTTGTTCTCTGGCGCGAATGGCCGCCGTGGCTTCCAAGCCATCCATCTCCGGCATGTTGACGTCCATGAGGATCAAATCGAACTGGCCGTTCTCCCAGAGTTGCACCGCGGCATTTCCATTTTCGACAACGGCGACGTGGTTGCCGTACTTGGTCAGGATTTCGTACATAAGCCGCTGGTTGATGCCGTTGTCTTCAGCCAGGAGGATGCGAAAGCCGCGCCGCCCCAAGTTCAATGGCCTGGCCGCCGGATACATGCCGGGCGCCCCTGGGGAAAGGTTCCTTACGGCCTTGGAAATGGCATGGGCCAGCTCCGATTCCTTGACCGGCTTGGTCAAGTAGGCGGAGACGCCGATCTTCTCACAACGTTCGAAATCAGCAGGCCGGGCTCCGGCGGGCAGGATCATGACGATCGAACCGCACAAATCGGAACTGCGCTGCATTTGATCGGCCAAGGCGAATCCATCCACGACCGGCATCTGAGCATCTATCACTTTGAGTTTGAAAGGAGCGCCCAAAGCGACGGCCTTCCAGAGGGCGCTCAGCGCGCCGCTGCTGTCTGCGGCCGGAACGGGGTTCATCCCCCAGCTCACGAAGAGCTCGGTGAGGATCGCGCGAGTCGCGGTGTGGTCATCCACCAGAAGGACTGACAATCCGCTGAACATTTTGCTCCGGGCCGCCGGTTCACGCTCCGGCAGCCGTCTCGCCTGCAATGAGATTTCAAAGGAAAAAGTGCTGCCTTCGCCCGTCTGGCTCTCGAGCCAAATTCGGCCGCCCATCAATTGGACCAGTTGCGCTGAGATGGCCAAGCCCAAGCCTGTGCCGCCGAACTTTCGCGTCGTGGAGCTGTCCGCTTGTGTGAACGGATCGAAAATCTGCCGGTGCTTCTCGGCCGGGATGCCGATGCCGGTGTCGCGCACGGCGAACCGAAGCAAGACTGGCTTCCAGTCCGGCACCAGATCGAGTTCAGCCTGTGGATTTGGTGCCACGGTGACTTCGACAATAATTTCGCCTTGTTTGGTGAACTTAACCGCGTTGCCCATGAGGTTGAGGAGAATCTGGCGCAGACGCCCGGGATCCCCGATGACGAGGTGCGGCGCCTCCGGTGCGACGCGGCACGCCAGTTCCAGGCCTTTTTGGGCGGCGCGCAACGAGAGCGCTCGGAGCGCGTCCAGCACGTTTTCCCGCAAATCGAATTCGGCGCTGGCGAGCTCGAGTTTTCCGGCCTCGATTTTTGAAAAGTCCAAGATGTCGTTGATGATGGTGAGCAGCGAATCGGTCGAAGCGTGGGCCATCTCCAAGTACTCGCGCTGCTGCGGAGTCAATGGAGTGTCCAAAGCCAGTTCCGTCATTCCCAAGATGGCATTGATCGGCGTGCGGATTTCGTGGCTCATGTGAGCCAGGAATTCGCTTTTGGCTCGATTGGCTTGTTCCGCCAGGGCTTTCGCCTTGATCAATTCGTCTTCCGCCTGCTTGCGCTGGGTGATGTCGAGCGCTTCGCCGCCGAGCCATTGCTGGCCACTCTGGTTGGTGAACGGAAATTTTAAGACGAGCCACTGGCGC
>JACQWK010000518.1 GCA_016209525.1 Verrucomicrobiota bacterium
AGAACCCGCCCCACCGAAGCCCCTGCCCAAGCCAAGCTGGCGCGGGAAAAACCATAACCGCCACAGTTTCGGCTCAACTCAACCCCAACCCATGAAAACGAAGAACAACCGAGACACCGAAAAAGGGTCACCTGGAATGAATACATCCATCACTCGCAACGAACCGGCGGACCGCGAGCCGGGACTTCAGTTGGTTCGCTTTGGATTTCAGCACCCGACCGCCACTGCAGTCTGCATCGCCGGGACGTTTAATGATTGGCGTCCGAACGTGACTCCGATGATTCCCCACGGCGCAGGTCGCTGGCTGAAGGTCGTGGCCCTGCCGCCCGGCACCTACGAATACTGCCTGGTCGTGGATGGTCAATGGATGCCCGACCCGGTGGCCAAGGACAATGTCCCTAATCCCTTCGGCGGGATGAATTCCTTGCTGCCAGTGGAAGGATGCAATCCGCCACCGCGGCGGTAAGGCCGGCCGCGCGAGCAGACGGCCCATCGCTCAATTCAAACCGAGCCTCAACCCTCAATCACAAGCACCACATGAAACTGACGATTCGACATGTGTATCTCTGGTCCACTGATGACGTGGACTCATGGATAGAACAACGCCTCCTCGCCTTGGAACCGAGGCTGCAGATCCACGAGGCGCGCGTGTGCCTGGAACGGCAGCGAGATCTGAGCCCTGCGTTCCGCGTTCACGTTCATCTGGTGACGCCCGGCCAGGACGTCTTCGCCGAGGGCCGGGACCACACGTTGGTCGGGTCCATCAACAAGGCGCTGCGCGCCGTGGATGCGAAGGTTGACCATCGCTGGCTCAAGCGCGCGCAGCGGGTGCGAAGCAATCGCCAGGCACCGGCCAGCTTTCGCAATGGCGGCGGCCAACGCTGAAACAGCATCCGAAACCACAACAAAACGAAAGACGGCAACATGCCAATGAAACCAAGCGCGAAGGAAGAGCAATTCTTCATCGTACTGGAACTGAAACGGCGGCTGGAAGAGGCTCGCAAAGCACAGGAGCTCATGGCCGCCGCCGAAAGGAAGCGGCTGAAGGAACAGCACTTCATGCATTGCCCAAAGTGCGGTCACAAGCTGTTCGTCGAGAGATACGGCGAGGTTGAAATCGACGTGTGCGGAGTCTGCAAGGGGCTCTGGCTGGACGCCCAGGAATTGGAGACGATCCTGGAAAGCGCGAAAAAGCGCGGCCCGTTCCAGTCGCTCCTGAAGATTCTAGGCGGCTCACAGGCTGCGAAGAGGTTGTCCTGAAATAGTCAATTGAACCGATGCAACGACTCATTGAGGGTGTTCACAAGTTTCGCGTCGAAGCCTTCGGGCGGTATCGCGACTTGTTCCACAAGCTGGCCCACGAAGGCCAGCACCCGCAGACGCTGTTTATCACCTGCGCGGACTCGCGCGTGCTGGCCGAGCTCATCACTCAGAGTCAGCCGGGCGAGTTGTTCGTCGTCAAGAATGTTGGCAACATCGTCCCGCCCGCCAGCGCGACCGGCAGAACCAATTCCACCTCTGCTGCCATCGAATTTGCCGTCGAAGTGTTGGGCGTGCACGACATTGTCGTATGCGGGCATTCCCAATGCGGCGCCATGGGAGCGCTGATGCGCGGTGGAGTCGATGGCGCGTTGCTGCCCCACTTCAGCCGCTGGCTGGAACTGGCCGCGCCAGTCCGTGACGTGGTCAACACCCTTTACTTCCACTTGTCTGCCGAGGCCGAACGCCAGCGCGCCGCAGAGGAGGAAAACGTGCTGTTTGCGCTGGGGAACCTGCTCACCTATCCTTGTTTTCAAGCGCGCCTGGCCGATCAGCAACTCAATCTCCACGGGTGGTTCTACAGGATTGGCACCGGCGAACTGTTCGCCTACGACCCGGTCGGCGGCCAATTCCAGCCGCTGCTCCCGCCAGCAGAAACAAAGCCCGCATGAGCGCTGATGACCAAGTTCAACTTCAACGGCGGAAAGACACCGGTTTGTAAGGAGCGACAAGACTATGCCTGAGCAGATTTGGCTTTGGATTGGATTCACCGTCTTCGTGCTGGCGATGCTGGCGCTGGATCTCGGCGTGTTCCACCGCAAGTCGCACGTCGTCTCGTTCCGCGAAGCCATCGCCTGGACGGTCGCGTGGATCACGCTCGCGCTGCTGTTCAATCTCGGCGTGTGGCATTACGCGGGGGCGGAGAAGGCGCTGGAATTCACCACCGGCTACCTCATCGAGTATTCGTTGAGCGTGGACAACATTTTCGTTTTCGCGCTGCTGTTCTCGTATTTCGCCGTGCCGCCGAAGTTGCAGCACCGGGTGCTGTTCTGGGGCATCCTGGGCGCGCTCGTGATGCGGGCCATCATGATCGGCGCTGGCGCGGTGCTCATTGCGAAGTTCGCGTGGATCATCTACGTGTTCGGCGCGTTCCTCATCCTGACCGGGATCAAGATGATCGTGAAACGCGAGGAGGAGAATCATCCCGAGCGCAACCCGGTCGTGAAGTGGTTCAAGAAACTCATGCCTGTGACGAGTGATTATCGCGACGACAAATTCTTCGTGCGCGAAAACGGCGTCCGCCTGGCCACGCCGCTGTTCGTGGTGCTGTTGTTGGTCGAAGTCTCCGACGTGATCT
>JACQWK010000504.1 GCA_016209525.1 Verrucomicrobiota bacterium
CAAACCGGCGGTTTTCCCCCGTTTTCACGCCGCCGTTCACAGGGTGAACACGTCGGGTTGCTTCGGTCGGGTCATTAGTCAGTTCATCGGCGCTTTGGCGGCGCGCCGATCTTCGAGGATTCGCCGGGCGGTTTCTTCGCGGCTCGATTCCCGGACGCACTTGGCTGATGCCTTTAGCACGCGCTCGCCGCCGGGATTGCACAACCACACGTCGCCGTTGCCGGCGGGTTCGATTGAGCCGCCAATCCAGGTAAAGGAACCTTCCGGGGTTTGAACGTGGAAATGCTTTGGGTTCATGGTGTCGTTTGCTTTCGATTTCCGGCATGCAATCCGTCCGCCAATGATGCTGACGGAATCCTATAAGGATTTCCGTCATTGCATTCGTGGCGGACACAAGCCGAATGCCGAGAATTGCCGGAAATAATTTCCGTCATTTGTCCTCCAAACGCTTCCGCGCGATTTCGCGGCCTTTTTCGGTGCAAAACTGGCGTGCGGACTTGCCTTCGCCTGTAGTGGCAACCCAGCCGCGCGAACGCATTCCCGGCAAGTATTCCGTCAACGTCTGCCGCTTGATGCCGGCGGCCTCGGCCCATGCCGAAATGGTGACTGGATTTTCGGCGGTGTTCTCCACGATGACCGTCAGCAATTCCCGCGGGTCATGAGCCTTGCGACGCCCTGCCTTAACTTTCTTCATTGAGTCAGGGTCAAGGTCAGGCCGCAACTCCATCGAAGGGAACTTCCAGCCGATGACGAACGGCTCGACCGGCGCAAGCTCTCGATGGATGACATCCACGCGGTAGCAGCCCTCAACTTCGTGCTTGCGGAGGATCATGGCGGCATCCACGTCACCGCCTTTGGCGCTACTGCCGCGAATGGCGTCGAGAGGGTCTTTCTCAGATTGATTTCCCTTCCCAAAATGATCGTTCAAAACGAGCGTGCATTCTGCTTCGGTTGTGATCCGGTCGAGTTGGTTGAAAAGGCGGGTTTGATCTCGACTCGAATTCTCGTCTCCCTCGACGTTCAGCTTATACACGGGGTCGAGAATAACGACCCGCGAACTGAACCGTTTGGCCAGCGCGACGATTCGATTTACGATTGCATGCACGGTCAGTCCGGCCAGCTTCCCACGCAAAGGCAGGTGTCGAAACCAATCCCGGTCAACGACGATCCCTTTGGCCTTGGCGACGGCTTGGACGCGGCGCTTGAACGCTTGGGGACGGAGTTCCAGATTGATGTACAGAACTCGCTGCCGGTGGGTCTTGCGTCCAAGGAATAGCGCGCCGTGGGAAATGGATAAACCCAAGTCGAGGGTGAGCCACGTTTTGAATGACTTGGAGCCGGAGCCGATCACGAGCTTGCATTGCTCGGCAACGATGCCCTCGACGATCTCTACCACCGCAGGCAATTGCTCCGTGACGATGTCCGCCCCGTCCTCGACAAGCGGCAGCCACGGCAGAGCTTCGCCGTTGCGCGCCAAGTCGGAGAGCGCGGTGATAACGCCGTCGGCAATGACCGGGGCTTGCTCCGGTTGGCGTTCGGTGCTTTCGAGTGCGTCTGCCAAGACGGATTTCAAACGGCGCCGCGAGTAGGCAGACCACACGTCATTGGCCTCGATCTCGGCAAGTGTAAGAGGAATCGCATCCCTGGCCAGCGCGTCCAGGAACATAGCGCCGCCGGCGGCGTCGAGCTTGCCGTGGGTGTCCAGCCACTCGCGAACCGTCAACACATGGACCGGCTTTCCCGCAAGGCTCAACTCGCGGATGGCCACGGCTATCGTGGCAAACCGTAGGTCGTCGAATGACTCTGACGCGTGCCGCAAGAGCTTGGCCAAGGTGTCCGGCATAGGCCCGGACGGAAACTCAGTCAGAAGCGTGGCGATGACGGCGCGTTCCTTGGATTCAAGCCCGCTTGACGCGTGCGGATGACACACGTAATCTGTCCCCAGGTTGGTTTTCCCCGTTGCCTGGCAGGGCGCGGGCTTTTGGTTTGCGGTCATACCCGGGTCACACGGAGATGACAGTCCGCCGACGTGCTAACCAGTCTTCCAAGTCACTCAACCGATACCGAATTTCCTTCGTCGTAATGCGAATATGCGGAAGTCCGCGCGCATGCCTCCAAAGCCGGAGCGTGCGAGGCTTGACGGACAGGAACTCGGCGGCCTGTTGGTCGGTGAGGAGCGCGGTAAGGACGGCGCCGGAAGTGACGTTGGCCGGCGGGCCAACTGATGCTTTGTGCTTTAACATGCCGCGAAACTATCACGCGGCGTTTTTCGAAACTGGCGGAGCTAGGTCTGCTTGCGCCGTCTTTTCGGCTGCTTGGGAAGGGTAAGTCGGCTGCTTGCGCCGTCTTTTCCGGTGCTTGCACCTTGGGCGATGCCTGCTTGATCCCGTTTTTCAGGTAGGCCGTTCGTGTCAACAGGTTTTTTTTGGTGCCGCTTCTTCGCCGCGTGACTCGCCTTGAGACTCGGCAGCATGGCCCGCCACTGCAAAAACGATGCGGCGCGTCCGAGATACTCGCCATGCGTAAGCGGCTCTCGCTGGTCCCGCTCGACGATCTTTGCCACCTGGCCAAGTAGGTCGCTCTCGCTCGGCTCCGGCTCGTGCGAGATAGCACACTGCTTTCGAATGCTGTCCGCGAGAAATTGCCTGTAACGGTGTAGGCGGTCCGTGGACTTTCCGCCAACAATGAGGCGCAAGAATTCGTCCAGACTCACAGGGTAACTCTTGGCGACTGGCACGATTAGATTTTCCGCCTCGATCTGGTCGATCCGCATTTCCCGCGCCGTGAGAGCGTTCACCCGCTTGTCAATCGCGCGCGCGGACGCTTCGCAAATCAAGAGAGCGGCTTGGGCGAGTTTTTCAGCCGTCTGCTCGTCGATGTTCTCGCCGTCGGCCAATGTCGCGGCAATGCGCGCCACGTCGCCGGCGGACGGCAATCTTTGGCGCACGTCGCGCTCAGCTTCCGCCTGTGTTCTCACTGCTGGTTCGCTATCGTTGGGTGTGCTCATTTCGCGCCTCCAGTCATTGCCAGAACGTTCGCCGGCGCGTCCGGCCCGATGGCAAACCACGCCTTGGCCGTGTCCGGCCTCACAAGCTCGCGGTAGTTAGCGAAGATGATTTGCGGACTGTTCCCGGCTTCCAGCGCAACTTGCGCAACGTCCTGAGTTTCCGCGAGTCGATAGCTAATGAACGAATGGCGCAGTGCGTTCGCCTTCCACTCGACGCCGGCAGCCCTCGCGGTTTCGCGTTGGCGCTCGTAAAAGAGGCAGTGCGATTTTGGCCAAATCGGTCCGCTCTTCTGCGAGTAGGTTGCGAGCCACGTTTTGGCGTTGGCCGGTATTGGCACAAGCCGCCGGCTTCGGGTCTTCGCTTTCTGCGCGCTGATGGTGACAAAGCCGCTTTTCAAATCCACGTCGCGCCAATCCAAGCGCTCGGCTTCCGCGCTCCGTAATCCGCAGAAGGCGCAGAGAACGATCACCGGCAGAAAATCGGCGGACGCGACGCCCAGCAATTTAGCAAGCTCGGCTGGGGCGTAGATCGTCACAGCCTCGCCGTTTCGCGTATTTGGCCGTTCGGTCGCTATCACAGGGTTCTCGAACACGTATCCCCTCGCCCGCGAAAATTCGAAGAGTGTGGACACGGCCCGGCGGAAATTGAGTAGTGTGCGCGGCGCGAGCTTCAACCGATCAAGCCACCCTTGAACGTCGCCGGTCGTGATGTTCTCGATTTGCACCGCAAAGCTATCAGCAAAGCGCGAGAGCCGGCTTTTCAAGTCTTCGACGTAACGCCCGCTTGCACGGCGCGAAGATTTCACCGTCAGCAGTTCCTCGACGACTTCACGGACGATCTTCTGCGGGAGTTTGTCCGCATTGTGGCGCCGGTAAAATCGTGCGGCTTCAAGCAAACGATCACCGCCAAGCGTCTCGAAACATTTGGCGAAAGTGCCGGCGGCCAGTTCCAAGGAAACGCCGGTCGGCCTCAGCAGTTCGATGGCTCGGCCGTAAGAGGCGGTCTCGCTGCTCAGCATGTTCGCCGCCGTCGCGTTGCCGCTGGAAAGTTGGCGGGCGATACGCTCGGCTTCTTTACGGGCGTCGGTGTGCTCGGTGAAGCCCCGCAACCGGCGGATGCCGCTGGTGTAGTCGGAGACTTCGAAGACGGTGCGGTTTCCACCGTTCAAAGTGGGGCGTTGCCGGGCATAGATTTTGACCCGAACGTTGCCGACGGTGACAGTTTCTGGTTTCTGTTTTCGGGTATGTCTGCTCATGCCGTGAAGTGTCGGCTAAATGTCGGCAAATGTCAAATGAGAGTTTTTTTCAAGAGAGCAAAACGCAAACATAATCAATGTTTGCAGGCATTTGGTGAATGTGTTGGAATTGGCGACCCTAACGGGATTCGAACCCGTGTTACCGCCGTGAAAGGGCGATGTCCTAGGCCTCTAGACGATAGGGTCACCGAAGAGAGGCCACGGACTATAGAGTCGGTGATAATGTTGTCACGACAAAAAGGGGCCACTTTGTTACACTGAAGTCATGACCTCTCGCGCTGCGCAAGAATATCGATACGAAAAGCTGACCTGGCCGGAAATCAATGACGCGGTCGATCTCGGCAAAGTCTGCATCGTTCCGTGCGGAGCCGTGGAACAACACGGGCCGCATCTGCCGCTGGATGTGGACCTAGTTTGCCCCACGGAAATCGCCCGAGGCGCGGCCCGCGAAATCCCCGGCAAAGTTCTCGTGCTGCCCACGGTCTGCTACGGCTACACTGGCCACGTCATGGATTTTCCCGGCACGATCAACCAACATTACGAGCATTTCATTCATCACGTGCTCGACATCACGAAGTCGCTCGCCTACCACGGCTTCAAGAAAATCCTGCTCCTGAACGGCCACGGCTCCAACTGGCCGAACCTGGACTTGGCCGCCCGCCGCACGAACCTGGAAACGGACGCGGAATGTGTTGCCGCGTGCTGGTGGAGCTTGCTCACCGTCGATAAGGAATTCCTCCCCCGCTGGCGCCAAAGCAAATTCCCCGGCGGCTGCTCGCACGCGTGCGAACTGGAAACGTCGCTTTACCTTTACCTCGACGGCGACAATGTGCGGCGCGACCAGATCAAAAACGGGACGATCAGTTTCAATGCGGAAGACAATCCGTTCAATTGGGTCGATCTGTTCGCCGCCGGTCCCGCGACGCTCATTTCTTGGACCAGCAGTTATTCGGAGACGGGGGTGCTCGGCGACGCCGCGCTGGCCACCGCGGAAAAGGGGCGGCAGGCCTACGAGGAAGCGGTGAAGCAATTGGTTCGGTTCGTGAACTACTTCAAGGACCGGCCCGTCGATGTGCGCCGCGACCGGCATCGCAAGCCGCCGACTATGCCCATCCCATGGGGACAAAGGCCGGTCTGTGGCGATACATGAAGGTTCGACTGAGCGCGTGTGCAGAAATCCGCATCCAGCTCCTGCAGGCTGCATAAGCCACCAGCCTCAGAACTCCTGATCCCATGGAATTACGCTGACCCTGCTCGTTCCGTCCGAAGGGTCCTTCCCCCTCACCCCGGCCCTCTCCCCAGGGGAGAGGGAGATACGTCCGCCATGCGCGGAAATGTTCGGCCATCCCGGATTCGCCCTATGCGGTGGCAGCGATTCCCTCTCCTTGGGGAGAGGGCCAGGGTGAGGGGATCGGAGGCTGATCAGATTCCGTGGGCCTCGAAATCTTGCCGGTAGGATGAGGTGTCGTGAGGCTGGAGCGCGGCCATCCAGGCCGCAGAATTGCGGCGGCTGCGGCCTGGAAGGCCACGCTCCGTTATCCGGCAAGGCTCTCAGTGCCGCGCGGCAAAAATCTCATCCAGACGCCGCAAACGGCGGGAGAGATCCCGCGCCACATTCAGAAGCAACAGACTGAACTGATCCGGCAGCCGTTGGTGGAGGTGGTAAAAGGTCATCGACGAAATCCGCAGGAGCACCACGTCGCTGGTCGCTTGGACGGTGGCCGAGCGCGGCAGCGTTTCCAAAATGCACATTTCGCCAAAGAATTCTCCCGGCCCCAACCGGTCGAGTTCCGTTTCTCCAGGCTGGCCGCATTTTTTGCAGATTCGGACCGAACCCGATTCGATTAGGAACAAATCGTTGCCGGGCTCCCCCTCCTGGAGGATGGTATCGCCCGCTCCGGCCAAAACGCGCTGCGCCTCCTCTTCCAACAGTTTGACAGCGTCCTCGTTCAATCCCCCGAATAGAGATACTGACAGAAAAGCTGTGCCCATGAGCGGAGAGTAAATCAAATCGGTTGGGAAAGGAAAAGACATTCTGAGCTTTTAGCGCGCATGCGGGCGCATCTTGACACTGCCACCGTTGTTTTCTCCCTCGCCCACGACGCAGGAGTGGGAGAGGGTCGGGGAGAGGGCAACCTCGTGTGGTGACCGCGGCCACACGTGCTTGGGTGCAACGCTCCTCCTCTCCCCGGCCCTCTCCTCCACTGCGTGGAGGAGAGGGAGTTACACCGTTGGAAATTCGGTGGTAGTGTCAACATGGGCCCCGCGCATGCAATGCATCATGGAGTTGTTGACGACGAGGTTTGAGGCCAGGAGTGCCAGTTTATTCTTGAAATAATTATGAATGAGTTCAGACGTTGCTATGCACCCCTCACCCTTCCTGCGGACACCTTCTCTCCATCCGATGGGGAGAGGGATGGGGTCAGGGGCATTCTCCATGTCGCCTAACTTGTGAACTGATTAATCAGTAACTCGCGTCCGAAGAAACACGTGACGTTCTTGCCCATCGTTGACCGAGAGCTGCGAGTCGCGGCTCGCAGAGCCGGCACATTCCGAGTGCGCATCGCCGTCGCGCTTGTGACCAGTTTCCTCGCCGCCGGGTCGCTCACGGTCGGCGCGCACGCGGTGTCGGCGCAAACGGGCAAAAGTCTGTTTGTAGGTTTGGGTGTGTTGGCTTTTGTGTTCTGCCTCATCGATGGCACCCGCCAGGCGGCCGATTCTTTGAGTGAGGAGAAACGGGAGGGCACGATGGGGCTGCTGTTTCTGACAGACCTACGAGGATACGACGTCGTGCTGGGCAAATTCGCCGCAACGTCGATCAAATCGTTTCAAGGCCTGTTTGCTTTTCTGCCCGTTCTCGCCACCGCGTTCATCCTCGGAGGCGTCACCCACGGCGAATTCTGGAGAACGGCGGTCGTTTTGGTGAATACGCTGTTTTTCTCCACCAGTCTGGGACTCTGGATTTCCGCGGTCAGCCGGGAATCGCATCGCGCTTTGAGCGCCACGCTGGGACTCGCGGCCTTGGCCGGAGCGGCTCCGGTCATCGTCCAAAAGCTGGCCGGACCTTTGGCCGGACTTTTCCCCGAGTTTCTTGCGCGCCTGAGTCCGGGATACTCTGGTTTGTGGGTTTCCGATGCGATGTACCAGGCAAACCCGGATCGCTTTTGGATTTCGATCCTGGCTACACACGTATTGAGCTGGGGATTCTTGATTGTGGCCAGTTGGGTCGTCCCGCGCGCTTGGCGGGAGAAGCCGAGCATCGCCTCGGTTCGAATTCAGGCCGGCACGTCGACGCGCCGGTTCGCCGGGAATTTTGAGGAACGCGCTCAGTTCCGGCGGCAGCTTTTGGATGCGAGTCCGCTCTGTTGGCTCGCCTCGCGAAATCAACAAACGTGCGTGCTGATTTGGGCCTTCGTCGGAAGCGCTTGCGCCGGCAGCCTGCTCCTGGCGTGGGTCGCGGGAGGTCGGGCGAGCGTTCCGTTTGCGGCGGCGGCGGCGGTCGCGACGATTCTCGTTTCACTGGTTCTCAAGGTGTGGCTTGCTTCCCAAGCCTCAAGCCACCTGGCTGAAGCCCGGCAGAACGGCACGATCGAGCTTTTGCTTTCCACGCCACTGACAACAGAAGAAATGATCGAAGGCCTTTGGCGCGCCCTGCAGCGGTACTTTTTGGGTCCGGTTTTGGTGGTTCTCGCGGTTCGGGTTCTGACCATCATGCTTGAAGCGCTTTCCAGCCCAGCCGTCAGCAGCAGCATGCTCGGTCTGCTGCCTTCCGTCGGCGGCGTGGTTTTTGAAACGCTGACGCTGATCGTCGATTTCGTCGCGGTGGCTTGGACGGGGATGTGGATGGGCCTGACGCAAAAGAATCCCCACATGGCGTTCGCCAAAACGCTGCTCTTCTGCGTGGTCATGCCCATCGTGGTGTTCTGTGTTCCGAACGTGCTGATCGACCTCGTGCTCATCAGTCTAGCCCGGCCCAAGCTGCGGCGAGAAATGCGCCGCTTGGTCGCGGAAAGATTCGCCGCAGTTTCGCCGAGCGTCCGTCGGCCACGGACCCAAGCCACGCCACCGAAGGGGACCGTGCCTCCGGTCATTTCCCGGCGGTCCTGAGCTGTGTCTGCGCAACGCTAAACGCGCCTGGACAGAGCCGACCGCCGTTGAACTGAAAAGCTATCGATCCTCAGCCACGAAACTGGCGACGATCGGACGGTGGTCGGAGCCCACACCCCAATTGGGCAAAGCGAGGAGATACGTTCCATTCGTCGCCCATTCCCTGGCCATGCCTTTGCTGAGGAGAATGTAATCGATGCGGCTGTAAGTATCCTCTTTGCCGTAAAAGTGCGTCCAAGTGATATTGCGTGGCGCGTAGCCAGCCACGGAACTTGGTTGGTTATCGCCGTTGCGCTCGGCCGGCCGCGTATCGACCAGCGCATGGCGGCCCCGGCCGATCACGGCGCGGGTTGAACGGGCATCCTTCACGTCGTTCAAGTCGCCCAGGACGATCAGATTCGCCTCCGGATCGAGTTTGAGCCGGGCATCAATGATTTCACGGAGGACCAGGGCCTCCTGTTCTCGCAGGTCAGCCTCATCCGCTTGCGGGACCGGGCGTTTGGATTTCAGGTGAGCCGTGATCAAGGTGAAGGTGTAGTTTGGAGTCACTCGAATGTCCACTTCGGCAAATCCGCGCGACACTCGGAATCGGCGTCCCTGGAGAAGAAACCCTTCGCGGGTGTGCGGCCGGCGCGCCACGATTGGAAAGCGGCTGAGAACCGCGACGTGAATGTTGGTGTCGAATCCCGTGACATGCTCCCAGTGCGGGTAATCCATGCCGTCGCGTCTCAAGGAGCCGCGGAGTTCCAGGAGAGCGTTCGTGGAACCGACTTCCTGGAGCGCCAGGACCTCGGGGCGGATCACGCCAATGCTCTCTCGAATTTTGGCTTTGGCGGCGGCGGTCTTGGCGGGCCGCGAGTCGATGGACAGGTCGAGGTAGTTTTCGAGGTTGTAAGTCGCCACGCTGAAGGACTCCGCCCCAAATGGCGTCCACGGAGCGAAGGCGCAGAGCAAAACGACCGGCAGTCTGGAACACAAGCGTCTCATGGCTGGCCGGAGTTTTTAGTCGGCGCGGACCGCGATGTCAAAGGGCATTCAGTCAAGCGCAGCAATTCTCATTTTGGCCGTAACGCGGACACTCCTGTACGCAAAACCTCCGAAAATGTGCGGACAGGAGTGTCCGCGTTACGGTCACGCACCGCGCCCCTTGCCAAAATGACAATCGCTGGGTCGGGCGCCGGATTTGACATCGTCACGTTCCACCGCGCGGCTGGCCATCGATTGCGAAATCCTTGTCCTTTCTTGCTCTCTTCAACCCAATGGAAAGCGCAATCCACCGACAATTAATCGCAAGCGACCGGAAGCGAGCAGCCGGCGAGGATGCTAGGTTCGCCGTCATGAAAAATACAAAAAGGGACAACACACTTCAGGCAAAGGCGGGATTCACGTTAATCGAATTGCTCGTGGTGATCGCCATCATCGCGATTCTGGCGGGCATGCTTCTGCCCGCGCTCGCCCGCGCCAAGGTCAAAGCCAAATCCGTCGTCAGCCTCGGCAACCTCCGCCAGTTGTCGTTGGGCATGACCCTCTACCGCGACGACTTTGACGGGCGTTTTCCCGGCCATTCACTGCCCGCAGTCGCGGGACAGGCGCGCGTTCGTTGGGCGGATCTCATTTATCCTTACATGCAAAACGCGGAGGTTTATCTGAGCCCGAGTCTTCGCCCGGAGGAGCGGGTGTTCATGATCAAACCGTTTGCCCACACCGCGGAAGGCGGGGTCGAAACGCCGGGAGTGACTCGCTACTACGGGGGTTATGGTTTCAATTACCAATACCTCGGCAACACGCGGACGCCGGGCGGCCTGGCGCCGTTCCACGCTTCGGACAGCTCCATCGCTGCGCCGGCCAGCACCGTGGTTCTTGGCGACACCAAGGGTGCCCGGAAAGGCTCTCCCGGCTTGCCCTACGGCGCCGACGGATCGGGCGTTTATGTCATCGATCCGCCGCTCGGATCGCAACTCCTGGGCTCCAACGGCAGCCGCAAAAGCAGCCCATCGCCCGGCCCCGGCAACGCGTATTACGAAGGGGGCGACGATGGCTCCGATGCGCACCGGGCCACACCCGCCGGGCGGAATGGCGGTCGTGTCAACCTCGTGATGGTGGATGGACACGCCGTGGCGATGACTCCCGAAGAGTTGGATGGCAAGAAATCCGGGGCGCACGGAGTGCCAAACAACGCGTGGTGGAATGGCCGCTTCGACCCGGCCAGCAGGTGAGTGCGAGGTGATGGGATTGGCCCCACGCTTTGTTCCAATCGCAGCCGGCTCCCGCTGCCGGGAACGTACTCATCTGTGAAGCCACGCAGCGCGGCGCAGGCGCAACCAAACAGGGTGGGGCAAGACTCCGGTCGAGCCCTGGCACCAATTCGGGCAAAGAAGTCAAGGCTCGACGGGAGTCTCGCCCCACCAAACTTGCCCGCAGCCAGCAGACGATTTCGACGATTGCAGAATTCCCGGAAATTGTTCGCGCCTCGCCCCCCTGAACCGTAGCAGCCGACGCAAGGAGGCTCATCCTACTCCGGCCGAAAATAGTCGGAGCCTCCTCACGTCGGCTGCTACGAGGAACGCGGCCAATTCCACGCTACATCACGGGTGGTCTTAACAACCACGACGTGCTGTTGATCAAAATCAATTCCGGACGCGCCTCCATTCTCTATTCTGTAGGCACCATTGAAGAGCCACGCCCCGGCCTGAAACGCGGAATGGGGAGTGCGGGATGCGGAACGGATGTGGTGCGGTTCAACCTCGAATGGGCTTTCAATGGTAAATCGTCATATGAAATTGAGAACAACCCTCTTCGCAATCATCGGCATCGGCACTTCCGCCGCTACCCCTCAGGCCGCCGAGTTCCACGTGGCCACGAACGGCAACGACGCCAGTTCCGGCACCCTGACTTCCCCGCTGCGCACGATTCAACGGGCAGCCCACCTTGCTCAGCCGGGCGATGTGGTCACCGTTCACGCCGGCACTTACCGCGAACGGATTTCCCCGCCGCGCGGCGGCGAGTCGGACGCACGGCGCATCGTCTATCAGGCGGCCCCGGGTGAGAAGGTTGAGCTCAAAGGTTCGGAAATGATCAAGAACTGGGTGAAGGTTCAGGGCGACGTCTGGAAAGTTACGCTCCCCAATTCGTTCTTCGGCCGCTTCAATCCCTACAGTGACCTCATTCACGGCGATTGGTTCAATCCCAAGGGCCGCGAGCATCACACCGGCGCCGTGTATCTTAACGGCGAATGGCTGGCCGAGGCGGCCAAGCTCGACGAGTTGCTGGCGCCCAGCGGAGCCGCATCGGCGTCCTTGGTCCCGGCGGACGGGCAGTACTTGCTGAATGTCGCGTGGCTGCGGCCGGGCAAAGGCGCAGGGAACGCCGGACGAATTCCAGCGGCCGGCTTTGCAGCGCGACACGGCGTTGAAAAAGCGCCCTGCTCGGAGGGAGGCGAGTGCATCGGCTGGATTGAACATGGCGATTGGGTTCGCTATGAGCGGATTGATTTCGGCCCGCGCGCCGAGCTGATCGAGTTCCGCGCCGCCTCCGCCACGGACGGGGGGATCATTGAGATTCGTCTGGACACGCCGGATGGCGAACTCCTTGGCACCTGCACGGTCGCAAATACAGGCGACTGGCAATCGTGGGCTTTGTTCACTGCAAAAACCAAACCCTCCAGTGGAGTGAAGCCCCTGTGCTTGGTGTTCAAGAGCCCCAAGGCGGTTGCGTTGAAGTCGTCGGCTTTGAAGTCGCAATTGTGGTTCGCCCAGGTGGACGCCTCCAACACCACCGTTTGGGCGCAATTCAAAGGGGTCAATCCAAACGATCAGCTCGTCGAGATCAACGTGCGCAAGACGGTGTTCTATCCCGAGAAGCCGGGCATGAATTACCTCACCGTGCGAGGCTTTGCGCTTCGCCATGCCGCAACCCCCTGGGCGCCCCCCACGGCGGAGCAGGTCGGCTTGATTGGCACGCATTGGAGCAAAGGGTGGATCATCGAGAACAACGTTGTCAGCCACTCGACTTGTTCCGGCATCGCCCTCGGGAAGTACGGCGACGAATGGGACAACACCTCCGCCAATACCGCCGAGGGCTACGTCAAGACCATCGAACGCGCCCTCCAGAACCGCTGGAACAAAGAGAGCATTGGCCACCACATCGTCCGCAATAACACGATTTCGCACTGCGAACAGGCGGGTATCGTCGGCAGCCTGGGCGCTGCCTTCTGCACCGTCACCGGCAATACCATTCATGATATCCACGTCCGCCGGCTTTTCACAGGCGCGGAGATGGCGGGCATCAAGTTCCATGCCGCCATCGACACTGTGATTGCCAACAATCACATCTACCGGACTTGCCTGGGGCTTTGGTTGGACTGGATGGCCCAAGGCACGCGCGTCTCGCGGAATCTCTTCCATGACAACGCCGGCCAGGATTTGTTCGTCGAGGTGGACCACGGGCCGTTCCTGGTGGACAATAATCTGTTCCTATCCGCGGTCAGCTTGCTCGATATGTCCGAAGGCGGAGCCTACGCGCATAATTTGTTTTCCGGAAAAATCATCAGCCGTCCGGAGCCAAACCGCGAGACGCCCTTTCACCCGGCGCACTCGACTGCGCTCGCCGGATTGACCAAAATCCTGGGAGGGGATGATCGCTTCTACAACAATATCTTCATCGGCCAAGGGGCGTCCGCCGCGAGCACGGGCAAGGGCGCCCCCGGATTTGGACTGTGTGTGTACGACGCGAGGGAACTGCCGCTGCAAACCGGTGGCAATGTGTATTACAACGGCGCGCGCCCTCATGCGAAAGAAACCAACGCGCTCACGCTTGCCGGCATCGATCCCAAGGCTGAAATCGTCGCGACTGGCGACGGCGTGGATCTGCGCCTCCAGCTTGGCCCAGAATTGAAACAAGCCGCGACCGCGCGCGTCACCACCGACCTGCTGGGCAAGGCCAAGATTCCTAATCTGTCCTACGAGAACCCCGACGGCTCACCTTTGGTTGTTGACAAGGACTATTTCGGCCGGCCTCGAGACGAGACCAAACCAACGGCCGGGCCATTTGAGGTTCCAGTTTCCGGCCGACTCAAATTTTGAGGAGAGGCATGAAGCGACCGGCCTATAGTGTCGTTGGGCGCCGGTGCCTCGGTGGGAGCCTGAATGCATGGCTTGAGGAGGTCCGCAAAGTCGGCTTGGTGCCGGAAACGCGTCGGCGGCGGAATTCCTCAATGATCCAAAACCGGGAGGTGGTAATCCATTCTTCCCCGGGGTGAGGCTTCACAACCTGACCTCTGCTTTCCCTTGGACGACCAAAGGCGCTAGACGGTCAAAAGCAGGAACTTCACGACGCCTCCATGAACGTGTTCGAGACGTTCATGCAATTAGCTCCGGACCCCCCCTGCCCCAATCGTGTGAATTAATCATTACTTCGCAAAACGTTCCGCAAAAAACGTTCCGCAAAAAACGTTGCCCGGCCTTTTTGATTTTGTGAGTTGCCGATCTGGTGATTGGCAGCATCACGTTTCAACCGGGGCTGGAGCAGGCCTTCGGCATTTCCTTTTCGGTGCCTTACTATGAAGCGGACTACGCGGTTGTATCCCTCAAGAACGAGTTTCCACCGATTCAGCCTGGTCACGATTTCTCCAACTGGAAAATTGGAGTCGCGCGAGGAACGACAACCGACGCGCTCCTCGCAACTCTGCCTGCCAACTTCTCTTCCGCCGTGGCTTTCAAAGCGAGGGGATATCAAGAACTGCTTTCCGGCTTTCGCAATGATCCGAATCTAACCGCTGCAATCTTCGACGCTCCGTTTGCAGAGGTTGTGTCGAACGAGTTGAAGAGAGATCAATCGACATACATGAACTCGTTCGAACTGAGCAGAATCTGCGCGTATTGCTCCCACTTCGAAAAATGGCTCGCGGCGCCGTTCGACTCCGAGCTGCCGTTTCCGGCACTGCCCGAGCCTTGGCTCGGCTCCGGCGCGCTCAGGAAGTTCAGCCCAAGCCGCAACTCGGGATCGCTCGGCGGCCGTCCGTATGCGATCAGAAACGCGCGGCGAACTCTGGCTTCGGCTGTCTCGTTAGGATGAGCAGTCAGTTTTGCCGCCAGCGCCTTGGCCTGCCGGATCATGAACTCGCTGTTCAGCACGAACAATTGCTGCAACGGCACCGTGGTCACACTGCGCGTGTCGCTCGTCACGTTGGGGTCCGGGAAATCAAAAAGCCGAAGCAGCGAATTCAGGTCGTGGCGGCTGACCGCGGCGTAGAGCGTCCGGCGGTGGTTGTCCGGCGAAGCCAATTGCGCGGACGGTCCGCCGATGGCGCGATCCAGCTTGTCCGAGACCGCCAGCATCGCATCCCGCCACACCTCGACTTCGAGTCGTTGCCGATTCATTCGCCAGAGAAATGCGTTTTCCGGATCAATCTCGCTGTTTCGCGGATCGGACTGGCTGCTCATTTGGTAAGCCGCCGAAAGCATGATCATCCGATGCAGCGCTTTCATGGACCATCCGAGGTCGAGGAAGCGGCTGGCCAGATAATCCAGCAATTCAGGGTGCGTCGGCGGCTCGCCCAGCGTTCCGAAATTGCTGGCGGTGCGGACGAGGCCTCGGCCGAAGTGATGCTGCCAAATGCGGTTTACCATCACTCGAACCGTGAGCGGATTGTGCCGGTCGGCGATGGCATCGGCCAGCTCAGCACGGCCACTGCCGTGCTTGAAAGCGTGCTCGCGCTCGCCGGCAAGGATAGACAGGAACCTCCGCGGAGCTTCCTCGCCCGGCGTCTCGGGATTGCCGCGGAGCAGCACGGGAACGTTGGCGATCTTCGAGCCTTCTTTCAAGGCGTGAATTACCGGATACTTCGGGGGCGCCTCTTTCTTCAGCCGCTCCAGTTCGTTGCGAAGCTGGCTCAGCCGAGTCTTGGTTTCTGCTGCAAAAAGGCGCTCCACTTGGTTCTTCGGAATCGTCAGCACGCCGTCGGTTCCGAAAATTTCGTCCAGGACCGCAGACTGCGATTTTTCCAACGCCGGCTTGACTAGTTGATCCTTCGCGCCATCCGCCGCATTCGCCAGGGCGGCAGAATGACTTTCTTCGAGCGCGTCCTTCGCTTTGCGCAAGGCCGAAACATAGTTCTGGAACGCTTCGGCTGCTTGGCGAACCTCCGTGACGGCCTTCTCATCCGAGGAAAGATCGGTCTTGGCGTCCTGCTGGGCCAGCGTCTGGCGCCAGCGCGCGAGGTGCGGCTTTTCGTTCTTGGGGTCGGGCACGAGGTACTTGGTCCAGCGTTCCAGCGCCACACCGTGCAGTCCTTCCGGCTTGGCGATTTGTTCGGCGGCAAGTTTCGGGTTGTTCTTCCTTTGGTTCTCCAATTTCCAGGCTGAGACCATGTAGCGCGCGATCTCGCCGGCCATCGACTGACCGAGCTTGGCGCCTTCGGCTTGGATCACTTTGTCGATCTCGGAGTTCTTGGACTGGATGGCGGCCTGGGCTCGATCGTACACTTGGACGACTTCCTGAGGCACGACCGGCACTTCGACGTAAGCGGTGCTCGAAAACACGCCGGCCAGGGCGTAGTAATCCTTCTGCGAAATCGGATCGTACTTGTGGTCGTGACAGCGCGCGCAAGCGACGGTTAGTCCAAGAAAACCGCGGGTCAAGGTGTCGATCCGGTCGTCCAGTTGATCGAACATCTTGGAGTCGCCGTAATAGACCGGACCCAGAGCGAAGAATCCAAGCGCAGGCAAGCGCTCCAGCGGGTTCGGTCCTTCGAGCAAATCCGCGGCGATCTGCTCGCGGATGAAATCGTCGTAGGGCATATCGGAGTTCAGCGAGCGCACGAGCCAATCGCGGTAACGGAAGCCCTGCGGATAAAGCCGCGGCTGGAAACTGTGCGCCTGGTCTTCGCCGTAGCGGGCCACATCCATCCAGTGCCGCGCCGCCCGTTCTCCGTAATGAGGGCTTGCGAGTAATTGATCAACCACTTTGGCAAAGGCGTCTGAGGATCCGTCGGCCACGAAATCCTCCACCGCCAGGAGCGAAGGCGGGAGGCCGGTGAGATCGAAGTAAGCGCGCCGGATAAGCATGCGGCGGTCGGCCTGAGGCGCGGGTTTCAACGCCTTCTCTTCGAGTTTCGCCAAAATAAAATGGTCGATCGGACTACGCGGCCAGTCCATGTTCTTCACGGCCGGCGGCGTATAATCTCGAATAGGTTGCCAAGCCCAATGATCGCGCTTGCGTTTCTCGGCCTCCGGATTCTCCCGGTTCGAGTCGGCAATCTGAAGCTTGGGTTCTTCCGGCCACGGCGCGCCCATCTTGATCCACTCGACCAGGTCCGCAATCACCGCTTCCGGCAATTTCTTTTTCGGCGGCATTTGGAGGTCTGAATTGGTGTAGCGAATCGCCTCGATGAGCCGGCTCTTGTCGGGTTCTCCCAGAACCACCGCCACCCCGCTTTCGCCGCCTTGGAGGAGGCCCTCGCGGTGGTCGAGATACAAATCGGCCTTGAGCTTTTTGGCGGTGTGCGAGTGGCACTCGTAGCAATATTCGGCGAGGACGGGCCGAATCTTCTTCTCGAAGAATTCGATTCCCATATCATCCGCCGCGAGCATCCGTACTCCGCAAGAAAACCAAGCGAGGATTACGCCCGGCAACGTCCAACGGAGCGCGTGATCGACAGAGGAGACCGTGGGATGGACTGCACGCGGAAGGTATGTAGTCCCGCCTTTGGGCGGCCCGAACCGGCTAAAGCCGGGACTACAAACGCCG
>JACQWK010000538.1 GCA_016209525.1 Verrucomicrobiota bacterium
ATTCTCATTTTGGCAACGGGCGCGGTTCGTGACCGTAAGGCGGACACTCCTGTCCGCACATTTTCGGAAGTCTTGCGGACAAGAGTGTCCGCGTTACGGCCAAAATGAGAATTGCTGACCCAAGAATTCGCGTGGCTTGCGACGATTCCGTGCGATACTGATCGATTGAAACTCTGTATATGTACGAGTCTCGTGGCAACGCAGCGACGGTTATTCGAAAATCTCGTACAACGTGCCGCTCATGACGAATTGCACGTTCTGGCCAAGAGCAAGCCAAGCGCGCGCTTCCGGCTTTTTTACCGCCAGGTCGAAATACTCGGGAGAGTTGAACTGGATGCGGACACGCGAAGCGTGGGCCGCCTTTTGGGCAGAGGAATCGATCCATTGGTTGCCGTTTTGGAAGAAGTTTTTGCCGTTCACGAAGCGAGCTTGCTGGGTGTATTGGGCGATTCGAGACACGGCAGGACCCGTGACGGGGCCAGACGCCGCCGCCGCAGCGGACGCAGTGCCCGCTCCTCCGCCAAAACCCCCTCGGTTCGGAGACGCAGTCACGGCGCTGAACGCGAGACTGCGTTCGGCTTCCGCATTGCCGAGCGCCAGCGCGTCTGCCGGAGCTTCCGCCGATTTCAACGCGAGCCCGTATCGCGCGGCCGCTACGGCGCCGCCGCCCGACCGTTCTACGGAAAGGTTACGGTACGCGCCGCCGGCCACTCCCCGCGCCAGGTCGTCGGTCTGGAGTTGCGGCAGGGATTGCGTCGTTAATGGCACGCCTCGCTCCTTTTCATCCTCCACGATCAGATAGGCCGTATAGGGCGTCACAATCCCGAACTGCCGCGCCAGCTCCGTGACTTCATCCTTCAGCTCTTTATTCTCTCCGTGCAACCGGATTTCATCCAGCAAGTAGCCGACACGCCGGGTGGCCCAAAGCCGCGGTATGAAATCATGCTCCGCGGCGGACTCCGCGAATTTCACGTCCTCGGCAAATCGTTTCGTCGCGCGGCCGGCTGTTCCTTGGACCACGACCGAGCCGCTGCCCGCCCCGGAATAACGTCCCACCAAGACAAGTTGCTCCCCTTTGAAGAGGTCCGGCAGCGCGTTGGGATACAACTTCGAGACGCGAACCGTTTCCGGGAAATCGACCTTGAGGTTGGCCAGGACGGGTTCCTTGATCTTCGTGAAAAAATTCGAAACCTTCACCTCGATATCCTCTTCAGGGATCACATATTGGCTCGCGGCGCGGGTGCTCTCGGTAATGCGGTCGAGCAGATGGGTGTTCACGTCGTTCCCGATGCCGAAACAAAAAACGCGCGTGTTCGCGGCCTTCTGATTCACTCCCGCGACGATCTGGTCTTCATTCGTGACACCAAGGGTCGGCAGACCGTCGGTGAGAAAAATCACGACGAAAGGACGGTTTTGATCCGCAACGCCGGCAGCAGGCTCATTGACAGTCGCGGCCGAAATCTCCGGGCGTCGATGAACTCCGTCCCCGACTGAACGCAGCGCGAGAGCCTTGCGGAGCGCTTCGTCGATGGCGGTGCCGCCCATCGGTCTCAACGATTTGATGAAGTCGGCGGCCTTTTCGCGGCGCTGTTTGCTTGCTTCAACCAGGCCATCGAAGAGCGGTTCCACCTCCGTGGAAAAGCGGATGATCTCGAACCGATCGGATTCGTTCAGATTCTCCACGCAGAATTGAAGCGCCTTCTTCGCTTGTTCGAGCTTCTTGCCGGCCATGGAGCCGGATGTGTCGAGCACGAAGGCCACATCCTTGGGGACAATTTTCTGATCCGCCACGTCGGTCCCCGGTGACGCCAGGAGCAGGAAGTAACCGTCGTCACCGGCCGGCCGGTAAGTCATCAAGTGGATTCCGATGCCGTCGGACTCTGCTGCGTAATAAAGCTGGAAATCGCTTTCCGGTTTCGCGTCTCGGACCTCGTAGCCGATCGTCGCCCGGTTTGAACCCTGACGCTTCACCTCGACGCTATGGCTGGGCGAATAGATTGTTTTCAGGGCGCGCGTGGTCTCGATGTCGAGTTTAAGGCCGACGTTGCGGATGGGTTTGGCGGAGAACTTCTCCGTGTTCAAAGGATAGACAAACTCGATGAGGCCGGCCTCCGCCCGGAGCAACTGCGTGTATGAGAGCGTCACACGCTTGCGGCTCTGGGGTTCGATTGGGAATATGCGCACGCGGATGAGATCGCGGCCGGCGTACTCCATGAGGGCCGGATCGCGCATCTTGCGCACGATGTCTTCATAAATCCGCCGCGCCCGGTCGGCCGGCAACAACTCGGCCTCCACTGGCTTGCCGCCGATTTCCATCGCGAATTTTTTGATCTGGGCACCCTTGGGCACCGGGAAAAGAAAGGTGCCTTCCAATTGTCCGGGATTCGGATTGTAGAATTCCTGTTCGACGGCCACGGAAGCAATCTGATCGCGGATACGAATGTCCGCTCGGTGGTAGGACACTTCCAAAGGAGCGAACGGATAAACTCGAACGGAGGGAGGAACCGGCCGAGGCGGCGGCGCGGGATAGGGCGGCGGCACAGGCCTCGGTGGTCTTGGCCCGGGCGGCCACGGCGGCGCGACAATCGGAGGCTGCGGACCGGGCGACGGCCAAGTCGGCGGATCGATGATGATGAGGCCCGCGGCAAGACCGCGTGGCGTTGTGAAAAGCACCCCCAGCAACGAGGCAAACCAGACCCAGTGTTTCATGCAACGTTAGACGATCTTCGAGCCGAGATACTCCGTCTTTTTGTTGTCGTCCTGAGTTCCGGGGACACTGATCCTCACAGCAATTCTCATTTTGGCCGTAACGCGGACACTCCTGTCCGCAATATCCTCGAAAAGGTGAGGACGAGAGTGTCCGCCTTACGAACGCGAACCGTGCTCATTCCCCAAATGAGAATTGCTGAGGCGCATCTTGACACCGCCACCATGCTCGGTAGGGACAGCGCGCTGCGCTGTCAGCGCCGCGTTCAGCGGCGCATCCGGAAACCTCAGGCTGGCCTCGGGAGTCGAGTTCCGCCCGCTGAACGCGGGCGGAGACGCCGGAAGCCCGGCGTCCACACCTTTGGTGGCAGTGTCAAGATGCGCCCGAATTGCTGGTCCTCTCATCCCGTTTCTTGTTGAAGTCGGGGCTTCATGCTACCCTGAAACTCGTGAAAACGATTCGTTCACGGGGACCGGAGAGGATTGTGGAAGGCCCTGAAGTCGTGAAACCCGTCTCATGAAAACAACCCTCCTGATCGGTAAACCCGCATTCACTCTCAGCCTGCTTTTCGCATTCGCGGCTTCGAGCGTTGTCCCCGAGGCCGAAGCGGCCACGAGTCTGGTCTTGACGAACGTCGCGCTGCTGCCCAACGGCGGCGTCCAGTTGCAGGCGCTTGGCGCCACCGGAATGGTCTATTCGTTTCAAGTGTCCAGCAACATCCAAGATTGGCGCACCATCGATTTCGCGAACCCCGAGTCCGGCGGCGCGGCTTTCGCGGATCGCTCGGCCGCCGAGACCAGTGCCCGGTTCTACCGCGTGCGCGCGGACATGCCGAATGCGCAGTTCTCGTCAACCAACTATCACGGCTGGTCGAACAGCATCGTCTTGAGCAATGGCCAAGTCGAGACGGCCATCGTTCCTGCCGTCGGACGCGTCATGCAGTTCCGCTTCGTCGATCAGGCCGAAGGTCCATTCTGGGAGAACATCAAGCTGTATGGCAAACAACCCGCGGCCAATTCTTGGGACACAGCCGGTTCCTTCGGCGGGGACAAAGTCTGGCCGGCGCCGCAGTCGGTTTGGAATTGGCCACCCCCGCGCGGATTCGATTCCTTGTCATACACCGGCAGCGTGGCCAAGGGCGAGGTGACGCTGGCGGGTCCGGTGGACTCAACGTTCGGCACGCGAGTGGTTCGGCGCATTTCGTTGCACCCGGTCGAACCGATCCTGCGCGTCTCAAGCACTTTTGAGAAGAGGATCGGCAAGACGAATCAGATGAGCGTCTGGGTCGTCACTCAAGTCAAGGAAGCGGAGCGGGTCTTTGTGCCGGTTCCTGCCGGGTCCCTATTTCCGAACGGCTACACGGCCCTCGGCACGGTTCCCAAAGGCACGGTCGTGACCAACGGCCTGGTGTCGCTCGCCCGTGATCCGAGCGCCGGCTGCAAGGTTGGCAACGACGCCGGCGCCTTGCTCTGGGTGGGCACGAACAGCGTGCTGCTGGTCGAGTCGCCACGCGTGCCGGGGATTCCGAAGAACGGCTATCCCGACGCTGGCTGCAGCGCCGAAGTCTATACGAATCCGAATCCGACTCCCTACATCGAGCTGGAGATGCTCGGACCGCTCGTCAGGCTTGGGACCAACGACACCTTGGAGGCCACGTCCGTTTATACGCTGTTCCGCCGAACCCAAGCGACCGCGCGCGAGGAAGCAAAGAGGATTTTGGGGCGGTGATTTTTTCCATGAATCCCCCCAAGGTGGGGCGAGACTCCAGTCGAGCCCTGACTCTCCTGCCGGCAATAATTCCAGGGCTCGACGGGAGTCTCGCCCCACCAGTGGAAGGGTTCATAGTCCCAATGCACGAAGTCCGGTTTCCGGGCATTCTCTCCATGAACCGTACGGTAGGGCAAACCTGCGGGTTTGCTCCACCAACATTGGGTTCAGGGGTTCAAAGCGGGAGTCTTGGTCGGGGATACTCTCCATTAAGCGCAAGGTAAGGCGCGTCACTCCGTGCGCGCAGCGATTGGGTGCACGAGAAAGCGGCGCGGACGGAGTGACGCACCCTACCTTCACGATCTTCCACAATGGTGCCGACCGGCGAGGCGCCGGTCGGAACACGCGAGGGCGCGTGTGCTCCCCGACTCCGAAGGCATCCTTTCGGCTTAGAACCTGGTTGGTTCAATGCATGCTTGGATTCCACCAGCGATCATCGAACTCACCGAGGCATCGAAAGCCGCGACGCGTTTGAACAGCGGTCGATTCATCGCCGCTCTCGCTGAGCGTGAGGCTTCGCCGTGGCGGAGGGTCCTGTCAGGGCCGGTATGAAGCGGTGCTCAAGCACGCGCAGTCCAAACGCTGGCGCGTGTGAGGCAACCTCAGTTACTGACGACACCGTTGGATGAACGACAGGTCGGCGTTTGTAGTTCCGGCTTTAGCCGGTTCGCGCCGCCTAAAGGCGGGACTACAAACCTTCCGCGTGTAGTCCATCCCACGGTCTCCTCCGTAGATTCCGGCCGACACCGATTTAAGTGGCGCTGCATTCGTCACAGCCCCAAGTGCTCGCGCGCATAGGCAAGGCACTTTCGGACATTGTCGTCCTCGAATTTGATCCTTCCCGCCTGATCAAGGCCCGCGACTGTCGGCAGCGGCTGTTTGGAGGCCCTGGCCTTCACCATTGTGATTGTGGCCGCGAGATGGCGTCCGGGAACCTGGTCCAATGTCGTCCAATATTTCTCTTCCAAGCAGGGAATCCTCAGCGGATCGCGCGTGATCATTTCCAGATTGAAGCGAATGCGCGGATTCGCCTGGCGGAGGATCTCGCTCATTCTGCGCAAATCCAGGAATCCTTCCCCAAGCGGAACCTCGGAAAGCAAAAAGCCGCGATCGAATTCTTGCACGGCCATGTCCTTGATGTGCGTGGAAACAGCCCAAGGCGCGTAAGCTTCCACCACGGCCATCGGGTCTTCCACCAGCGCGATGCTGTTGCCCGTATCGACGCAGACGCCGACGGACTCGCTGCTCATTCGGTGCAGCATCACGAGCAGTTCGGGGACAAGCCAATCTTTATGATTCTCGATGGCTAGGCGGCAGCCGTGCTTTTTAACGATCGGCTCGGCGAGGGTCAGAGCGCGCCACGATCGTTGGGAAAATTCCTGGAAGGCTTCGGCCGTGCCGAATGTTTCGTAGCGCCGTCCGTTCAGCATGGCCGTGCGGATCACCGTGCCGCCGGCCTCCTTCGCGAGTCGAACTTGCGCGTCGAATCGGTCCAACTCGGACGGATCGGCGGGCAGCCGCAAATCTCCTTCGAAGTACATTTGATAGCTCTCCGCCTTGGCGCGAAATTTGGAGGCATAAGCCGCATCCCAAGAAGCGAGCCCGACTTGTATCCCGCCGGCGCCCAGCGCGTGGCAGTGCTCCAGGAAACTCAAGGCATCGTTGAACGGCGCGGCGGGCGATGTCCGATTCGCGGCGTTCCAGCTTGCGCCGTAGGAGTGCATGCCGACGCCCAGGCGAGTTCGGTCGGCGGGTTTCGGCTCAGCAGCAGGCGGAACGGTGTTGAGGAGTGAGGGCAGACAGGCGAGGGTGCCGAGCATTTTGCGGCGTGTCATAGAAATTGTTCGTGGTTCGGCTCCAGGATAAACGACCAGCATCGTTGCGACCAGTTGTTCCTGCACACATATTGACGAGACCGTTGGATGAACGACAGGTCGGCGTTGGTAGTCCCGGCTTAAGCCGCTTCGGGCCGCCTAAAGGCGGGACTACAAACCTTCCGCGTGTAGTCCATCCCACGGTCTCCTCTGTAAGTTCGGTAAGGACG
>JACQWK010000508.1 GCA_016209525.1 Verrucomicrobiota bacterium
AAGACAGACGTGAGTGTTGCAAGGCGGCGCTGGCCGCTTGTAAACTCGCGCAATGTCGAAACTTCAGGTTCCAATCGTCAGTCTGTTCTGCGGCCCAGGGGGCATGGACCTGGGATTTCGACAGGAGGGCTTTCGTCCGGTACTCGCGCTCGATGACAGTCAGGCAGCGGTCGTCACCTACAATTGCAACGATTCACGCGAAGTCGCGTCCAAGCGCGACCTGAGTGAATTGTCCGGCCCCGAATTGGTGGCCCTGGTCAGAGCGGCGTCACCGCACCAACCGCCTGCCTGTGCGTCGCACGCAGACAGGTCGCGCGGAGTCATCGGGGGACCGCCGTGCCAGAGTTTCTCGCCAGGCAACCGCCAGAAGACGAGGCATGATCCGCGCGGCCGACTGGGACTGGATTTTGCGCGCTTGGTCCAAGCCCTGAACGAAGAATTCCAGTCGGATTTTTTCGTCTTCGAGAATGTCGCCGGACGGCGCACAGCCAAGCCGTGACGAGCCGTGGCGTCTGAATTCCAATTCCATTTTGAATGGGACCCACCGAAAGCGGCGGCGAACCTCCGCAAACACGGTGTCAGCTTCGAACGGGCGGCCACCGTCTTTCAAGACCCGGAAGCGCTATCCCTGTACGACCGGGCACACAGCGCGGCTGGCGAAGATCGCTGGATCACCTTGGGCATGGACGCTCATGGTCAACTGCTGGTAGCCTCCCACACGTGGCGCGAGGCGGGTGAAGGCACAACCCGCTGCCGTATCATCTCCGCCCGCAAAGCCACCAAGACCGAAGCCCGGCAATACCGGGCGCGCTGACGATGAAGAAAGAATACGATTTTTCAAAAGGCGAACGTGGACGGTTCTACCGCCCTGGCGCAAGACTTCACCTGCCCGTGTACTTGGAGCCGCAAATCCAAGCCCGACTGGCCACGGCTGCGCGCAAGCGCGGGGAAGACCTTGGCACGCTGGTCAACAAGCTCCTGCGACACGAGATCGACTTGGCAGAAGCGTTGCGCTGAATTGGTGCATGCGTCCCACTCCGAGCGAATGAAGAAACTGCTGGAAGACGCCGAGACCTTCTACCGCCCGAAACTGCGCCCGTCCGGCCACGACATCAGCCGCCGCTTCGCGGACAACAACGGCGGCGCCATCCCGTCGAACCTCCTGCAAATTCCGAACACCGAAAGCAACACGCCCTACCAGCGCCATTGCGCCAGCGTGGGCGTGAAACCGCATCCGGCGCGCTTCCCGGAAAAGCTGCCGACGTTCTTCATTGAGTTCCTCACCGACCCCGGCGACACCGTGCTGGACATCTTCGCCGGCTCAAACACCACCGGCCGCGCGGCTGAGAAACTCGACCGGCGCTGGATCGCTTTCGAGAAAGATCGCGCCTACCTGGCCGCGTCCGCCTTCCGCTTCGTGGACGAACTTCCGTCGGAAGACCTCGCCGCGCTCTGGAGCCGATTGCGCTCGGACGATCTGCCGGTGAAGGTGAATCGGCTGCTGCGGGAAATGGTACTGAGGGAGAAAGCGTCGGCGTATTCGGCAGCGCCGAAGCGGAAATGAATGAGAGGGTTGGACCGTATTTGTCCGTCCGCACCCGCTAGACTTGATGACAAAAATGAACCGCAAGCTTCAGCGCCGCGACTTGGACGACCTGCCGTATCTGCCAGCAAGCGATGGCTTGCCTGCCCGCAAGAGCGGCGACTGGGCTAGGCGCAAGCATCACTACCTCCACAACTACTGCGGCATCACAACGAAAGCCATTCGCGGCAAGCTCCGCCTTGTTTACCTCGATGTCATGGCGGGACCTGGCCTCTGCAAGATCAAGGGAACCGGAGAGGAGTTCGCTGGCTCACCGTTGGTCGCCCTCGATCACGAATTCGACCGGTTCATCTTCATTGAGGACTCGCCGGAGCTCGCCGAAGCGCTCAAGCAGCGGGTGGCCAAGCACCCGAAGGCGCGGCGCGCCAAAATCACCGCCGAAAGCTGGCTCGGCGCGGCCAAGGCCGAACGACTTCGTTTCGACGATAAGACACTTGTCGTGGCCTTCATTGATCCGACCGGCATTTCGCAGGTGCCACTCTGGGCCGTGCGGGAGCTGACCAGGAATCCGAAGATCGACCTCCTTGTGACCATTCAGCACAGCTTGGGGATCACTTGGAATCTACCTCAGTATCTCAGGTCAACGACCGGCCAGACCGCTTTAGACGCTTTCCTCGGTACCAAGGAGTGGCGGAGATGGAAGTGGAACGAGCCTTCGCAGTTTACCCTGATGGCCATTGACTGCTTCAGCAACAGAATCCAGCAGGAAGGTTTCATCGGCACCCGCCATCTCTCTGTCCCGGAAGGACAGCCGCTTTATCGCTTCACGCTGTTTAGCCGCCACGAGCTGGCGGAGAAGTTCTGGAACGAGATTCTGAAAATCGACGAGAAAGGCCAGCGCGAATGGAATTTCTGAACGGCTCATTCGACTTCTCCCGGCGCACGGCGTTATTCTGCCCGTAGCTCATGACACCCGCGCTGCTCACTGACGCACCAGCCAGGCGGCCAGCCGCCGCCCGGCGCCAGGCCTTTCACTTGCGACCGGACGAGAATCCGTTGCGCAAGTCGCCCGTGGACTTCTGGCGCTCGCCCGCAGTCATCGCCCCGAACAATTTCATCTACAAGAGCCTTTCCAATTGGGCCTTCAACATCGCCGTCGGATGCTCACACGCCTGCCGGTTCTGCTACGTGCCAAGCACGGCGACGAACAAGCTCGCGCCCATGCTCGCCGAATACGGCGTCGAAGACCCGGACGCCGAGTGGGGCGATTACCTGCTTATCCGGCCATGGGATGAAGCGAAGTTCCTCGCCTCCCTGCGTGCCGCCGAGAACACGCCGCGCTCACAACTCAAGCCAGACGGCAATCGCGCGGTGATTTATTGCAGCACTACCGATGCGTACCAGGTCATCCACCATCCCGACCCGGCACGGCAGCGCGAACTGGCTGAACACGCGCGCAAGCTCGTGCGCCGCTCCCTCGAACTGATCCGCGACCGGTCCACGCTGAACGTCCGCATCCTCACCCGCAGTCCCCTGGCGCGGGCCGATTTCGACTTGTTTCGCAGCTTCGGTAAACGCCTCGTCTTCGGCATGAGCCTGCCCACGTTGCGCAACGATTTGGCCAGGGTCTATGAGCCGAAGGCCCCCGCGCCGTCGCAACGCCTGGCTGCACTTCGCGCCGCCAAGGAAGCCGGGCTGCACGTCTATGTGGCGATGGCCCCCACCTACCCTGAGTGCGACGAAGCGGACCTGCGGGCGACGCTGAAGGCCGTGGCCGAACTGAAGCCGCTCACCATTTTCCACGAACCCATCAACATCCGGGCCGAGAACGTGGCGCGCATCGAGACGCACGCCAAGATGCTCGGCATTCGGCTGAAGACGGAAGTGTTTACGACGCGCGAAAGCTGGCAGGATTACGCCGTGAACGCACTGCGAACGGTCGAACGGGTGGCCGACGAAATTGGCGTCGCCGATGCGCTGCATCTGTGGCCGGACAAATCGCTGGGCAGCGGTTGCTCGATTGCCCGCCTGGCGGGCGGCTGCAATAGGCAATCGAACCAATATCGGCAGTGGCTTCGGCACTGGTGGCGGCGAGTCAGCGAGTGGCCGAGAGAATCAGCGCATGCACCATGAATCCCGAAGAAGACTGCGGTTCCGCAACGAACAATTCCGGCGACTCCCTCCACGAGCCGGCGGGCGGGTACGGCAACCAGCGGCAATACGTTTCAAAAGTCCTGCCAGCCGCCGAAGGCCGGCAGTTCTTTTTCGCGCTGACTTCGTTGCTCGGTCCTTACAGCCCGCTGGCGGGTATGCTCGTCGCTCGCGCCTCGTCAGCGCGAAAAACTCCTTGCCGCGGATGTGTCGATAATTCCTTGTCACAGCACTAGAGTCGCTCGACTCAGCATGCGGCCTGGCCTTTTCTCCCGCCGCGAGACCTTCTTGGACAGGCTCCCGTGGGCGCAGCCGAATCGAGGCCGCCTGGTCGAAATTCCGAAGCACCTCAGACTCGAAAGAAGCGGACCGCGAGCAGCGTGGCCGCGGCGCCGAAGCCCAGCAACACGGCCAGGGGCAAGACCACCGGTTCAACCCGCTTCCGAAGCTGATTCGGCCACCATGCGCGGCAGGCCGTGTGCGCGTTGCAGCGCCAAGGATGACTGCGTCAACCCCGGGCAACTCAAGCGCAACGTGGCGGTTTCACATTATCGTGGAGTCGTTTAATAAGAAGACAGACGTGAGTGTTGCAAGGCGGCGCGGGCCGCTTGTAAACTCGCGCGGTGTCGAAACTTCAGGTTCCAATCGTCAGTTTGTTCTGCGGCCCAGGGGGCATGGACCTGGGATTTCGACAGGAGGGCTTTCGTCCGGTACTCGCGCTCGATGACAGTCAGGCAGCGGCTGAAACGTACAACCATCAGTTCCCGGCGCCGGCGTCGAAACAGGCGCCGACCGTGTGGAAGGTCTTAGCGGGTTTGCCCGAGCCCATGTTCTACCGCCGTGATCTCGTGCCCGAAGAAATTGAATTCCACCCTAACCATTGGGCGATGAATCCGCGCTCGGCGAAATTTCAAAACGGGATCCACGGGGAGGGCCGCTCGTTTCGGCGCCTGAAATGGGGCCGGCCGAGCTTCACCGTGGCGTATGGCAGCCGGGAGGTTCATGTGCAACCGAACGGCAAGAGACGAATAGGCGCCGCCGGGCAAGTGGGCGCGCTGCGACGTCATCCCGCCCTCCTTTCCTGCTGGACTCCCGGAAACGCGTTGCCGCCATTTGCCCGCGTGCGGTAGCCTGACGAACAAACCGATGCCTGGCCGCCGTTCATTCAAGACCGACGCGAGCTTCCTGGAGAAGCTCGCCATTGGTGCCATCGGCGCACGCGCCGTGTTTGCCGAACTGGAGCGTCAGGGCCACAAGCCCATCGAATTGGAACGTGGCTCGATGGGCTACAAGATTTGGAAGAACGTCAAAATCAAACGCCTTCGCGTCCCTGACATTCTCTGCCTGAATTGTGGTACGCGAGTCGAAGCCCGCGCCAAGACCCAACTCGAAATCAGCATGTCCCACTCGCTCTCCGACCCGGACCGCGGCTGGGACAAGGGACTGACGGACCGCGATGTGGTCGCGCTCTCGCTCTGCGTGAAGACCGGGGAGGGTCCGACCGATTGGCAATGCGGCGGCACGATTCAATTCGTCTCGGTTGAAGCCTTGCGAAGGGCCTTTGCCGCGAACCAGGTCGTCACCGTGAAACCGAAGGGCGCCGGCGAGGGCTTTGAATTGCGCGTCACGTGGCCCAGTGTCGTGGCCAGCAGCGATGGACTCGTCAGCGCTCTCACTGTTGAACGGCTCCAGTTCAAGCGCGCGACCGACCAGCGAACTATCTCCCTCGCGCTGAACAGAAGGGACATCCTCCTTCAACCCCTCGTGAAAGTTGGTGATCCTGTCCGCGCCGGCCAAATCATTGCCTCGGTCGTGCCCGCAACTGCCGCGTTGCCGTGTTCCGGTGCGGCCGCACATTCGAGCTTTCTTGAAATGCTCGCCTCGCTAGCCGTAGCCGACCGCTATACCGCTGCGAAAGCCCTCTCTCATATTCTGAACGCTCCCGCTTCTACCGCCCTTGCGCAGCGGATAGCGGACGAGCGGGAGCACATCTACGTTCGCCTTGAAGCTGCCGCTGGACTCGCTCGCGCTGGTGAAGCCGCGGGGATGGCCTTCATCAAGCAGACACTCCAAGACCAGTATTTGGAGCATCGCTTGGAAGCTGTCATCATCCTCGGCGAAATCCCGACCGACGAATCTTGCCAGGCGCTCACTACGGTCCTGCTTGACCAAAGCCAGCACCCGGAGATTCGCGCCGGTGCCGCATGGGCGCTCGGCGAACTTCAGCAGCCAGCGAGCGCGGACGCGCTGGTTGAAGTCTTCCTCGAACTCGCAGAGCCAATCCGCATCGAAGCCGCTCGCGCCCTGCGGAAGATCGCCGCCATCACCGGCACGAACGTCGCCGCGGAGCTCCCTGGCACCCAAGACGACCAGCGCGCCGGCATCGCGTGGGCCGTGAGTCGTTCAGGCCGCGTCAAAGTTGACGAACTTCTCCCGCTTCTGGTGGACGACGACGCCCGCCGTTGGGTTGCCTACATTCTGGGCACGCAGGACCAAGGACAGTTTGTTGGCCAAGTCGAGGAGTTGCGCCGCCGCGACCCGGAAGTCTATTTCGCCGTCACCGTTCTCTGGAAGATTGTGGCGAGCTGGATTTACGACCTGGAGGAATACTGACATGCCCGCCGCGCTGCCCACGCCGCTTTACACGACTGACTGGGGTCAAGCCTGCGTCGGCGACTCGCTCGACCTCCTGCCGCGCCTGCCTGCCGAATCCGTCGATCTCGTCATCACCTCGCCGCCGTTCGCGCTTCAGCGCCAGAAGGAATACGGCAACGCGACCGAAGACGCCCACGTGGACTGGCTGCTCCAGTTCGCCGAACCCGTCAAGCGCGTGCTCAAGCCCACCGGCAGCTTCGTGCTCGACCTCGGCGGCGCCTACCAGCGCGGACGCCCGGTGCGCTCGCTCTACAACTTTCGCGTCATGCTCCGCCTGTGCGACGAACACGGCTTCCGGCTCGCCGAAGAATTCTTCTGGCACAACCCGGCCAAACTCCCGTCGCCCATCGAGTGGGTGAACAAGCGCAAGATCCGCGCGAAAGACTCCGTAAACACCGTCTGGTGGTTCGCCAAAACCGACTTCCCGAAAGCCGATGTCCGCCGCGTGCTCGCGCCCTACTCCGAGCGGATGAAGAAACTCTTGGAAGACGCCGAGAGCTTCTACCGCCCGAAACTCCGCCCGTCCGGGCACGACATCAGCCGCCGCTTCGCCGACAACAACGGCGGCGCCATCCCGTCGAACCTCCTGCAAATCCCGAACACCGAGAGCAACTCGCCCTACCAGCGCCACTGCGCCAGCGTGGACGTGAAGTCCCATCCGGCGAGGTTCCCCGAAAAGCTGCCGACGTTCTTCATCGAATTCCTCACCGATCCCGGCGACACCGTGCTGGACATCTTCGCCGGCTCCAACACCACCGGCAGCGCAGCGGAGAAACTTGACCGGCCCTGGATGGCTTTCGAGAAAGACCGCACCTACCTGGCCGCGTCCGCGTTCCGCTTCGTGGACGAACTGCCACCGGAAGAACTCGTCACCCTCTGGAACCGACTGCACTCGGACGATCTGCCGGTGAAAGTGAACCGACAGCAGCGGGAATTGGTGCTGATGGAGAGAAACACGAGATATCGAACAAAGGCCAAGCCAAAATGACTGCGGTGGGCAACGCAGTGACCAAAGGAGAACACCAGCATGGTAAACGCGATCGAAAAGAAGGCAGCGATAGAGCGGGTCCGAAAGGAGTTCGAGGACTCGAAGGGCACTCGGATTTGGACAGACTACGTGAACGCGCTGAAGCTCGTTTCGCAAGTTGTGTTCACGCGAAGCTCTGGGTTCGTGCTTGAACTGATTCAGAACGCTGAAGATGCTGGTTTGGGACTGGAGCAAGCGGGAGAGGTCACGATCACGATCAGCCGGGACAGGCTCAAGTTTGTCCACAACGGCCGGCCTTTTGACGAAAAGAACCTCGGAGCCATTTGCGGGATTCGCCCCTCCAAGAAGCCGGAGCAGGGGACGCTTGGCTACCTTGGTATCGGCTTCAAGTCGGTCTTCAAGGTGTCAGACTGCGCAGAGGTTTACTCCAACGGATACCACTTCAAGTTTGATCGCAATCACGCTGAGTGGAGTGGTCAAGCTGGCGAGACGCCTTGGCACGTCATCCCGGTTTGGATCGAGGAGCCTTCCGAGCCGATAGACTTGGACAAGACGGCTATCATCGTTCGGTTCAGAGACGCGGCCTGTGCGGAAAGCGTTCTTCAGGGGCTTAAGCAGCTCAAGGCTGAGTTGTACTTGTTCCTGAAATGGCTCAAGAAGATCACCGTCGTAGATGAGATTTCGGGTGCGCCAGCGTGGACTTTGGAGAACGAGGGAGAGAAGGACGGCATCACCGTGTTGAAGCAGGACAGCCGGCCTCAACGATTCAAGTTCTACCGCCGTGAGGTCACTGTTCCAGAAGGGGTCAAGGGCGACCGGCTCACTCAGGAGTACCGCTCCAACGTGACCAAGCGAGAAATTGCTATTGCTTTTGGCGTGGACGCCAAAGGCGATCTCGATCCGACTCCTGCTTCGGCGATGTACGGTGGAGTCTATTCCTTCCTGCCGCTGGGCGAGTCCAAGAGCGGAGCGAAGTTCCCCATCCAGGCCGACTTCCTCGTTCAGCCAGGGCGCGATGCCATCAACTACGAGTCACCGTGGAATCATTGGCTTGTGGACGAGGTCAGACAGCTTTGCATCGAAGCCATCGCTGACGTTCAAAAGCATCCCGTCTGGAAGTATCAATTTCTCGCGGTGTTCGAGTTCACGAAGTCCAAGGGCTACGAAGCCTACGACCGGCTGTTTGGCCCGGAATTGATTGGTCCCATTGAGCAGTTTCTGAGCGAAAATCCTTGTGTGATTGCCTCAGATGAGACTTGGGCCAAGCCAAACGAAGTGGTGCGTTTGACGGAAGAAGCTTCAGCGGCAAAGGCGATTGTGGACTATGGCGTTTTGCCGGAGGATCAAATCGGTGCCGTGCTCGGAGAAGCGCTTGGTTTGAAGCTGGTTCACCAGCGCGTGGCTGCCGCCCTGCCCGACAAGTTTCCGAAAGTGGACCGATGGCGCCTGTTTGAAAACGAGGATTTCTTGAAGGCGAAGGCCCAAGCTCCAGATGGAGCGGAATGGTATCGTGCGCTGTACCGCTGGCTGAAGAGCTTCCCGTTTCACGAGCACTACTTCTACTATACCCATCGAACACGGGTGAAGAGCTACCACGGCCAGGAGATCATTTTCACGGCTGACCGAAAGCTCCTGAACGGCGGCAAGGTCTATTTGCTGGATGCCACAATCACCGATCCGCTCATAACGAAAGTCGCCTTCGAGTTGCAGCAGACAAACCCCATGCTTCATCCTGACATTCTTGGCGGCATTGCAGATGACAAGGAACGCGAGGCGCTCGCTGGCTTCCTCATTGGCCTCTGTGGCGTCCAGAAGCTCGACGCGAAGGCCGTTTGCCGGGAGGCCTTGCTGCCCAAAATCCTCACCACCGCTCCGCAGCCGATTCCCGACGAGCTTCTCGACTACACCCTCTACTGCCAGAAACATCTCAGTGCAGAAATTCAGCGAGGCGAGGCGTGGGTGTTGACAAAGGGGAATCGAGTCCGGGCCGCGAAGCAGGTTTACTTCCCGACCGAATTCAGGCCAGCACAGAACTGGGAGATTTTCCAGCGTTACGTTTCAGGGCTTGATTTCCTTGCTCCTGGATACCTGCGCGACTGCAAGTCGGACGAGGATTTCAAAGCACTGCGAGAGTTCCTGAAGCGACTCGGAGTCAAGGAAGCGCCAGACAACGGGGTAGAGGAATTCGCCATGAACTTCGCGTGTGACCGGCTCCAGGCGATGTTCCGAAATATCCAGCAGGTCGAGAAACGCAATTTCGGCTATGACTTGGAAGCGGCGGACCAAGCGCGACAGAAAGTCCACATCGAAGTCAAGGGGCTTTCGTCAGACGCAGATGTCGAACTGACCGGCAACGAAGCAAATGCGGCCGACACTCACCGTGATGCCTTCTTCCTGTGCGTGGTTTCCGGAATCCCCAACCTGCCAGTCATTCGCCTCGTTCAGAATCCCGCTTCCGTCGGAAAGAAGGACAAGCTGACTATTCGCGAGGAAGACTGGAAGGCTGGTCTGGAGGTGCAAGGCAAACATGATGGAACCTCGTGACTTCATTTGTGAGTATTGCATTGACGATGTGGTCCTGAAGGAGGGCTTCAAAGACGGCTTCACACTTGTGAAGTGCTTCTGGTGTCATGCGAAGCAGGTCCGAGCGCTTCCGCTGGAGGATCTGGGGTGCGATTTCCGGGAACTTGTCGAGGGAGCATACGACTCTGATGAAATTGGCGAGCCGTTACATGAACTGCTTTTTGATGACTGGAGGATTTTCAGCCGACGGCTCAAGCGCCAACCCAGCGAGGTCAGGCGGGAACTGGTTTTCGCGCTGCTGACAGAAGGCGTTCGGGCAAAAGAGCTATGCCTGTATCCTGATTACGCCGGGTGTTTCGTGTCGAAACCAAGCCGTCTGGTGGAGAATTGGGTCTGTGAACTGGAGCGTTTTCTGAGCGGCGAAGGGCGGAATGTCATTCCGGTAGCTGTTGAACAGGTCGAAAACTGTGACGATGGCAGCCTTCCGTCCGTGGAGTTGGACTTGCCATCTGAATTCGAAATCGTCCTTGAGGATTTGTCCAGCTCCCTACCGGAGGGCGCCACATTTTGGCGGGCTAGGCGTTACGAGCGAAAGTACAAGACCAGGTTCGGCCCTGAAGATGTCAAAGCGCCGCCGCCCGATTGTGCAAAGGCTGGACGTGCAAACCAAAGGGGAGAACCGGTGCTTTACTTGGCCAGCGACGCCAAGACAGCCATTGCGGAGGTGCGAGGCTGGAAAGGTTGGCCAATAGTCCTCGCTGAGTTCCACCTAAAGGAAGCGGTTCGAGTGGTGGATACGACTGAGGTCGAGAGCCTCCGCCCGGTCAGCCCATTCGAGGATGGATTTCACTGGAAAGCTGACTTGCTTCAGCTTCTCCTTCAGCTTCGTTCTGAACTGTGCAGGCCTGTCTCACCGGATGACGAGCAGGCGCTCTATCGCCCGACACAGCGGTTCTGCGAATTGGTGCGAAGACACGGCTACGGCGGTTTGAAGTATCCAAGCGCAATGGGACAGGGTTTCAACCTCGTCTTGTTTGACCGGAATGCCGCGGCACCCAAAGAGATTGGCCACGTGCGCGTCGCAGGGGTGAGCTATCGAGTTCGTTCGCTGGGCGCGGGCGAAGCACTTTTCGACGAGCAACCATACGACTACTTGCTCGACGAGAAACCCAGGTAAACATGGCGAACAGCAGTTCCAGAACGCAGCAGTGGCTGCGCTCCCGCGGAGGTTGGCGATGGGGGAGCCTTTGAAAGTTCCCCACCCCATCCCGCACCAGGGCAGCAAGCGCAATCTCGCGCCGGCCATTCTCGGCTATTTTACGGAGCGGGTCGGCACGCTGATCGAGCCGTTTGCGGGATCGGCGGCGCTCGATCACCCGGAAGAAACACTCCACGAGAGGGACTCGAAGCATGAAACCGCTGGATCTTGAAGCACTCAGGAAGGCTGTCCGCGAAGGCCGGCTGGAATGGCGGAAGCATGTGCTCCAGAAGTTGGCCGAACGCGGCATCGCTCAGAGCGCGGTTCTGGAGGTGTTGGCCTCGGGAGAGCGCATCCGGGATTACACGGAAGATCGGCCCTTTCCCAGCGCCCTGTTTCTGGGATATGTTGGCGGCAGACCGCTCCACGTGGTGGCCTCGTGCGATGAGCTGAATGGGCAGGCCTTCATCATCACCGCCTACGAGCCGTCGCTGGCTGTGTTTGAGGCGGACTATCGAACGAAACGACAATCATGAATGGAACAGAGAATCGGTGCCCGTTGTGCGGCGGGCGGAAGACGGCGGGCACCACGACCTTCAGTGCCGACCTGGGCAGCGGCGTGGTGGTGGTGCGCCGCGTGCGCGCCACGATTTGTGACCAGTGCGGCGAGGAGTGGATTGACGACCAGACCGCCCGCCAACTGGAAAAGGTCGTGGACGAAGCCCGTGCCCGACGCGCTCAAATCGAGGTAACGGCGTTCGGGTAGGAGGGTTCCGGCGGGAATTGCCCCGTGTGCGGAGCCACCGGACAGACCCGACC
>JACQWK010000512.1 GCA_016209525.1 Verrucomicrobiota bacterium
AGTTGGAGCAGCTCTGCGCGAGCCGGCAGTTTCAATTCCAGGCCATTGATCTGCGCTGGAGTGTTCCGTCTGAGGCCAGTCTCGACCATCGCACCATGCGCATCTGTTTTGAGGAATTGCGGCGCTCGCAAGAGATTTCACCGCAACCCAACTTCCTGATCTTGCTGGGCAACCGTTACGGTTGGCGGCCTTTGCCCGTTTGGAGTTCCGCGTTCACGCGGCTCCGGACCGCCTGAAGGCGGAACTCCAAGCGAAACTCGCCGCCACTCACCCCGGCTGATGCGGGCGTTCTGCTTGCTCGAACGGCACAAGTTCAGTAGCTTTGTGCCATGAACGCGACCCTGAGTTTGGAAATCCCCCGCGACGTTTTGGAGTCGGCACGAATGTCGGTCGCCGACGCAAAGTTGGAACTGGCCATCGCGCTGTTCGCCGCCAACCGGCTTTCGCTGGGCAAAGCCGCAGAACTGGCAGCGCTACCCGTGGCTGAATTCCAAATGCATCTCGGAACGCGTCATCTGGGGCCGCACTACGGTGTGGATGATGCGCGAGAAGATCGGGAAACGCTGGCGGCCTTGCGCAAAGCATGATTGTCGTCGCCGATGCCTCGCCGCTTATCGCGCTGGCCCGTGTCGGGCGGCTGGAGTTGCTGCGGACAATGTTTGGGAGGCTGCTCTTGCCGGAAGCGGTCTGGCACGAAGTGGTGGCAGCCGGGTTAGACCGGGCAGGCGCGGGCATGGTGATACAGGCGGACTGGATTGAGCGCCGCAAGGCCGCCGACTCTGGTATGGTGAGGCTGCTCTGCCGGGATCTTGGCGCGGGTGAGTCCGAGACAATAGTGCTGGCACGGGAGGCCAGTGCGGACCTGGTGCTGATTGATGAACGAGCCGGGCGGACGGCGGCGAAGCGGCTTGGGCTGCGAGTCACGGGCCTGGTTGGTGTGCTCATCGAAGCGCGAGAGCGTGGTCTGCTGCCGGACGCAGCCGCGGTCGTGGACGATCTGCATCGAAGGGCGGGTTTCTGGCTCTCGGAGGACTTGCGGCAGATGGTTGTTGGAAGGCAGTGAGGCCTGAAAGCTGATTCTGTTGGCGTCCGTCCGACGGACGATGGATCGTGCGTGCTGAGGTAGCCATGCTTGAGAGCAATTGACCATGATGGATAATCAAGCCCAAATCCGCCGCCGGCCAGTGATCCGGGTCTTCGTTAGCTCGACGTTCACGGACCTCAAGCCTGAGCGCGACGCCTTGCAACGGGACGTGTTCCCGAAGTTGGAGCAGCTCTGCGCGAGCCGGCAGTTTCAATTCCAGGCCATTGATCTGCGCTGGAGTGTTCCGTCTGAGGCCAGCCTCGACCACCGCACGATGCGGATCTGCTTTTGAGGAATTGCGGCGCTCGCAAGAGATTTCACCTCAACCCAACTTCCTGATCTTGCTGGGCAACCGTTACGGCTGGCGACCCTTGCCCGAAGAGGTTTCTGAAGAATCAACTCGACACCTCACCCTCCCCTCTCCCCGATCGAGGCGGAGAGGGTGAGTGCGATCAAACGCCCTCCACAATTCAGCGACGAAATCACCGGCTTGGCAATTGTCGAGTGAACGGTGTAAACTGCTCCCATGTCGAACGACGACCTGCTGTCGCGCATCACCGTTGATCCCGAAATCTGTCACGGCAAGCCGTGTGTGCGCGGCCTGCGTTACCCGGTGGAAACCATTTTGGAGTATCTGGCGGGCGGCGATTCGGTGGAAGATTTGCTGGCCGAGTTTCCTGACTTGGAGCGCGAGGACATTCTTGCCTGCCATGAATTCTCGCGCCGGATGCTGACGGCCAAGAGCGTTCATCTGGCGCTCAAATGAAGTTCCTCGTGGACGCGCACCTGCCGCGCCGCCTTTGCGCGATGCTGGCGCAACACGGACATGACGCAACGCACACGCTGGATTTGCCGGCCAAGAACGCGACGAAGGATCGCGTAATCAATCAGCTTTCTTTCGATGAGCAACGGGTGGTCGTCTCGAAGGACACAGACTTTTTCTATTCGCACCTGTTGCAAGGCCGGCCGTGGAAGCTTCTGTTGGTAAAGACGGGGAATATTTCCACGCGGGATTTGCGAGGTTTGTTCGAGCGCAACCTGCCCGCGATTGAAGCCGCGTTCCAAACTCACACCTTGGTGGAAATCGATCGCTCGGCCGTAAAACCCGTTGCGTAGTTGGAACGTAGGCGATGCTTGTGACCAATTAACCCTGATGGATAATCAACCTCAGATCCGCCGCCGGCCCGTGATCCGAGTCTTCGTCAGCTCGAGGTTCACGGACCTCAAACATGAGCGCGACGCCTTGCAACGGGACGTGTTCCCGAAGTTGGAGCCGCTCTGCGCGAGCCGGCAGTTTCAATTCCAGGCCATTGATCTGCGCTGGGGTGTGCCGACTGAGGCCAGTCTCGACCATCGCACCATGCGGATCTGCTTCGAGGAATTGCGGCGCTCGCAAGAGATTTCACCTCAGCCCAACTTCCTGATCTTGCTGGGCGACCGTTACGGCTGGCAGCCCTTGCCGGAAAACATCCGCAATGCGCAGGTTTGTAGTTCCGCGTTCACGCGGTCCGGGCCGGCTGAAGCCGGGACTCCAAGCGATCCCTCGAACAGCACGACCACAAAGCCGCGCTTGAGGGTTTTACCGTGGCCATGTTAACGTCCCGCCCATGAGCACGCTCGCTGAAATCGAGGCCGCCGCCGCCGCGCTTCCGCCGGAGGAGAAGCAGGAACTCATTCTGTTTCTCGCCACGCGGCTGCGTCAGTCGGGCGTGAAGCTGCCGTCGCCACGCAAGTTTTCCCGGGAGCAAATCGCCTCATGGATAGCGGAGGATGAGGCCGAGATGCAGCGCTTCCGGAAAGGCGCGTGAGACTGTTTCTTGACTCAAGCGTATTGCTGGCCGCATGCGGTTCGACGGCGGGCGCGTCGCACGAAATCTTCCGTCTGGTCAGTATTCACGGCTGGACGTTGATTACCATGCCCTACGTGATCGCTGAAGGGTTGAAAACCTGGTGGACTTTCCCCCGGCAAAAAGCCGCGCGCCCCAGCCGCGGCTCCACGCCGAGCGAAGAGAAATAATTGGCGCTGACAAGCTGGACCTTGACGGAACGAATCAAGTCGCCTTCTTCCGCGCGTAGTCCTGGAACCAAACTAGATGGTGACTCCGTGGTTTTGAGAAGGTATGATCGCACACTGCGGAACCCAGAATCCGTGGCGCCCATGGCAACAGTGGAATCGACCGAATCAGCCGCGGGCAGGTTGGCGGGCATGAGCGTCAACCTGGTCGGCGCCGGCCAAGTGGAACTCACGCGCCTCCTCAACCAGAACAGCGAGACTTCCGTCTATGCCACCACGCACCCTGGGCTGGTCTTGAAAACCTTCGACGTGGACTGCGGGAAGGCCGACGAATTGAGCTACGGACCTTACCTGAGATTTCGCGTCGAGGTGGAAAATTTTAACGACATTCAAGGAATTGAGGAGCTGCGCAGCCGGGTCCCGGCGTTTTTTGGTTCGGACGTCAATGTCGAGCCCAAGTTCGCCTTTATCGCCATGGAATTTCTTCCTGGAGAGAATTTGCTGGCCTGGTCTCGATCCGCAGCGGCCGCCGGTTATCCTGAGGCCTGGGTCGCTCAGTTCCGAGCCGCGCTCCATGAAACGCTGACGATCGTCAGGCTGTTTCATCGCCACGGGATCATTCTGATCGATTTCAAACCCGATAACGTCATCCGGCTCTTTGACGGACGAATCAAATTTGTGGACCTGGGCGCGTTCTTTACGCCGCGCCATGGCCGCGACACCGAGAACTACGTCTATTCGGCGACGCCGGACTATGCGGAGTTGGTCATCGACGCGTCGAATGTCCAAACTGGACTGGCGCTGACCCGAGGGTCGGACATTTTTTCGGCTGGGGTCGCCTTGTTCGAACTGGCCTCCGGGAGTCCCTGTCTCGCGATTGCCGATGTAACTGCGCAGCAAATGCTCGCGCAGCCCTCCCTCTATCGCTTCCGAGATACGCAAATCCGGGACATGTGGCGAGGCAGTCCGCATTTGCAGAATCTCCTCCCGTTGGTCGAAACGCAACTAAAGGAGCGCAGCATTCTCTTCTCCGAATTCTGGCATCTCTTGAAAAGCTACCTCGCCGCCTCGGTGCAAGAATGGGAGTCGTCGCCCGAGCCGGAGCACCAGCAAATGATTCTCACCACGGGGATGGCCTTCATCTCCGATCAGCTTCCCGAGCCGCTCCGCTGGCTGGCCGAACCCATTGCGAGGGCGACGACCCTGCGCAGCTTCCGCCTCGGCAGCGTGGCTGAACTGATCGACTTGATTTCCGAGCCGCTTCCTGAAGCCATTCGGGAGGAACTCGATCATCAAAACGTCATCATCCAGGTCGCGCGGGATTTGGATCCTCCGGTTGAATTCCTCGAGACGCTGAATAGCTGGGAAGTGAGAAGGAAACCGGGAACGGAGCATTGGGCCGTTTACAGCCCGCGAGCCGCCTCGGAACTGCGGGCGGTTGCGGAGTTCACTTTTCTGAAAGAGGTCTGCCGCGATGAGGAGGGCCACCGCTTTTTTCAGATTGTCGGTGACCTCGAAGCCGACAATATCGAGTCTGGCAAACTCACACTGGCGCACCTGGCGAATGAACGATCGGCGTGGATTGGGGCTTAGGCTGAATATTTCACACGTTCTTCGAGCCAAGGCGGCTCCGAGGCCCTGTTGCGCGGACTTGAAGTCTATCAGTATCGTCTGAAATTGCCGCAAACCGCGACGATTTCCCGGAGCGTGGCTGTGGTCGAAGCCCCAGCCGCAGCACTTTGGCAGTTCCAACGCGCTGCGGTTGGTGCTTCGCACACAGCCGCGCTTCGTTTTGGTTGCGGCTGTGCCCAGCTCTGCAGTATCGCCGGCTTGCAGTCGGCGGGGCGTCGAACGCTCCGGCGCGTCTCCGGATTGTCCGATTCCAGCGCCGGTGGCGTATAATGGGTGCATGCCGGAAGTCCCAGATCAGGATTTGATTCGCGAATACGGACGGACCGGCGCCGAAGAGGCGTTCGAGGAATTGGTGCACCGGCATGTCGATCTCGTCTATTCGACGGCGTTCCGAGTCTTGCGCGACGCCAGCCTGGCTGAAGACGTCACACAGCGGGTGTTCGTGGCTCTGGCGCGAAACGCCGTGAAATTGCAGCGGCGGCCCGTGCTAACAGGCTGGCTGCACGAGACAGCGCGAAATTTCGCCGTCACAACGGTGCGCAGTGAGGAACGCCGACGGCGGCACCAAGACGGAACTGATGAGGTTAATTCGAATGGGCGGGGAATGGCGCGAGGCGTTGGCTTTTGCCGATCGCGCCATCGACCGATTCGTCTTTAATCTTCACGCGGAAGCCAATTCTCAGGCTCAACCACCTGGAAACAAGTAACGCGGAGTTGATGGATTTATGATGTATGATTTACGATTTATGATTGGTCAGTGGCCAGTGATCAGTGGCCAGTGATCAGTGGTCAGTTGTCAGTGTTCACTTGGAGGTGGTCCGTTCCGGATTGCGGATCACGCATCACGGATTACCCATCACGCGTTACGTTTCACGCCTCCCGGCTGCTTTGAACAACGCTTGCGCCCATGCCTCGTCCTCCTCTGAGAGCGGAGGGATGGGGGTCGCAGCGTAGTCGATGTCGTCGTGGCGGGCGTTTTGGTAACATTGGTCGATCAACGCTTGGAGATCGAGCGGAACGGGGCGGTCGTTTTGGCGCAGCGGAATCGGGATCGCGGGCAACCGCTCCCGGAGGGGTAGAACGTATAGTTGGCGCGTGCGTTCGGACCAGGCACAGCGGACACAAACGAGGTAATCGCCGCGGTGCGCCGGGGGAATCCGGTGATCGGGAAAAGCGATCACACGCTGGCCGGAACGCACCAGGTCGATCTCCACGAGATTAGTATCCGACTGGAGGAGCTCGCGCTGTTTCTGCAAATAGAGTTTCTGTCCTTCGCCGCCGGCTTTGTTGGCCGGGCTGAGAAACTCGATGACGGTAATCACCTTGCCGCCGCCGCGTTCGCGGATTTCGATGTATCCCTCAGTTACCGCCTCGTCTTCGAGGAGGAAAACCATCGGCTCGGCGAGCGCCGCGCCGCCGGTCTCATGGAGGGCGGGCGGAGCGGCGCGGCTGGCATGATATTGCGACACGTGAAGGTCAGGAACGATACGCCGAATTTGCTCGGCTTGGGTCTCAACGAAAACGCGCTCTTCGACGCGGGCGCGAAGGTCGGCAGGAAGCTGGGGGCCGAGTTGGTCGGCGGCGTAAGTGACCAGCCGTTGATGCACATCGCCCCATCGGGCTTCAAGATAAGGGTCCATGCCGGGAAAAGGGCTTCTCATGGCGGCAGTGTAAGGCACCGCCGTAGGCTTGTCACGATGGAGACTGAAGCTCTTGCCAGGAAGGATTCCAGGGCTCGACAGGAGTCTCGCCCCACCAGGTTTGGCTGCGGCCGCGCCACGCTGCCTTCTCTGCGGCTCAACTGCGCTTCAAAGGTCTGCACAGGCAGCAAGGCTTCAATCAGATTGAGGGACGCGGACAGCCTTGTCCTCTCGCGACACAATCACCATACTCAATGATCATGAGCCCGAGACTAATTGTTCCCATCGTCTCCCTAATTTGCGGACTTGCCCGATCTGCGACGGCGGAAATTATTATTTCCAACGAACGGAACTTGAACAATCTCGTCTCCGTGCTGCTCGAGGTGCCTTCAATTTCGAAGTCGAGCGGGCCGCTCACGTTTGCACGGCTGAGCGACGGCTGGATCTTTGTTTCCACCACCTGCAAAGGAACGGGAACGGTCCGCGTCCTGCTCGATCAGGAAACGTGGGCCGACTCGTTGCTTGTTCATGATGGCGACGCTGGCAAGGAAGCGATGCGTTACGTGACGAAAGGTGCGCATACGATCCAGGTGGAATGCCAGGACGAAACCATCGTGGAAAAGCTAACGGTGAAGGCTATCCCCGAACTCATCCACTGCGGGTTGGGATTCAATCCGGAGATCAAATCCTACGGCAGGTATGACATGGAGTTTCTGAAGGCGGACATTTTACCGAATGTAACCACGATGATCGTTCCTAACAACATCAAGCTCTCCGAGTCCGTGGTTGAGAATTGGCATCGCCAAGGGAAACGGTTTGTCGCCGAAGTCGGGATCAATTCGCAGGCCAAGACGGCGGAGGATCATTTCAAATACTGGACCGGTTTCTACGACAGAACCCCTTACTTGGACGGGATCATCATCAATGAATTCATCGTCAACCGGCCTGTGGCAGAATGGGCGGCGTTAACTCCCGAACGCCTGGCGCGAATGGACCGGGAACGAGAACAATACGGACAGTACGGAGAAGCTCTCAAAAAGATGCGGACCGATGACCGCTATCGGAACAAAACGCTTTTTGCCTATGTTGGAGGCAGCGGGAAGAAGCTGAACCAGGAGATCATCGGCACGAATTTCATTCGGACGATCATCGACTGCGGCTATCGCGTCGCGCTCGAACGGTATCTCCATGAAATGTCCAGCGAACAGGGTTCGAAAGGGGCCCTGCAAACTTTCCTCGACGGCATCGCCGACTGGGAAGCCAAGGAGCCGGGAGTCAAAAAGCAAATGGTGCTTGCCTTCGGCCTCTTCTCGATGCCGCCTGGAAGCATCAACAAGCAACCGAATGTCGATTACCACGTCTGGATGGATCAGCAGATGAATCTCGCGGCGAATCATCCAGCGCTATCGGACATCGCCGGCTTCGAATGGTGGACGTCCGTTTTGGCCGACGAGGAAACGGTGCGATTCGTAGGCAAACTTTACCGGCACTATGCCATCGAGGGCAGGAAGGAAATGCTGACCAAGGACCCGCTCTATCTCACCCACATCCAATACGCGGATTTCGAGAAGGGGACTGAAGGCTGGACCTTGCATCCAGCGGAAGCGGAAAGCATCGCGGCCAAAAGTTTTCCGAGGTACGGAAGAATCGAGGGCCGATACATGGGGTTGGGCCGTCCGGCTGACCCGGAACATATCGGCGACACGTTTCTCTGGATGAAACGCAGTGAGAAAGGCCCGAACACATTCTCACAGACCATCAAGCACCTCGAACCGGGCAGGCTTTATTCGATGAAAATGTTTTCCTGCGACTACCAGGACTTGGTCAACCCCAAGGCCAAAAAGCTGGAGGAAGCCTCGAAGTTCATCGGTACCGTGGTCCTCGAAGGGGTCGATGTCGATGCGAAGCGGTCATTCACCGAAGTGTATTCCTCCAGCCCGGAACCCCCAATACCGGTTTGGATCACGTATCATTGGAAAGTGTTCCGAGCCGCGGGCAGGACCGCCAAGTTGACGGTCTCGGATTGGCGAAGCGCGAAGGAACCGGGTGACACTTTTGGCCAAGAACAGACCTTTAACTTTCTGGAAATCCAACCCTATCGGCAATAGCGAACCTGAAAAGACCGATTGGTCCAGGAGTCCGTCAGGAAGATGGGTGGAACGGGCTACCAGCCCGTTTTGGGCGGCAACTTGCCGCCCAAAAGCCCGATGAGGCGGGTTATGGTTCGACACGGACGCGGTAGAGCATCGGTCCGAGGTCTCCGATCGGGCCATTCGTCCAAGAGGCGCTGCTGCCTGTCGCTGAAATGACCTCGCTCAAGTCGAGCCATTCAAAATCGGTCAAGCTTCCTTTGCAGACAACGCGGTACTTCCGGCCCGCCACGGTTGTCCAGGACAACGCGAGGCCTCTGAGAGGAGTTAGTCGCGAGGAAACAATTCTGAGCACCGAAGCGGCGTCTTGCGGGTCGGTGCCCGCGATCGCTTCACTCGGATCATCCAGACCGTCGCCGTCGCTGTCCGCCGCTGCCGCCGGCACGTCCAGAGGCCGGGAAAAACTATTGTTCGTTTCCAGGCTCTCGGCAAAGCGGTCGAGATCGTCCACGACGGCGCGAACGGCATGACCGCCGGCCAGAGCAACCCAAGTGGCGCCAGCCACGCCGGCATTGCAGGTCAGTACCACGGACGCATCCGGCGGCAAGGCAGTGTCAAAGCCATCGGACCACACCACGTTTGTGGTGGAGCCGATGGTGAAAGCGACTCGGATCGGGGTTCCGGCCAAGGTCGGCCCGGTCCCTTGATTCTTCACGGTAGCGCTGAAGCGCACCGCCTGCCCGGCCGCCGGGTTGGCCGGCGCGCGTGAAATAGCCGTCACGATCAGATCCGGCATCCGCGTGATGCCGTAGAGCGAGGTTTGCGCGGTGATGAACATCATCTCGTTTTTCGGGCCGCCAAAGCACACGTTGGCGGCGGTTTCTCGGGTCAAGATCTTCCCCAGCAGAACCCCGTTTGTCCCAAAAACCTGCACGCCATCGCCGGCGCTGCTGAAAAGGCGGCCTTGGGAATCGGTTCGCATGCCATCGGGAGCTCCGGGATTGATCACGGCAAACACCCGGCCGTTGGCCAGAGTGTTGTTCGGCAGAACATCGAAGACGCGGACATGATGCGGACCGCCGGAATCAGCGATGTAGAGCCGCTTCTCGTCGGGGGAAAAACAAATTCCATTGGGTTGATCGAAGTTCGTGGCCACGGTGAACAGGCTTGCGTTCCCCACTGCGGGATCAAAGCGGAAGACATAGCGCCCGCGCTGGGTCTGGCCCAGGCCATAATTCGGGTCCGTGAACCAAAACGTCCCGTCCGATTTCACCGCGATATCGTTCGGCGCGTTCAGCGTTCGACCGTCGTAACGGTCGGCCAGCGTGATGATCGTGCCGTCGGCTTCCGTGCGGGAAACTCGCCGGCCCGCGTGTTCGCAGGTGATCAACCGGCCCTGCTGATCAAGTGTATTGCCGTTGGCCTGATTGCTCCTCTGCCGGAAGATGCTGGCTCCGAAGCCGGGCTTCCACTGATTCAACCGATTGTTGTTGATGTCGCTGAAGACGAGGAAACCGCCGTCTCGGGAGATCCACACCGGTCCTTCGACGAAGCCAAAACCTGTGGCGAGCCGCTCGACTTTGGCGCCGGCGGGCAAAACATCCAGCACAGCCGCGCTCGGAACGGCGCTCAGCGCCGGAGAGGTTGCGCTTTCGCCCGCAGCATTTTCGGCCGCGACCATGTAGAAAGTGGTTCGGCCGTTAATCACGTTGGTATCTGTGAAACTGGTCTGAGTCAGACCCGCCGCCAAGTTGGTGAACGACGCGGTCGCTGGGCCGCCTCGCTTGACAATGTAACTCCGAGCGCCAGGAACGGCCTGCCAACTGACGGCGATTTGTTTGTCGCCGGGCGACACAAGTAACTCCTTCGGCGCCGCCGGAATTGGTCCGCCAGCGATCGGCCACGCGTAGCCTGCGCAACAACCTAGGGCCAAGGATTTGCCGATGGATCGAAGGAGTGTTCTCATGGTGATGCCGTTCTGGTTGAGCTGTGTCGCGCGCGGTTGCCGAAGCGTCGCCCGGTTAATTATCATGCGCGCCAACGCGCGGCCAGCGTTTTATCGGGCGCCCAGTCAGCCTTTACTCGCACCCGGTGAGGCACCGTGTTTGGGAGTTTCACACTTTGTAAAGTGTGGAGTACTACCGTGTTGTAATCGGTCAGTATTGCCCCGCTAGGGAGCCGCCGTTTCGTGGTGTATATCTGCATTCGATTAGTATCTGTCGAAATTGTCGGCGGCCACGCGAATTTCACGGATCACTCCGGGGAAACAAACGGATTCTTAACTATGCGCACGGATGCCGGAGTCGGTCCGATGTAAACGTTCAAGTTCGAAAGACGAATGACGAAAGAATTCCGAAATCCTAATGACCAAGCCGAAGCCTCCGAATGGTCCAGAACTATTGGGTCATTCGGACTTCGTCATCCTTTCGGCATTAGTCCTTCGGTATTCACCATTTTCCACAGACTCCGCACCCGTCGCCGCCGCCCCACCTCACGCCATGAAACTGACCACTGAATACTAATTACTGATCACTGACTACTCCCGTCGGGCCTAATGGCCAATGACCGATCGCCGATAGCCAATCATCAATGATTTATGGTTTTGCCAATCATCAATCATCAATCGTAAATCATACATATGCCTCGACCTCGCTACACCATCCGTAAGCTCCGGAAGATTCCAAGGTGCATGGCAGCCGTGGTGTTTCTCATGTTTGTGGAACCGGAGGTTCCGGCAGAGGAAATGGCCGACTTGAAGGCCGGAGCAGAAGGTTTCAATCGCGGTGATTTCACCGAGGCGAAAAGGCGGTTCGAAAAGGCGCTGGCCGCCGATGCGAAGAATTCCGAGGCCCGGCTTTACCTGGGGCGCATCGCGCTCGAGGAGCAACGATACCGCGACGGCATGCACCAACTCGAACTCGCGTCCAAGGAATGTCCGACGAATGCGGTTTACGTATTGTGGCTGGCGCGAGGTTACGGTCTTCAGGCCAAGGAAGCAGGCATCCCGGGAGGTCTCGGCCCGGCCTTGAAGTCCAAAGCCGCGTTCGAAAAAGCGGTCGCGCTGGATCCCGATCTGATCGAAGCCCGCGAAGACTTGCTCCAATTTCATCTCGAAGCGCCGGGAATCATCGGCGGCAGCCGCAGGATGGCCCGCGCTCAAGCAAATGAGATCAAGAAGCGAGACCCTTATGTCGGCCTTCTGGTCCAGGGCGATCTATTGCTCGATGAGAGGAAATTTCGGGAGGCGGAACGGATCTACCAGTCCGCTGCGGAGATGAAGCCGGCAAAACCTGACGCGTACTATCGACTCGGTCGGCTCTGCTTGGAAACCAAAGAATTCGGCAAAGCCTCTTCGTCGTTCGAAAACATTCTACAGCTCGACACCAATGAGGTGGCCGCTTGCTACTACATCGGCCAGACTGGGGCCTTGTCCGGCCAAGGCTTGCCTCGGGCCGAGGAGGCGCTCAAGCGTTACCTTTTGACGAGGCCGCGATTCTACAAACCGTCGCTGGCCGCAGCGCACTTTTGTCTGGGGCAAATCTACGAACGGAAGGGAGATCGCGATCTGGCGCGTGCGGAATTCCAACGGGCGTTGAAATTGGAGCCGGATCACAAAGAAGCCAAAGCGTCGTTGAGGAAACTGAGGTCAGGACCCTGAGACCGGACCGGGCTTTTCCTGCCGGCCAAAGGCAGATCGTCGGCGGTTTCGAAGCCGATGTCGCGGAGAGACTACAAATGTCGCTCCCAGGCCACGAGAAGGCCTTGCGTCAACGATCCGAAGTCTCATGTTATTGCAGTTGAGCGCAGCGCCACTGAGCCTTACCAATTATTTCGACTAACAACGTTGCGGTTCGTCCTGCATGTTCGGCGACGGCATGTTTGACAAAGACGTTGGTTTTCGGGTGTGGGCGATGGCAAGACCTATGGGCACGGAGCGCTTGTGTCAAAGCACTGAGCGAACTGAACTATGCCTTTCAAGAATCCAGCCCCGAACGGATCGTCGAAAAGCCGTGTTTGGATCGAGCAAGATTTGGCACGACTAAATCATTCGCAGTTGGCCACCGACTTCACAGATTACAGGGCAGCCAGGCTCGCGGCAACGTATGGAGTCACTCTGCGCCAACTACGGCGTTATTTTCAAAAGAGTTTTGGCTTGTCCCCGAAAGATTGGTTGTTCGAGAAGCGGATGACCATCGCTCACCGCCTCCTGGAGACTGGCGAATCAGTCAAGACTGTGGCCATACAACTTGGTTTCAAGCAACCCTCTCACTTTGGCAGTGTTTTCAAACGCCGGTACGGCTTGTCCCCTTCGGCCTGCCACAATCTGAATACTTCTCGCAAGCGAGACACCAGTCAGATGAGTTAATCTTTGGCTAAACGATGGCATTCAAGATCACCCCGCCTGTAACTCGCCATCGCGAAGGTCCCAGGATGGCAAGAACGGAAGTCAGCAAACTCGAATTAGGAGGCGAGGACGCAGCGTGGACAGCCCAATTCAACGCCCGCCGGTTGGCCCGCCAATGGGGCCTCTCGCTTCGGCAGTTGGAGCGCCGTTTTCACAAGCAATTCGGCATCAGCCCAAAAAAGTGGCTGCAAGAGCGGCGGATGGAAGCAGCGCGACGCTTGCTCTTGGACGGACAGCGGGCGCAAGAGGTCGCCATGGCGCTTCACTTCAAGCAACTCTCCCATTTTTGCAGAGTCCTCAAAAAGACCTACGGCTTGGCCTCCTCTCAACTTGCGGAGTCCGAAGCTGCGAGAGCGTCGCGTGCACCGCAAGAAAGCAATGGACGCTAACTGGGTTCCGCAGATCGAAAACAGGACTTCCTCACATTTCATGAGCAAGCAAGGTCAAATCCTGCAAAAATGTCGCTATTAGATAATATAAGTCCTCTTTTAGATATATGTTTTTATTGCGAACACTCCGAGCGTCCTTAGTATCTATTGCGCTGCCAAGAGAAAGACACTCAAAGGAACTTGGCTCAGGCTTGCATGAGTGCTTCTTCGTTGGCCGCCGAGAGACCAACAAAAACAATACTAATCCTTAACCGACGCTTCTCACTATGGCATTCCCTACTGCTGTCAACAGTCAGATCACCGATGCGGTGACACAATCCAACGTCAAAGTCCTGGGCGACGCTCCGGCAGTGGCTCTGGGCAATCTTTACCAGGCCACGGCCCAGGCCCTGGCTAACGCGGCCCACAACGCCACCACCTCGCAATCCCAGACCAATGTCACCGCACAGGCTGCTACGACTCAAGGCGTGGCGACGCTCTACTCCCTGGACACTGCCTCCACTGGTGTCTCAACCAAGGCAATCCTCAGCGCGTGACCGAGACGGGCACGCGGTCCAAAATCAGTCCGATAACCACACTAGAAGAAAGCAAGACATATGGCATTTCCAACCGCCCTCAACAGTCAGATCACCGACGCGGTGACCCAGTCCAACGTCAAGGTCCTCGGCGATGCGCCGGCAGTGGCCATGGGGAATCTCTATCAAGCGACGGCTCAAGCCTTGGCCAACGCAGCGCACAATGCGACGACAAGCCAGCAACAGACGAACGTCACAGCCCAAGCCGCAACCACCCAGGGAGTCGGGACACTTTACAGCCTCGACACGGCATCAACCGGTATGGCGACCAAGGCGATCTTGGCGAATCCGAAACCTCCGATGCTGTCCTAAAAGGCGCCTGACTTGTGTGGCCGGCGGCCAGGGCGTCGGCCTCTCATCGAACCTCATCCGCGTCCAACCGTATGGCATTTCCAACCGCACTCAACAGCCAGATCACGGACTCCGTGTCCGAAGTAAACCTAAAAGTGCTTGCGGATGCGCCGGCACTTGCGAGCGCCGAAGTTTACGTCGCGACAAGCCAGGCGTTGGCCAATGCCGCCCACAACGCAACCACAGGACAATCCCAAACCAACCTCACTGCGCATGCGTCGCTGGTTCAATCCGTCGCCACCTTGTTCAGTCTAGATATCGCGACGACCGGAATCGGCACCCAAAAGATCCTCTGACGCGAGCGACGATGATCCCTTGATGCCGCACGACGAAAAACTTCCAGCGAATCGCAATCGCTGCAACTCGACTCGAAGACAAAAACCACTATTGAAAGGACCACACAATGGCATTTCCAACCTCAGTCAACAGTCAAATCACCGACGCCGTAACTCAATCGAACGTCAAAGTCCTTGGCGACGCACCAGCCGTGGCCATGGGAAATCTCTTTCAAGCCACGGCGCAGGCGCTGGCCAACGCGGCCCACAACGCCACGACCAGCCAGCAACAAACCAACATCACGGCCCAGGCGGCCACGACGCAAGGCGTCGCCTTGCTCTATTCTCTGGACACCGCCTCAACGGGTATTGCGACCAAGAAGATACTGTCCTAGGTCGTCGATCGAAACGCGATAAACACAGGCAATCACGGCAACAGATCCCATGGCATTCCCAACCGCCGTCAACAGTCAGATCACGGATTCGGTCACCCAGTCGAACGTCCAGGTTCTGGGCAGTTCGCCTGCGGTGGCCGTGGCCAACCTGTACCAAGCCACGGCTCAAGCGCTGGCCAACGCAGCGCACAACGCGACGATGGCTCAGCAGCAATCGAACATCATTGCGCAGGCTGCCACGAACGCTGGCGTCGCGTTGCTCTATTCGCTGGACACAGCGAGTACCGGCAAATCCACGGCGAAAATCCTTGGTCCCTGAGTGAAGTGAGACTGTGGCAATGCCGGCTTTCGCCAATCCTCAACAAGAACCATAAATTATGGCCTACCCAACATCAGTCAACAGTCAGATCACGGATTCCGTCACCCAGAGCAACGTCCAAGTCCTTGCTTCGGCCTCGAGCGTTGCCACGGGCAATTTGATGCAGGCAACCGCCCAGGCCTTGGCCAATGCGGCCCACAACGCCACGACGTCGATTCAACAAACGAACGTGACCGCTCAAGCCGCGACCGCGATGGGAGTCGCCACGCTGTACTCCATAGACACGGCATCCACCGGCGAGGCGACAAAGACCATCCTGTCGGCCTGATCGTGCCCAGGTCTGGCGAGCTTGCGACACATCGCGCGCGGCGAGTTGAAGAACCGTTAATCCGCGCCGCAACAGGAACCCAGGCTTAGGCCGATGCCAGCCACATCCAATGGCGCCGATTTGTCCCAAAGCCGTGAGGTGTTGGAGCAGGCGCCGGCGGCGGCGCTGGCCATGGCTGAGGCGGCAATGGCGGATACCATCGGCTTGGTTATGCACAACGCGGTTACGGCGCAAAGGAACATGCAGACACTGGCCAACGCGGCCGTCGCCGTTACGTGCGCTCTAATCATCGCCAAAGGCGCCGCTGGGAAATAGGCGCAGAACCATCAAGGCGAGCCGGGGCTTGGCACGGTTCCATGGTGTGGCCGCATCGCGGAACGGATCGCTGAGTCTGGAGACTCGAAGCAAAACTACGAAGAACTATGGCACAAGACCTAACAACGGCGCAGGCGGGAGGGAGTTCTGGCTCTGACCTTTTCAAGTCAGCGCAACAGACCGGTGGCGGTCGTGCGTTTCAATCCATCGCTCAATCCATCGCGATCTCCATCCAAGACGCGGTGGATAATCTGAGGAACGTCGAAACCATCAGCACCACGGCGACCGGTGTGGCGATGGCTCAACTCTTGGCCACGAAGGACGAGAAATACGTGATGGTGATCCAACAGGCCCAGACGATCATGACGAACGCGATCAACAATTACAAAGCTGTGGGAGACGCGGCTGGGTCGGTGCTGGGTCAATTCACCTCCAAGATGGGAGGCGCGTGAGTTGAACGCGATGCGCGCGGCTCGAGGACGTGCCAGATGCTTCTCATAAATGCTCGATCAGGATTATGGATTGCGATTCACAGGCGTCGGTGGCACGGAGGGTCGCGGACGGGCGGCGCCTCGCGGACCGCTTGAGGCGACCTTTGGAGCGATGCTTCGGGACGGACTTTGCCGGAGTGCGCGTGCACGTTGGTCGTGAAACGGAAGCGCTGGGAGCACTGGCGTTCGCCTATGGCGAGGATGTCTTTGTTGCGCCTCCGGTCTGGTTGGGTTGTCCACGCCAGCGGCTCAGAGTCCTGGCGCATGAATTCGCCCACGTCGTCCAACAACGTCAGGGCCGCACCGGTGGGCAGAAGTCACATAGCGGCTTCCTTGTGGTGTGGGATCCCGCGTTGGAAGCCGAAGCCGAGAGAGCGTCGGAGACGGTATTGCTTGGCCGTCGTGTTTGTTGGAGTCAAAATGTCCTGCCGCCGCGCCGTTTCTCTCCCGTGATCCAGCCGCTGGTTTCGGTGAATGGTGAACTCGTCAAGTTCAGCCTGGCGACCGACGAATTGCAGCGGCAAGTGGTGGCGACCAATCTTTCTCAAAAGTTCGTCCGAACCCTCAATTACATCGCGGGCAGCCTCACCTGGCTCGACTGGGCGGTCAATCAAACCTCCAGAGCCTTTGCCGTTGCCGATGAATTGACACTCGTTCAGCAGATGCTTGAAGGCCTGCATAACGTTTCACTCTTGCGAATGCCCTCCGTACCGTTGGTCCTCCATCCCGCCAAGCTCTGGGACATGTCCGCGAACGACTTTCTCGCGTTGACGGATGACTCCATGCCGCTGTCGAGCGATGCCTTGGTGAAACTGCTGGCTGGATACGGCTTGCGAGATCAAAACGCTCTTGATGAGGCGACGCAATATTTCCGGAACCTTGTGGATAACAAGCCGGCGCTCTGGGCCAGCCTCACTCTCGACGCCCAGACTGCCCTCGACACGGCCTTCTTGCGAATCAGTCCGGACCCTGCCCTCAAGGGGCAAATTGGGAACATGATGAGCTTCGCCGCGCTAAAAGCCGCCGACGCGCGGGAATTCGCGGATTGCTGCTGGTTTTATCTGACGCTGTGGGAGAACCGAGGCAAGCCGCCGGTCGGTCCTGCTAGTCCAGCTCTGCCAAACAACATCAGTGCCCTCTGGGATGGAATCCATCGGCTCGCGGTCCGATATCTCGATTCGCCGTCCTTCGGACCGGGATGGCGTGGCCGCGAAATCCGAGCTCTGCTCCGCGACTGGATCGAAATGGGAGGGGGCGTCGGTTTCCAGACGGCGTCCTCGGCAGCCTTCAATATCGCCAGATACTCCACGTGGCTAAAGGGCTCAGCCAAACAACCGGACACGGAAGAAGCGGTCACGCAGTACGTCAATCAGGCGCGAGCTCTGATCTACTCGGCCAGCCCAGTGGCGAACGGCCTCACCCAGGATGGGCTGCTGAGGCGTTTCACATTTCAAAAAGGCGGCCAGAGCGCCGTGCTTGCTGTGGACTCCCTCGGCACTGCCACGCTGGAAACCTTCGTTGCATGAAAACCCAAAACTCCAATCCTTATGGAACCTCAAACCGTCGCAGATGAAGCACAGTCCGGCAGCCGGATGAATGACGATGCCGTCAATCACCAAATCCTCGATGCCATCCGCCAGGCGGCGCTGAAGCTGGTCAATGATAGCGGTGCGCAATCGCTGGCCATGATCCATGCCGTCGCCACCGAAACCACGGGCATGCTCATGCACAACGCTGTCGGAGCTCAGCGCCAGATGCAGATGCTCGGTGCCGCGGCTGTCACAGCCACGTGCGCCAAGCTTCTGGGATTGCGATACGCCTCCCCTACGCCGCCGCCCTCTCCCCCGCCGCCGCCGCCCTTGAAACCCGAAGAACTCATCAATCCCTTTCAGTCCGGAACACGTCTGCCCACCATTCCCCTCATGTTTCCGACACCCCTCCCGAGCGGCACCCCGAGTCAGCCGAGCGCCGACCTCCAGGGATTGAGCATCGTGCCTGAGATCGGACTGAGTCCTTCATTCAGTGCGTCCGTTACGGACTACTCGGCAGCAGTGCCGAACAGCACCGCGACCATCACGCTCACTCCAATTGCCGCGGAATCTTCATCCGCGATCCAAGTGGGAGTGAACGGCGGCCCGTTTGCTGACGTTAATTCCGGTTCGGCTACGAGTCCATTGCCCCTCAATGCCAGCCCAAGCCCGAATATCATCAAATTGGTTGTTACCACTTCCGATCAAAGAGCGACGAAGACCTACACCCTCGCCATCACGCGCGCTGCCTCCTGATCAAGCGCGAGGGCCCAAACCTGACGAACCCAAGCCCGCATGAATATCGCAAACATCACTTCCGCAGAAATCGGAGCCGTTCAAGACTCCGCCTTGGCTGCAATCCAGGAAGCCGGGACCATCGGTGATGCCACCGCCAAAGCCGTCTCTCAGCAGGCCGCCAATATCCAGCAGCAAGTTGCTCAAGAAGCCGCCGCCGTTCAACAACAGGTCGCCGACCAAACTCTGGCGATCACTGCGGCCATTGCCGCGGCCGAACAAGCTGCCCGGCAGGCCGCCGCGGCAGCCGAGTCGGCCATTGCCTCCGCAGTGGCGACTGCGAGCGCCCAAGCCGATCAGGCTATCGCCTCCGCGGCGCGATCCGGCCGCCTCCAATGAGACTGCGACCCGGAAATTTTACACCGCCGGAGAGGCCGGCGAAATAGACTTCGCCCGCGCCAGCGAGCGACAGCATGAACAAAATCGAATCCACACAAAAACAGAGAAAGGAAATGTATGGCCAAAGAGAAAACACCAACGACCGTAGTGTATCAGCCCGTCGCCAGAGCCGTGGACGATACGGCTCTTCAAACAATGGATTTCGCATCCCAAGCGCAGGCGGAACGGCTGGCCGAGAATACGGTGGCGTGGATGGACGACTCAATGCAGTCCTTTGCGATCGCGAACAATCCCTTCAACAAGAACATGCGGTGGTCGGAGAGCCGGGTCTATACCGGAGAACTCGCCTCGTACGACGCAGACTTCCATATGAGGTCTCCTGCCAACCTGCCGCCGGGTTCGCCGGACGCCTCCGCCGATGACAAGGTCGGTTCGGTCGGAACTTCAACATCGCCCGCCTGATCCATTCGCTAAATTTCCGCAAAACCGGAATTGGAGTCACAAGCCTATGATGAGGATCCCATTCCAGCAACCTCAGATCGATCCCAGCCAAACGGCCAAGTGCAAGAAGCTGGTCCAAGACATGGGTCAACTGGTGCAGGAATTGACGCGGTGGGGGCAGCAACCTGGCAACACGTTCAAGATGCTGACTCCGGCCAATCGCGCTGAGCTGGTCAACGGCGGGTTTGAAAAGCGGCTCGTCGCCAATTTGGCCTTCTTCACCGAGCGCATCCGCGTTCAGGAGGGCGACGGCTTTGTGGAGAAGGACGCGTTGATGATCGGCTTTACGGCCGACGCCTTCGATTCAAAGCTCTACGCGAGCGACCCGGTCAAACGCGCTCTCATCCAGTCCCATCAGGGTCGATGCGCGTATTGCGAATCCCTCATCCATCATACTGCCTACGGGGACGTCGAGCATTTCCGGCCCAAGGCGGGTTACACCGTGCCGCCGTCGCCGGTGGTGTTTCGGCCCGGCTACTTCGCCTTGGCGTATGAGCCGGGTAACCTTTTCTATTCGTGTCAACTCTGCAACGAAGCCGCCAAAGGCAACGACTTCCCGGTGATCGGCGAGCGTTATCCGAAGGTGACCGTGGACTCCGAGCTGCCGGTTCTCGTCAATCCTTATACGGAGGATCCGCGCAATTTCATCCGCTTCAATCCGTTGAACGCGCGGGCTTATCCCTATGACCTCGTGCAAGCTTTCTACACGGCGACGCGGGGTTGGGGAACGACCCAGACCGAAGCTACGCTGTGGCTGGACCCCGCCAAGATTCCGGGGCAAACGAACGCTCAAGGCGCCTCAATCTCCGATCCGGGAGTGGACGAGGAGTTCCAGTCCTGGATGCCCACGGTCGGGCACAACCCGTTTTTGCAGCGAGGTCAGCGCACCATCTCGATGCTTGAACTCAATCGCCCCGCGCTCATCCGCGCGCGCGCGAGCCAGTTGCTCAAACTCCGCGGCCTGGTGGGCTTGAGCTCCGCCGCCGGCCCGGACCAGTTAGCTGCGCAGCAACTCATCCAAACGCTTCTCGGAGGCAATCCCGCGGGCGCGCTCCTTGCCCCGGAGTACATCTCGGCTTCGATTGATGCTTTGCAGACCTGGAACGTCCGGGGCGCGGGCAACGTTTCGTGGACGGACCTGTACTCCAAGATTCTGTCCGCATTTGTGCCCGAGGCGGACTTGGTGGAGCCGCCGCCCTATAACGACGCCCTGATGCACATCGTCCTTGCCAGCGAGGCGGGCCGCGCCGGCCAGCGCCGCATCGTTTATCTCTCGGATAACGATAAGGTGTACGGCAATGCCTCCGGAGAGCCCGGAGTATTTCTGGCCATCGACTGGGAAAAGGAACTCGAGAATACAGTTCTGCTCATGCGTGCCGGACAGGTTGTGCGGAAAACAACATTGCGCCAGTTGATCGGCGGAGATGCCGGTCAGCTTTGGCGCACGTTTGCCACGTGCGACGTCTGGGCCATTGGCGATTACCAACCGCTGGCCAGCGGCTGAACCACACAGCGCCGGCCGAGGAGGCTCCATGCCGAATATCAATTACCAATGTCATTGGCGACTGGCCCGAGACGGGGCCACCGGAAACGACTCAAGCATCCGGCGGGAAACGAAAAAGAAACAACTGATCGACGGAGATAAGTCGCATGCCTATTGCCTACTATCAACTGGCGCCCGGCAACGCCGGTCAGCCGGGGTACGCGGTCGCTAAACAGTTGGCCTTCCAGTGCGCAGCCATGTTCGGTCCGGTGCGATTTACCGGGGCGGGGGTCGGTCCCAACTCCTGCTGCGCCGCCGTCGCCACCAACCCGAATCCCGGCGCAGGCTTCCCGGCCTCGAACCCGGTCACCGGTTTTCAGCTCAATGCTCAACCCACCTTTGGCGCGCCTGCGCTGCCGTATGCGGTTGCCTTCGGCAATTCACAATTGGCGGTGGGCGGTCTGGCCGTTGCCGTTGGCGGCCACGCCGAACGGGTGGCGCTTAACGCGGTCGCCGCCGTCGGCGGGGTCGGAGCACTCTATCCTCCGGTGGCAAACTCCGCAGTCCTCTTTGTCGAATTGACGCCCTGTTTGAATTGCCAGAATTGGCTCGCCGGCGTGGCCGACGGCGGTGCGGCAAATCCATTCAATGGAATCATCAATGGAGCCGGTGCCACCACTCTGCACGTGTGGTGGCGTTGGGAATACCCCGCGCCCGGAGTGCTGCCGCTTGGCATGGGGGGGCTCGCTGCCCTGGGCGGCATTCCCGCCATGCGTGACTTTCATGACGCCCCCCCAGGCGTTCGCCTTGCCTGGCAATGGAATGACATCAATGCCAATTGGTGAGTCGCCCGAGGACTCAGGCACGAACACCGAATCAAAACCATTCCAAGTCACAAGCTATGTTCGGCTCCGACGTCGTCGATGCGGCGATTGGATTGTTCCTCGTCTATTTCCTGTTCAGTCTGCTGTGCAGCACTATCAACGAGTTAATTGTCGGCCATCTGGGTGAGTTACGCTCAAGGACTCTAAGAATCGCGGGCTCGCTCGTCGCGGCTGGCGCGTTGTCATTGGGAGCCCCCTTCTGGTTCGACCTGCTTACAGAGGCGACCGTGGGATGGACTACACGCGGAAGGTTTGTAGTCCCGCCTTTAGGCGGCCCGAACCGGCTAAAGCCGGGACTACAAACGCCGACCTGTCGTTCATCCAACGGTCTCGACAATAACAAGTTCATCAACTTGCGCGCCGCCGGCCAGAAGCCGGCGACGAGAAAGGAGTCGGAACCGGGATGAAAACCAACCGGGCAGCCATGTGGGCATTTCTCGTCGGGATCGGCTCCGGGTGTGCCTTTCATTATTCGGACAAGGACGGCACCGAGCACCTTGAAACGAACCTGACGGACGACCGCAAGGGGTATTGGATTCAGATGCCCTCGTTCCTCGCAACCGTTGACAGCGACATTCAGGCGGCGAGCAAAGAAGCTTCGGTTGGAGTGATTCAATACTTTGCGACCGGTGAAGCGGCGACGGATTTGACACGGCACGCCGGCGTGCGCCAGGCGATGGCTTCGCGGTTGGACCCGCGATCTGCGACAGCGGAAAAGTTGAAAAACCTGCAAGCCGACCTTGCCACGGTGGAACAACAAGCTTCGGATGAGACAAACCAGATCAGCGACAAAGAAAAACTGAAGCAGGCCATTCTCGCCGCAAGAGATCTTCAGATCAATCTGTCCGCCGAAGAGGCGAACAAACTGGTGAACTTAGCGGACAAGAATTTGAATGACGCAAAGAAGCAGCTCATCGTCCGGCTCAAAGCCGGTGACTCGCAAGACGTCAAGAAGCTCCGTGATTATGTGACCCGGCTGAAACAGCTTCGATGACCACAGGAAGGAGCGCCAAAATCGCATGAACGTACAATTTGACAGTTCGTCGGACGTGAACCAAACCAGCCTGAAACGGCTGGAGGAACTCAAAAATCAGGGATGGACAGTCACGGATGCGAAAAGGGCTGAAGACGATCCGGAAATCCTGTTGATCGTGATGGCACCCCCGCCCATAGAACCCTAGAATTCAAAACCGATAGGGGCAGCCGTGCGGTTTTGCCGAGGATTCCCTCTGCCTGGCCGGGGGAGGCGTTCTACCCTCTTGCGTGCGGCTCGGCGTTGGTGGATTTTGAGGTCCTGATGAACCGAGCGCTGTCACCTGCCCATGAACCCCAAGGTAGGGCGAGACCCCCCTCGAGCCCCGACTCCCTTCTCGGCAAGGATTCCTGGGCTCGACGGGAGTCTCGCCCCACCGATGGACGGGTTCATGGTCCCAAGGCACGCCCGATGGGTTTGGAGGCTCTCCATGAACCGTCGGTTCGTAGCCGCCGAGGTGACGAGGCGGACAGTCTCAAATCGAAAATCGAAAATCGAAAATCCAAAATTGGAGTCCGCCTCCTTACCTCGGCTCCCACGGTTGATGATCGCCATGCGCGCCCTGAAGGCTCCAGAGCGCTCCATGAACCAACCCACCCCTCCCTCTCCCAGGAGCGGAACCTTTATCCGCGGCGCGGTGTGTGGCTCGCTCTGTTTCAGGCAGCCGCGGCGTGTGTGGCATCCGCTCAGGGAGCAGGCGATCCGCCGGGTTCCATTGACACGGGATTTGACCCGAAGGTAAACGGCCAGGTGACACACCTTGCACTCGGGCCCGACGGAAAGATTGTGATTGCCGGGAATTTCACGTCGGTCGCCGGCGTGGCGAGGAAGGGGATCGCGCGCCTGGACGCCAATGGTGTCCTGGACCAGAGTTTTGCTCCAAGCACCAATTCCCCCACGGTGCTATCTTTGGCTGTCCTTGGAGATCAGCGTGTGTTTGTGGCGACGAGCCAATTCGCATTTGCTTCACGCGCCGAGCGAGTAGCCGCTCTTTCGCCCTCCGGCAGCGAAGAAGCCACGCTGGATGTCCAAAGCCTTCTCACCTCAGCGGGCTTTGACAGCTTCACGGGAGAATCAAGGCTGGCCTTGCTTGCCGACGGCACCCCCGCGCTCCGCTTCTACGGACGGAGAACCGGCACGGCAACGTACGAGACCGCGTATTTCGTCTTGCGGCTTTCGGGCCAGACCCTCACAGCCACCGCCACGAATCTTGCCGCGGAACCGGCCAGTCTCCGACAAAGCACGGGCAAATTCATTACAACCGAAACCGAGAACTTCAGTCCCAGAGATCCTACGTCTTACGTCCTCTTGCGTCGCTCGGAAGGCGGATTCATCGACAAATCGTTCCGAATCATGCTTGGCCCGACAACCATCCCGCGCATCGCCATCCAGACGGACGACCGGCTGCTGGTCGGGCTCACCGGTCCGATTTCCATCGCACCGGGTGGTCCGCGGCCTGAGGGAACGTTGCGGCGTTTCCGCACCGACGGCGCACTCGACTCTTCTTTTCCGACGCTGGTCTTCGGAGTGTTGAGCGGCCGCCTGGAAGAGAACATTGCCGCCGTTGTGATGCAAACGCCCGACAAAGCGCTGATCGCCGGCGGCTTCAACTCTGTCCGCAACATCGCGCGCGCTTACCTCGTTCGGGTCAACCTTGGCGAACCTCAGCCTCCCACTCCGCCAAGCCTGATCGCCGGACCGGAATCAACCGACGCGCTTCCCGGGCAAACAACGGTATTCAAAGTCAATCCGGCCGGGACCGGTCCGTTATTTTATCAATGGTTCTTTCAAGACAATCCACTGCCCGGCCAGACCAATGCGACGCTGGTCCTGACGAATACCCCGGCTTCGGAAGGCGATTATTCAATCGAGGTAGAAAATTTAGCCGGTTCGGCGCAAAGCGCGCCGGCACGGTTGACGGTCGTTCCTGCTCCGGGGGGCGGCGTGGATCCGAGTTTCGATCCCGGCACAGGCGCCGAGGATGGCCAGGTGAACGCTCTCTTGCGCGAACCGGATGGCCGGGTTCTCGTCGGAGGAACTTTCACGCGTTTCAATGGCCTGCCCCGCAACGGGCTGGTCCGCCTAAACGCCGATGGAAGCGTCGATACTGCGTTCGACGCCGGCCGCGCGAACTTGAATGCCGCGCCCACCGCGAGGCTAACGGTGGAAGCCCTCGCGCGGCACTCGGACGGCCGGATTGTTTTTGGCGGACTCCTCCAGCAAATTGGAGAAACCGCGCGCACCAATATCTATCGCCTTCATCCGGACGGCACGCTTGACTCGAGCTTCCAGGCCGCGCCAGCCCATCCGCCGGCGATCATGTCGCTCTTGGCGCTGCCGGATGACCGTGTGCTGGTCGGAGGCACGTTCAATTACACAAACACGCGGGGCATCTTCTTCGGCGATACGTTTCGGAATCTGGTGCGACTGACAGAGGACGGAAAGTTGGACACGGCCTACCGACCTCAAGCCAGCGCCAGTCAAAGCGGCTCCGGCGGCGGCGTCCCTTGGACTCTGCCCGGAAATGTTCGGGCGATGGCGCTGTCTGGTGAGAACAAGCTTCTCGTGGCCGGCGCATTCGAGCCGCGCGGACTGGGATCGAGCTTTGCGAGGCTGTTCTTGGAATCGAGCGGCACCAGAGACGGGACATTTCAACCTCGGATTTACCTCCCGACCGACGAGATAGGCCGTGGCGGAGTTCCCGCCCTTACGGCCATGGCCTTGGACAGCAGTGGTGATTCCGCCATCGCAGGCGGATTTCTCGTCGCAGGCGCTTCGAGCGGCATCGCGAGGTTCACCGAGACAGGCCTTCTGGCCGGGCTGCCGCAACCGACTACCTCTCCCGGCGTTACGGCTCTGACGTTCCAGTCGGACGGCAAGCTGATCGTCGGAGGCTTTTTCACCAATCTGGGGAACGCTTCGCGGAGAAATCTGGGTCGGCTCAACAAGGACGGCTCCGTCGATGAATCCTTTGGCCGCGCGAACGGCGGACCGGATGGCCAGGTCTTGTCCGTCATCGTCGATCCCTCCGGTGCGATTTTAATCGGCGGCAAGTTCGTGTCCGTGGACGGCGTGGCCAGGCGAGGCATTGCGCGGCTCTACGGCTCCGGGAAAACTTACCGGGAGCTCTTGCGACCTCGACTCCAGGGAGCCACGTTCTCCGCCTCAGTCCATACTCTCGCCGGCAAGCGGTACACGCTGGAACGCGCTGAATCGCTCCGTTCGCCCATTTTGGCCAAGGTTACCACACTGGACGGCGATGGAGGGCTGAAAACATTTTCGGACTCGTTGCCCGGCGAAGACCAAATATTTTACCGGCTGCGCATTGAGTGAGCGGTCGGTGGGGCGAGACTCCGACGAGCCCCGGCATTCGTTTGTCCAAGAAAGTCGGGGCCAGGGGTGCATCAACCTCCTGGATTGATGACGGAGTTGATGGAAGAGGCGTTCCGCAACAGCCCGCGCGTTAACTCCATTGTCCGGCCGTCCAAGGAGAACAAGGCCGTTGGGAACCCTCGGCAGGCGCTGTTTGAGCGATTTGCCGAGAAACTGGTCGTGAACCCGTTGCTGACGCGGCGGCTCGTCTCGTTTCAGGCAAGCAAGACAACGCCGTTTTACCGGTGGCTGAAATACAAAGTGGCGTTCTCTCCGGAGCTTGTCGATTATCTGTTCGATGTTATCGCTGGAAGTCCGGCCAAACCTTTCAGCGTGCTCGATCCCTTCGCTGGCACGGGAATGACTCTGACGCGCGCCTGCGCCCGCGGCTGGAAGGCCACCGGGATCGAGCTACTGCCGGTCGGAGCGCATGCCTTGAACGCCCGTTTCGCGGCTGATCGCGTGGACGCTGTCGCATTCAAACGGGCGGTGACAACGCTGGACAAACTGGATTGGGAGGCGCCCAAACCGGGCTGGAGTTTTCCTCATCTCCGGATAACACGGAACGCCTTTTCGCTGGAGACGGAACAGCAAATGTCCGCTTTTCTCCGTTTTGTGGAGAAGATCAGTGACGACGATGTGCGTTTCCTGTTTTGGTTTGCCTGCCTTTCAGTTCTCGAAGAGGTCAGTTTCACACGAAAGGATGGCCAGTACCTGCGTTGGGACCATCGGTCGGGGAGGACTCTGGGCCGGCGCTTCGACAAGGGGAGAGTGCCATGTTTCCGTGAGGCAATTTGCGAGCGTCTCAAGGGTTCCGGGAAGACTTGTCCCGCCGCAACGGAGGGACCTTCTCGAAAAATGCGCGTGTCATCCAAGGATCCTGCCTCTTGGAATTGCCCAAGCTGGAAACCAATGCTTTCGACCTGGCGCTGACTTCGCCCCCGTACTGCAACCGTTACGACTACACGCGGACGTATGCGCTCGAGCTGGCTTTCTGCGGCTGTGACGAGGAAGGCATCCGGCGCCTCCGGCAAACGCTTCTGTCGGCAACCGTGGAGAACAAGAGCAAGCGCGAACAGTTGCGAGACCACTATGCCAAACTGTGCGGCGGGGCACGGTACGAGTCCTTTGCCCGCGCTTTCGACGAAGAACAGGCTCTGCAGCACGTGCTAAATTTGCTCCGCGCGGCGCGAGACCGGGGCGAGTTGAGCAACAACAACGTGCCGGAACTGGTGGAGAACTACTTTTTCGAGATGGCGCAAGTCGTGTTCGAGCTGGCTCGTGTGTTGAAGCGGAGAGGGCACGCGGTTTTGGTCAACGACAATGTGCGCTACCACGGCGAAGAGGTGCCGGTGGATTTGATCCTCTCAGCCTTCGCCGAATCCGCCGGCCTGGTGACCGAGAAAATCTGGGTGCTGCCCAAAGGAAAGGGCAATAGCAGCCAGCAAATGGGCCGTTGGGGGCGTCAGGAACTTCGGAAGTGCGTTTACGTCTGGCGCAAACCGTGACTTGAAGTATGGGAAGGGAGCCAGGGAATTTGGAGCGAGCCCCACCCAAGAATCCGCGCGCCTTGCAACAATTCCAGGCGATGCTGCTAGATTGAAAATCTGCGTTACGGCCGGCCAGCCTGAGGCCATTCGTGATTTCTCTGTTGTTGCTGGACGGCACGAGCATTGTCCGGTAGAAGCGCGGCATCGCTTTTGATGAATACGCGCCGACGACTATTCACTTCCACGCGGGGCCGTCCAATTCTCAGCGCCGTGGTTCTCGCAGCAGGCGTTTTCACGCCAATGGTTGCGGTCTTTGCCGCTGACCGCGATTGGCCGGTGTACCTCGGTGACAAAGCAAGCACCCACTTCTCGAGCCTCACTCAAATCAACAGGAAGAACGTCCACCGGCTGCAAATGGCCTGGACCTGTCACTCCGGTGACGGGCGGCAGGACAATCGCTCGCAGATTCAGTGCAACCCGCTGGTGATCGGTGGCGTGCTCTACGGCACCTCGGCGCAGTTGAAACTGCTGGCCCTCGAGGCCGCGACCGGACGTGAACTATGGCGCTTCGATCCGTTTGCCGGGCGAAGCGGTGCCAGTTCGCTCGGTGTGAACCGGGGCGTGGTGTACTGGGCAGACGGCCAGGACCGCCGAATCCTCTTCACGGCCGGACAATTCCTCTACGCCATCGACGCCTCGAATGGAAAGCCGCTGGAATCTTTCGGTCAGAGTGGCCGCGTGGACATCCGCGAAGGCTTGGGGCGCGATCCAAGCAAGCTTTATGTGATTCCAACCACGCCCGGCGTTGTCTATCGCGACCTGCTCGTCCTTGGCTCGCGCGTTTCAGAGGGACCGGGCCCTTCTTCGCCGGGGCACATCCGCGCTTACCATGTTCGCACCGGCCAATTGGTCTGGACGTTCCACACGATTCCGTATCCGGGGGAGCCCGGCTATGAGACGTGGCCGCCCGATGCCTGGAAATATATGGGCGGCGCGAACTGCTGGACGGGCATGGCCGTGGACGAGGACCGCGGGATGGTCTTTATTCCCACGGGTTCGGCCGCGTTTGATTTCTGGGGCGGTAACCGCATTGGGCAGAATCTCTATGCGAATTGCCTGCTCGCACTCGATGCCGCCACGGGCCGGCGTATTTGGCATTTTCAGTTTGTGCATCACGATGTGTGGGATCGCGATCTGCCCGCGCCGCCAAATCTTCTCACCGTGCGGCGTGACGGAAAAAGGATCGACGCCGTGGCCCAAGTCACCAAATCCGGCCACGTCTTTGTCTTGAACCGGGAGACAGGCGAACCGTTGTTCCCCATCGAGGAACGCCCGGTGCCGCCTTCCGACCTCCAGGGCGAATCGGTTTGGCCAACCCAGCCTTTCCCGGTCAAGCCAGCGCCGTTCGCGCGCCAAATGTTTACGGCAGATTTGATCACAGATATTTCTCGCGAATCGTATGTGGCTGTGTTGGAGAAGTTCATCAAGGTCAGGCCGCATTTGCCGTTCATGCCGCCGAGCACGCAAGGCACGATCATTCTTCCAGGTTTTGACGGCGGGGCAGAATGGGGCGGGGCCGCGGTGGATCCCCGCCGCGGCATTCTCTATGTGAATGGCAATGAGATGCCGTGGATTTTGACCATGGTTGAAACCAAGGCGAAGGCCGGCGCACAGCTCTCTTCCGGCCGGCAGATTTACAACCAGATTTGCGCGGCGTGCCACGGCATCAGTCGCGAAGGCGATCCGGCGCGCGCTTATCCGACACTGGCCAATATCGGACAAAAACTGAAAAAGCCGGAGATTCTCCAATTGCTCGACTCCGGCCGCGGGAACATGCCTGCCTTTGCGTTTCTGACGCAGCCGCAAAAGGAAGCGGTCACGGATCTTCTCCTCGGTCAGGAAGGATCTGGGTCGGGGGACCGGGGCGCGGTTCCCGACTCTGCTGAGCTCGTGCTCGACGAGCCTTATTCTCATACCGGCTACAACCGCTGGCTGGATACGAATGGTTATCCGGCGGTCAAACCGCCATGGGGCACACTCAACGCGATCGATCTGAACACCGGCGAATATCTCTGGCGAATCCCGCTAGGCGAGGTGCCAGAGCTTAAGGCCAAAGGGATTCCTCCGACCGGCATGGAGAATTATGGCGGGCCAGTCGTCACCGCTGGCGGTCTCGTTTTCATCGCTGCGACCAAGGATGAAATGATTCGCGCGTTTGACCAGGATTCCGGCAAGATGCTTTGGCAGACAAACCTCCCTGCGGGCGGTTACGCGACGCCGGCCACCTACGTGGTGAATGGGCGGCAATTCTTGGTCATCGCTTGCGGCGGGGGCAAGATGGGGACGAAAAGTGGCGATGCGTATGTCGCGTTTGCCTTGCCGCCAGGGAAAGGGAAATGACGAATGACGAATTTCGAATGACGAAAGAAGTTCACAGCGCGGCGGAGCCGCAACTAAACAAACCGCGGATTACGCGCAGAGCGCGGATAAATACAAGATCCCTCCGCTCTCATCCGCGCCCATCCGCGACATCCGCGGTCAAAGAACCCTCGTGAAGATGAGTGAAATTGACGGACAGCAGTGCAAGGTATGGGGCCGTGGCAGGCGGTCTGGCTTGCCTATTCGATGCCGCGTTCTCCCTCACCCTGACCCTCTCCCGCTGGGAGACGGAACGAAGCTGACCGCACTTGGGTTTTTCGGCATTAGGCATTCTTTCGTCATTCGTCATTCGTCATTGGGAATTTGCGCTGCGTTTACACTGATCGAACTCCTGGTGGTCATCGCCATCATCGGTATCCTGACCGCGATGCTCCTGCCGGCGTTGGCTCGGGCTAAGGACCGCACGCTCCAGGCGGCGTGCCTTTCCAACCTGCGTCAGATCGGATTGGCCGTGGGCATGTACCTGGATGACCATGAGAACCGTTTCGCGGACCGGCGCGACTTGAAGAACACCCTGGGTTACATGCCATGGAATGACTGGCCGAAATCGGATCCTCGAGGCGGCTGGGCCGCAGTCGTTTTCAGTAATCACTTGGGCAATGATCGGGTTTGGGTTTGCCCGGCGGTCAGGGGTTCGCCACTTCGTGCCGCCGCGCAGACATTGCAGGCTTCACGGATTGGGGAAACCAATTCCGTGGTTTCGTATTGGCTCTGGCGGTTCGATCGTCCGGACGAGCCGGTGCCGCTTGATAATTTCTGGGGCAAGTCGCCCGAACAATCATTGCAGGACCTGCGCCTGGCAAACAATCCGGCCGCGGGCCAGCCTGATTCTCTCACTGAAGTCGAGTTCGCCGTGGATCCCTATTTTCCCGGCACAGTCCCGAGCTTGCCACCCGAGCTCAAAGGGCGCGCGGTGCATGCGCGAGGACGGAATGCCCTCATGCTCGACGGCCACGCGAAGTTTGTGCGGGATGCTCGTGTTCGCTGACTTCCCGGCGGTGGGCATTTTTCGGACCGTGGAGACTCCATGGCCGAGGAGGCTGAGAAGTCCTGATTCGGAGGAATTCTATCGATCCCAACAGACGGACCTGCGTACATGAAATTTGTTCCGTACGGAACTAATTTCATGTACGTCGTTCAGGGTTGGGATCAATCCATTTTCATAACAGCTCGCACTTCGAAGCAAGGGATCTGGATTCCTGGGGCTCAGCACGTCCAGCGCGGTCGGCTCGCCCGGACTTGCCGTCAAGGGAGAGAAACTCGCGGGCGAGCCGCCCGCGCTTCCGATCACTCGACTCATGGAAAGAATTCCTCGAATTTGAAACGCGCATGGCACCTTGAGCTGGAGCGCCGGTCTCCGACCCGGCGCGAACCATGCAGCGCTTAGAACGGTGCCGGATCGGAGACCGGCGCTCCCCTCATCCCTCGCAGGGAGGGAAATCACCTTCCTGCTTCTTGATTCAACATCGGTGCCCCCCAGGGCGGCGTAGCACTCACGCCAGCCAAGGACGGGTTCGATGCAATGGACCGGCGAGTATTTCGTTCACGGCAGCCACATCCTCTGCAATCTGAAAATCAAACATTCCGACGACGGCAAAGTCGGCGCCGTTTTCGAAGGCATGCCGGAAGCCTTCTCGGGGATGAATCGCGCCCGCCGCGAGCACTTTGTAGGCGATCCACGGCCGTTTCATCGAGCGCATGAAAGCAACCGTTGCTTCGGGATCAAGGCACCAGTAGTTGTCGATGCCGTAGTTGTCGATGATCTCCTTGTCTTGGCCCGACTGGCGGCGCGACCAATAATTCATCGAGTGCAAGGTTTTCATGTAGAAATCCGGCGCAATGCCCGCCTTTTCCACCATCATCGGCACGCGCAGTTCGTGTCCAGCCACGCCCGAAATGAGTCCGTGGTCTTTGATGATCGAGATCAATTCGCCGATCAAACCTACGGCGCCTTCACGTGTCCACTGATCTCCGAGGTTGCCGACCAGGAAGGCTCCTGAGGCGCCGGCGTCCACGGCTTGCTTGACCGCAGTTTTGAGGTCGTTTTTCTTCGGGCCGATTTGGGCGAGATACTGGATCTTGCCTCCTTGGGCGCGGTATTTCTCGTAAACCTGAACAGCGTGCGGATCGCCCGGATAGCAAATCATGGTGTTGATGCCGTGCTGCTCGCAGATGGCCCACGTGTCCATGATCTTTTGATCGGTGAAATATTGAGTGAGCAACCGCGACAAGTAGATCAAGTCCCGGCTGTGAGCGTAACCGCTGATGAGGTTGCCGCCGCAAATGAGGCGGCTGATCTTGACTTTGCCAATGACGCCCATCGGCATTTTGGCCGCGTCGCGAGCAGGTGCGCCAGTGGCCGAGGCTGCGGCGGCATGCGCGACGAGCGCATGTTCCTCCAGACTTGTGACGATTGGAGCCGCCACGGACGCAGCGAGTGATTTCTGGATAAAACTTCGGCGAGCGAGAGTGGGTTTCATAAACGGTTCTTGAAAACTCTGGAGATCAGGCCGGAGATACGAAGATCAACGATTCTCGTGGTTGCTAGGAACATGAACATGGTTTGGGGGCGATAGTCTGCCTAGGTCGTTTGTCAGTCCTTCAAGTCCTGCGCCGACAGGCTGGCCGCCCAAGCGCAACCTCTGCGGAACAGATTGGCAACACCGGGCTGGCTCATGGCTTTCACGTCGTGGCCGAGCACGGTGTGAAAAACGCGTCCGCGCCCGTAATTCAGCGCAAAGGCCATCGGATAATCCTTGCCGTCCACTTTGGAGCGAGCTTTGGCGACCACACGTATCGGCGCGTCGCCTGTCAAACAGGTATAGAGTTCGTCGTCGGTTTCGAAGGGTTCTTGCTTGTTTGTGATCGGATGATCGGGATCGGCGATTTCGACGCGGAACGGTCCGCGCGGGTCATGTCCGCGCAATTTCGGATCCCAGACGCGGCCGGCCAGCTTTCGAAATTCCGGCCAGTCTTGCCAAGCGCCGCAGGCGAAGTGAACGAGCATGAGTCCTTTGCCGCTCTCAACCAAGCTGCGGAGGTTTTCGCGCGCGGCCTCGCCGGGGGCTGGGACCTCCCAATTCATGAAATGCAGCAGAATTGCGTCGTAGGCGCGGATCGCAGCGGAGTCGAGCAAATGCGGATCTTCAATGACCGTGACGCCTAACCGCGGATCCTTGCGGAGAATCTCCGCGAGCACGGGCGCGGTTTGTTTCCAGAGATGGCCGGGGTAATCCACGCCTGTCACCAGCAGCACTCTGGCTTTGGTTTTGGCATCTGCAGGCTCACGAGAGGCTGGCTGAGGGCCGGGCGCACTGAGCGACCACAGTGAGGCAAGTGCCCAAAAGCAGAGCTGTCCCCAGAATTGACGACGGGTGCGTTGAGACAGGACTTCTTTCATATCAGTTTTGTCTTGCCGGGAGCATAAACGGCGTAGGTTCCGTCGGGGCCTGGTTTGACCGGGGGCTCCATACCGTCACGGCAGTCCTCGGGTTTCGGAGGATAGTAAAACTCGGACTGGTTGATCCGATCCCACGTGATTTCCTGGCCGGTGTAGCATGAGAGTTGGCCCATCACGGTGACCATGGTGCTGCGGACCATGTAATCTCCATTGTTGATTGGGTTGCCGGAACGGATCGCGCCGAAGAGCCGGTCATGCTCGATCTGATAGGGATCCGCCTTGCCTTCCCAACGCCAAGTCTTTTCCCCCCAAATCCGGCAAGCAAGCAACGACGCCCTGCCTTTCGTCCCCAGAATGACGCTCGAGGTCTCGTCATAGCAGAAATTCGTCGTCCGGCAGAAGGCGTAGAGCCGGACGCCGTTGGCGTATTCGTACACGACGGAATGGTGATCGAAGACATTCCCGTAAATCGGTTCGACCATGGACGAGCGTCCGGCCAGCCCATGGCATTTGACCGGCGCCTGACCTTTCATCACCCAAGTCGAGCGGTCAAGGTTGTGGACGAGCGACTGGACGACGTCGTCGCCGGAGAGCCAGGTGAAGTGGTACTGCGTGCTGCACTGCCATTCGAGTTCGCTTAGGCCCGGTTTGCGCGGAATGACGTTGTAAGGGGCGCGCAGAAAGTTTTCCTCCATCGACACAATGTCGCCGATGGCGCCGTCGTGGATGCGTTGGATGGTCTCGGCGATGCCTGGGTGAGTGCGGCTTTGCAGGCCGGAAACGACGCAGAGTTTCTTTTGTTTCGCCAGATCGCAAGCGGCCTGCATCTGCTTCAGGCCTGCCGGGTCGATGCCGTGAGGTTTCTCGACAAATACATGCTTGCCGGCCTGGATCGCCGCCATGGCATGGTGCGGATGGAATTTGGCCGCGTTGGCGATGAGAACCACGTCCGAGCAGTCGATCACGTCCTTGTAGCCGTCGAAGCCCGCGAAACAGTGGCCGTCGATCACCTGAACTTGATCAGGCCTCTGTTGCCGGATGGCTGCCCGCTTGGCGTGGACGCGGTCCATGAAAATGTCGCACATGGCGACGAGCCGGGCGCCTGAGTCCGCCGTGAGCGCCTGGACCGCGGCACCCGAGTTGCGGCCCCCGCAGCCGATCATTCCGACACGGATGATGTCGCTGCCGGCCGCGTGAGCGAAGCGGGCGATGTCCAAGCTGCTGAGCGTGGCCGCCGTGGCGGTGGCCGTGGCCGAGGTCTTCAGGAATTGGCGTCGAGTCGTGATGGTGCTGGGATGAGTCGTTGAGGAAATGTTCATAGCGTGTTGCTCCACTTGAAAAACAGTTAATGCGTGACTTTGGCTTCATTCTTGAACGTCCCCGGCATGGCCACCTTGATTTCCGTCAACTTGGGCATTTCCCGCCGAGGAGGCTGCGGCACTCTGTGTGCGCTTGACCTGAGGAATGTCGTTGGACCAGCTCGTGCCGTTGGACGGTGCCTTTCCGCTCACCCCGGCCCTCGCTCAAGCATCCGCTACGCTAAAAAGTTACTCATCCCAAGGGAGGATTCCTGTTGAATTAAGAATGAATTCGATTCCATCCCGGGCAAGTCTTGCTCTTACTCTTACTCGTAATCTTAATCTCTCCAGGGAGTTCCGGAGTAAGAGTAAGAGCACGATTAAGAGCAAGAAACGGCCGGTTGACCTTAATTCAACAGCAGTGCCAAGGGGGAGGGGGCCCGTCTCCGGCGTGCGGAAGACCCGATTCTCCTGCAGGCGAACATTCGCCGGCACGCCAACGTCAAATCCAAGGCATTGATTTCATCTTACATTCACAATGACGACCCCAATTCCTTTTCACCTCATAGGCTTCGTCTGGTGTGTCGCCGCGGCTGCTCGGACGGCCTCGGCTGCTGGCGACGTGCCAAGAAGCGCTTTCTATGTGCCGGAGAACGCACGATACACCGTGATCGACTCCACGCTCGACTCTATCCGGTTCACCCTCGACAAGACGCTTCGCCATGACGACAAGGGCCACCTCGTGTCCAAATCAAGCTTCCTTGATCCGGAGGGACAGGTCATGGCTTGGCATGACTTTGGCAATTTGGAGGGGCCGGGTTGGGCGGCCAACGCCGTGGGCGGCGCTTGGGAGATTTACACGCTGGGCGCGTTTCTCGGGAAAGCCGATTGGCAAACGAAGGCGCTCGCCATTTTGGACCACGTCCTCGACTGCGGTTTCATCGACGAGCAAACCGGCTTCATCCGCGGCTATCGTGAGACGACGACCGGCAGATTCTGCCTGAACTACAAACACAACTCGGACTGGTTCTGTCCCGGCGCCATGGCGAAAGTGGCGTTTCAGCTCCTTGAATTCGCGGACGGTCTCGGAACCGACGCGCGTGCCGAGCGCATGCGCCGGGCGGCCGCTCGGTGTGCGGAATGGATCGCCAGTAATGTCGAAGCGGTGCCCAACGGGTGGTTCCCGCGCCGCACGACCCCCGAGGGCAAGGTTTATCGCAAGTCGCCGGATGGCGGGGAGGATCGGTTTTGGCAAACTTCGGCGGACGGCTTGTTCATTCTCCAGCTCAATGCGGCGTTCACCGAGCGGCGGCCGGGGGCTTATACTTCGTCTCTGCGAGAAAAGACCGCCGCCTTCATGCGGGCAGGCGGAATCTTCGGCAGCATCAACCACGACACCTACGATCCGCATGAAAACGTGGCGTATTCCGTCGCCTTCCGGACACTGCTGTCGGTTGCGAAGGTGCTGAAGGACGAAAAGGTCCGGCGCTTCGCGTTTGAAACATGCCTGGCCGGGTTGGACCAGTTCAAGATGCACGAGGATCGGAACGGCGTTGCGACCAAAGGCTTGCTTTACATGGAGAAATCCTGGGATACGGCCTATCTGTGGGAGAATGCGGAAGCCGCTCTGGCCTATTTCGAGGCGGCAGTAGAGACGCAACCGCTCGATCCAGCCAGGAGCCGTGATTACGAGCGGGATGGTTTGGTCATTCTGCGCGCCACCGCGAAGCATCATTACGGACCGCACGGATTTTTGACTGAAGGCGTGGATTGGAACAATCACGTCGGCCAGAAACATCACATCGATCAGGCGCAGTTTGGAGCCATTCGTTACACGGAGCCGTTCTTGAACAATCAGCACATTGTCGAGCCAACCCTTTTTTACCTCAAGCACTTCGCCCGGAAGACCCGCAATGAGGACTCAACGGAGTGGCGCGACATGGAAGGGAATGTTCTCTTGAGGAGGACTCGCGAGTAATGCTGGGCGGAGTTTCCTGGGAACGGGTCGCCTCGGTCAACTCTTCGGTGGGGCGAGACTCCCGTCGAGCCCTGACTATCTTGCCGGGAAGGATTCCAGGGCTCGACGGAGTCTCGCCCCACCGGATTTGGTTGCGGCTTCGCCGCGCTGCGCTGTATCGCCGACTTGCAGTCGGCAGGGTGTCGGACGCTCCGGACGGTCCGGAGAGGCCGAGCAGGTGCAGGCTGCAAGCCTGCGATACCTGCCTGCGCCGAGGCTTCTGCAGGCAGGCGGCAGATTGAAAATCTGCGCTACGAGTTTATGAATCTTCCAGGCTGGTGCCAGTGTTTAGCCGGAACTGGCAACGAACTTGATCTCGCGAATTTCAAGTTTACCCGCTTTGGCTTCGTAGAACGGCTGGCCATTTTTGACGCCAATGGTTCCGTAACCGGTCGCGGTCGAAACGAAACTACGGAAGTCCCCGCGAATACTCGGCTGCAGATAGAGTATTTTTTCGACGGCGTCGTAACGGGCGCCGGTCAGGCCTTGGAGCAAACCATACGAGGACATCGCGCGGGCGTACCAATGGCCGCACTCGTATTCGTCGAACGGGTTCCTCACGCGGCCATCGTATCGGTTGCGGCAAACCTGAACGATTTCAAGGCCTTGCTTGACCGAGCCCATCATCATCAAATGCGAAGCCACGTGATACTCGATGCCCGTCCAGACTTCATTCGAATAGACGAACGGCAGCGACAGTTCTCCGCCTTTTGGCCAAGTGCAAAGCAATAGCCCGCCTTCGGCGCCGCACGCGTAGGAGGGCCGCTGCGGATTGGCGTAGTCGGACAGGTCGTGTTTCAGATTGTATGTGTGAATGGCGCGGAGATGGCTGCTGACCTTTTGACGGTCGAGGACCTGCCCAACGCCACACACCGCCGCGAGCCATGAACCGAGGACACCGTCCGAAAGACAGCCGCGGCCATATTGGTATTTCGGCCCTTCCTTTTCGAAGAGCGCCACTGCTTCCGGCGAGTAGTCGCCAACCATGCTCTTGGTTTCGAGAGGATTCTTGGCCCGGAGATTTTTCCATTCGATCTGCTGGATGAAATACTCGCCGTCGAACAATTCGGTCTCAGTTTTTCGCGTGCCTTTCAGGAACAACTCGGCGTAAAGCGGCGCGTCCTCGCCGAGCGCTTTGGCCATGAGAACGGCGGCCTGAAGCGCGCCGAGGTAGAAGCTCGTGCACATGCCGTCCGGCCCCCAGAACTCGATGTCGTACGTGTTATGATGTGGTTCTTCCACGACGCCCTTGTGCTGCGGGTCCCAGGTCTCGATGCAGTAATTCAGGCTCTTCTTGATTTTCGGCCAAAGACGCCGCAGCCATTCGGTGTCGCCGCTGATCCGCCATTCGCGGAACGCCTTCATGATCCCGCCGAGCTGGCCGTCCGCCGCGGCGTGAAAATCGTGTTCCACAGGCCGAATCGGCAAGCTGCTGCGAAAAGCCTGGTGCCCCGCATCGTTTTGAGAGGGACCGAATTCGGTTTCGCGCAAGGTCCTTTCCAAAGCCGGAAAGAGATGCGGAATGGCCTGAGCGTAGTTCCAAACGTGCGTGCACGAGCCGTGGCAACAGCCGGCATTATCTGAGCAACCTTCCCAAGCCCAAAGCCTGCCGTCGGTCTGTCGCATCACGGTGGGCGATTTCAAAATCGTGAGATTGGCCGCCACCGCTTCGAGGACTTCGGGCGGGAGCGTGGAGTCGTAGAAACAGTCACTGAAGCGCTTCGAGTTGCGGCGCAATTCGTCGTAGTGCTCACGCCAATAGTCAGTGATCTCGCCGATATTGGCAAAGCGGCCCGCATACCATGGCCGGTGTGGGGATGCGTCGGGCTTGCTGTCTTGCGCTGGCGGAGCGGCCGGGTTTTTGCCGAGCCGCAGATTGGTTTGGCCGGCGAACCACGCCAGGCGCAAGGCAATCGTCTTGGACGCGCCGGGCGCGAGATTGAAAGGGACAAACAAGGTGGCGCCGGGGGAAGCGCGACCTTGCGCCACCGGCGGCCGGTCGAAGCAGGCGCCGTCGGCAATATCCTTCCACACGAGCGTCAGCGCATCCCACCATCCGCCGCGGAACCAGGCGTGATTAACCTTCGCCGCCGGACCGGAGACTGTGGCGGAAAAGGCGCCTTCCTCCCACGGCCGGTCTTTCGCGGCGCCGCCCCAAAGCAGAAAACCGCCCGGTGTGCTCCGCACGGCTTGCTCGTTTCTGCCCATCACCATGAAGTTCTTGGCATGGAACGAGAAGACCGCTTCCAGGGCTGTTCGGGTGCGATTCGTAAAACGATACTCCAACGCGGCGACCGGCAGGCTGGAGTTGTCGGCGTCGCCAGGCTCGAAGGGACTCCAGCCGGTCACCTCGACAAAAGCTGGTATTTGATCGTCGGCAAGGTTCACCGTGGCGAACGGGAAGCGGGCCAAGAATGAAGCGCTGCGGAAGCGCGGCAAGCCGAACGAAGTGCCGGCTGCGCCGTTGCCGGTGCCTCCCGCGCCAAAGGTTTTCCACGCGGGAACCGGGCCTTCCAACACTCGAGCGACTCTGGATTTTCCCTTCACCGAGATGGCGGCGAAGATCATGGGCTCGTTGAAGACTTCCGGCTTGTTCCGCAGCGAAAAATGGGACAACGCGCCGGTGCCTTCGAGGCAGATCATGCCCGCGCCAATGCCGCCCATCGGGAATGCAATGCGGTTCAGATGGTCGCCCGTGTACGCACCGTTGTACGTTCTCTTCGTCATCCGTCCGGATGGCTTTGTCCTCGCCGTTTCGGCCCCGGTCGCGCCCGAGGCGGCACTCCCAACGCCGGCCACGCCAACGGTCGCGGCTGACATCTGAAGGAACTTGCGGCGTGGGATTGTCGAATTGACCGTGTGTTTCCTGCTCATGAATGACTCCTTCCGATCTCCTTCCACGTGCATGCACATCATCGTCCCGGCGCTTCAAAGGACTGCCAACTTATCCTCGAAGACGCAGCGGAGAAGAACACCACAACTCCCGATCGAGTTGAGTCCGCGGGAATCTTGACGACTTTGTTCATTAACCAAACTTTGATGCATATGCATCAAAGTTTGGCGCGTCCTTTCGTTTTCCGTGTGGTTCGTGCTTTTCGTGGGGCCAGCACATCTCTCGAGGTTCATTTGGACTGTTCGCGCTTGCGCAGCGCCCGGATGCGGTCGCGCAACTCGGCGGCGCGTTCGAACTGCTGCGTCTCAATCGCGCCGCGAAGATCCTGCTCCAACCGTTCGAGCTCCGAAACCGGCTTGGTTTTTTGGATTTGGCCGGCCAATTCGCGCAGAGCCGCCAAGGAACGCCGCCGCTCGATCTTAAAGGTCTCGTCCTCCATCTCCGGCAATGAGTGGATGTTGGAAATCGTTGTCTGGATGATTTCCAGGGCCTTGTCATGGTTGCCATTCTCCAACTCCAACATCGCCGAGGCGGCTGAGTTCATTCTCATCAGGTACGGTCGCCACTGCTCCTGATACATCTGATCCGGCTCGCTCTCGGCGTAGCGATGCACAAAATCGAACATTCGGAGGTTGCGCGAGGTATCGCGGACCGTGCGCAGCCAGTCCTTAATCTGGAACAGATGCAAGTAGCGGTAGTAATAAAGCGTGCCTTCGGCGAACAGGCCGGCGCATTCTTCGTGCGTGAGAGTGAACGCGGCGTCTTGCTCCGACGCTTTGGCTTCCGCCAGGCGCTTCAGATGGAAATCCAGCAAGGAGTCCATCCCGTGGGGGCGAACGCCATCGGGCCGCCCGTTCAATTCGTACTGCTCAAGGCCCAGGGGAAGCCGCACTTGAAGGATTTCCCGACCATCGTCCCCGCGCGCGGTCCGCGTGTCGTCTTCGGGATCGTACGGCCAGCCTTGCAGAAGACCGCGCAGGTCAACCGAACTGCTCATAACGTCTTGCGGGAAGATTGAGCCAAGCAGCGTTCGGATGATTTGTCCTGGGTCAAGTATCGATTCGACCGTAAGGCGGACACTCCTGTGCGCAAAATCCGCGCACGATGAGCGGACAGGAGTCTCGCCGCACCTTTTGGTTATGGGAAGCGTCCACGACCTTCTGATCCCGCATGGGGAGCATGCACCTGCGGTAATGGGCCAATAGCCAATGGCCGATAGCCAATGGAAAATCATAGATCGTAAATCATAAATCATAAATCCAGCTTGGTTCAGGCGAAGAAAGAATAGCTGCGATGGGCTTGTCAGGCCCGCGCGCGAATGCTATCCACTGGCCCGTGGCAAACTGGACTTATTCCGGGCCGCGTACTTTTCCTTCCGTCCGTGGAAGCACTGAATCTGCAAGATTCGGATTTCGGATTTCGGATTTCCCATGCGGCCATGCCTCTGCTTAAAGCCCACCAACTCCTGAAACGGTTCGGCGAAATTTGCGCCGTGAACCTGATCAATTTCGAAGTCCGCGAAGGCGAAATTTACGGACTCCTGGGCCCTAATGGCGCCGGCAAAACCACGACCATCTCGATGGTTTGCGGCCTGCTGAAGCCCGACGCCGGCGAGGTCGTGGTCGAGGGGTTGAACTTTTGGAGCGACCCGCAGCGCGCACGCCGCATCATGGGCGTCGTTCCCCAGGAGGTCGCTCTTTACGACGAATTGTCCGGACGAGAGAACTTGGAGTTTTGGGGGCGCATGGCCGGCTTGACCGCTCCGACCGCGCGAGATCGAGCCGGCGAACTCCTCGAATCGCTTTCGCTTGCCGACCGGGCTCAGGACGCGGTTGGAACCTATTCCGGCGGCATGAAGCGACGCATTAACCTGGGTTGCGCGCTCCTGCATCGGCCCCGCCTGTTACTCTTGGATGAACCGACCGTCGGCATTGATCCGCAAGCGCGACTGAGAATTCTGGAATTCATTCGAGGTCTCGCGACGGACGGGACAGCGATTCTGTACACGACCCATTACCTTGAGGAAGCCGAAACGCTTTGCCAGCGCATCGGCATTATCGATCATGGCCAGCTTTTGGCGGAGGGCACCCTCAGCGAACTGCAACGACGTTTGGGCGGAAGCCAGTTGTTCGTGATCGACGGGGAACTCAAGGACGCCACGCCGGAGGAATGGCTGGGATTTCGGGACCGATTCCGGGTCATCCAAAAATCCGACCACCAGCTCGTCGCGTCCGCCGGTGGAGAATGCGATCCGGCGGACTGCCTGAAGCAATTGCTCGCGCTTCCCGTGCGCGTGCAAAACGTCACGCTCAAGCGTCCGAGCCTCAACGATGTGTTCCTCCAATTGACCGGGCGCGAGCTGCGAGAGTAACGATTTGTATGCTAACTGTCCTCCTAGCCAAAGACCTCCGCCGCGCCTGGCGCAACCCGCTGCCTTGGCTCATTCACCTGGCGGTGCCTCTGGTGATCACCGCGCTCATCGGCCTGACCTTTGGTCCGTCGCAGGAAAGCGGCGGGTTGGGCCGCATCCAGCTTGCCATCGTGGACGAAGACGATTCGGTGCTGACTGGGTTTATCCGCGGCGCGCTGAATCAGCGGGAAATGGGAGAGCATCTGGCGGTGGATTTTCTCAAACGCGACGAAGCGTTGCGCCGCATCCAGGATAATCGTCTCAGTGCGATTGTCGTGATCCCCGCCGGCTTCACCCGCGACTACGTCTCTGGCCAAAAACGGGTCGCGTTGGAGCTGATCAAGAACCCGGCTCAATCGTTTCATCCGGCCATCGCGGAAGAATCGCTCCAGGCGCTGGTTACCATCTTGAATGCTCTGGCGCGCAACTTCCGCGCGGAACTGCCCGAGTGGGAAGCGGCCATCGACCGCTCCGGCGGCCCGGACTTCCAACGGATTGGCAGTCTTTTCACCCGCGCCGGAGACAAACTCCAATCCGCGCGGGCCTATCTGTTCCCGCCCCTCATCCGTTATGAAACAGAGAAGCGGACCGAGGCGGCCGCGAGCGGTCCGGCGTTTAATATTTTTGCCTACCTGCTGCCGGGCATGGCGGCGATGTTCCTCCTCTTCCTGGCCGACACCGCGGCGAAGGACCTGTATCGCGAAGCGCGGTTTCGGACGCTGGAACGGTATCGGGCTTTGCGCGAGCAACTCTGGATTCTGGTGGGATCAAAGGTGCTTTTCACACTGGTCATCCTGGCGATCAGCGGCCTGATTCTGTTCGGCGGTGGCGCTCTGATTTTTCGGATTCGATGGCAGCGGCCCGAGGGAGTGGCCGTGCTCGGCCTCTGTTACTCGTTCCTCGCGGCGGGACTCATGGTGCTTTTGGCCGCCCTCTCGGCGAAGGAGCGCTTGGCAACCGTTCTCAATAACCTCACCGCGATGGCGCTGAGTCTGGCCGGCGGCTGCATGTTCCCCCCGCAGCAACTGCCAGCGTTCGTGCGCGAGCACCTCACGCCGCTGCTGCCCACGAACTGGTTCGTCGAAGGAGTTCGAGGATTGCAGTTCGGCGGCGCGGCACCGGATTGGGCGTGGGCCTCGGTGAAGCTGGCGGTCTTGGGATTGGCGCTCATCGCCGCGGCGGCGTTTCTTTTCCAGCGGCGGATTGAACGAGGAATTCGGCAATGACGACGATTCTCATTCTGACGGATGGCACGACCCGCGAACCGCTCGTAGTCCCGGCTTTAGCCGGTTTTTTCGGGCGGCCGACTAAAGCCGGGATGACATGCGCGCCGGAATGAGAATTCTTGCGGGAATGAAACGCGCCCTCGACATCGGCCATAACGACCTGCGGATCTTCTTCAGGCAGCGGGCCTGGTACGTCTGGCTCTTCATCATGCCCCTGGCGTTCACTTACTTCATGGGCTTTGCAGTTCAAGGTCCGGGGTCTCCCGGCGCTCCGCAGCTCGGCTTGCTGATCGAGAACGAAGATCCGGGATTCCTGGGAGGAATCCTTCTGCAAGAGCTCGGCGAACAAGGTCTGCGCTTGCTCGGACCCACGAACCGAAACGAAGCCAAACGCGGCCTGAAAATTCCCCCTGACTTCACCGAGCGCGTGTTGAAGAAAGAGAAAACGTCCGTCGGCTTTTTCACCGTGAGCGGATCGGGCGATGAAGCCGCTGCGCTCGTGGAAGTGCGTTTGGTCCGTGCGCTCATCGCGCTCCACGGGCACCTGGTCGAACACGCCTTGGCGACGGCCGGACAACCTCCGAGCGAAGACGCACTCCGCGATCTCATGCGGCGGGAAAATCCGGTCGTGCTCGATTCAAAGTATGCCGGACGCAAGCCAATTCCGACCGGGTTCAACCTCTCGTTGCCCGGCAACCTCGTGATGTATTTGATGATGAACCTGCTGATCTTCGGCGGCGCCACCGTCGCAGCGGAACGGAGGAGCGGCGTTCTGAGGCGGCTGGCCGTTCATCCGGTGAGCCGGGCCGCCTTGGTCACGGGAAAAATCTACGGGCTCATGCTGCTTGGTTGCGCGCAGATTGCCCTCCTTCTCGCCGTGGGCCGGGTTCTGCTCGGAGTGGATATGAGCGGCCGCTGGTTCTCGATTCTCGTCACGCTGCTCGTGTACGCTTGGGTGGCCGCGTCGCTCGGAGTGCTGATCGGGTCGGTCGTCACGGCGGAAGAAAAAATCATCGGCCTATGTTTGCTGTTGAGCCTTCCGATGGCCGCGCTGGGCGGCTGCTGGTGGCCTTTGGAAATCGTGCCGGTCCCGCTTCAAATCGTCGCACATCTGATCCCGACGGGTTGGGCGATGGACGCATTGCACCAACTGATCAGTTTCGGCGGCGGCTTCGCGCAAGCGAAAGAGGAGATTGGCGTCCTTCTATTGTTTGGCGCCGCTGCCAATTTTGCCGCGGCGAAATGTTTTCGGTGCTGAGACCAAGAGGCAGACGAGAACTCCCCCGAATGGCGGCTTCGGACGGTCAGTTGGTCAGTCTTTGCCGCGCTTTAGGCATCGACTGGAAACTAATACTCAGTCTAATATCCGCTTCCGATGTCCGAGAAAACAAAAGCGAAGGTCCTTCTAGCTTTTCTTGAATATCGCGCTTTCTATCGTGAGCCGCTATTTGAGGCGTGGGGACAGCATGGGACTCTTGTTCACGCCCTCTATCGGGCGTTCTGGGAGTGGGATCTCCGGCTTGAGAATATCACCGCGAAGGAGAGCCCGGCCAATGCCAGCGAAATCCAGGTTAATTTCCATCTGCCCAACTGGAAGGCGGTGTTTTTCTTGGGCATCGGATCCGCGGGTCTGGTTGTGACTAGTCCAAACTGGTCTGAGATGGAACTGATCGTCAAGATTGGGCGCGCCGGCCTCACGGCCATACTTGACACCAGCGAGGCGCAAATCGACCGACAGACCGTGAACCTCGCAATGCATCTTAAGCCCGAGGGCCGCCCAGTAGTTGACCTCACATCGAGATTCGCCCATCCAGAGACTGGCAAGTTTCTGGTAGCCACTCCGAAAGGTTTCGGCTTTTCGGTGTACGGTGACCAAAGCTCCTTTGTCGTCGATTTGTCAGCGAGTTATTCGGACGCCCTCTTCGTAAGGATAGCGCGCACCTTTGGGAGTTCTATTCAACTGGAACAGATTGCCCAAGAATTGAGCAGCGATGAGGCCAAGTTTTTACACATTCTTGATTTGAAGCTAGATTGACATCATGAACCTTCAGTCATTGGGAAGTGAGACTCAAGATATCGATAGGATTCCGTTCCATCCTTTGAGCGTTCCAAGTGTAGCTGCTGGAGGACTCCTGGGAAATGCAACAGTTCAGCAGTCTCGCGCGGAATCCAACTTGGTTAGTGTCACTGATGCCTGGCCAATTTTGAAATTGAGCGGGCCACGAACACCAGTGAGACAGACATCGCTAAGAATAGAGGATCTCAAGAGGCAAAAGTTTTTGGCTGCAGGCAAGGCAGAGCGGGTTCGCAAGGCCTTAGCGGCGCTGGCCGAGCACCAACGGATTCATTTGACTCCCCAAGATTGGCGCCAAGTCGCCGAGGACCCCGACCTTGAAGATCAATTCTAATGCCCACCACACCGCTCGCGAACATTCCCAATGGGAGCAACGTTTTCATTGACGCGAACATCTTCGTTTATGCACTGAGTGGACAATCTCCCCAATGTTCGCATCTTCTTGAACGTTGCGGCAGAGAGGAAATCACGGGAATAACCCTATTTGAAATCGTCAACGAGGCCGCACACCGTTTCATGCTCGCGGAAGCCTACGGAGACGGGCACATCAAGTCGATTAACGATGTGCGAGGACTTCGCAGCAAATTCAGTGTCATTTCTTCTCTGACTGAGTATTGGCGGAACACAGAAAGAATTCTTTCCCTGAATTTGCTGCTGCTTGCCACCGAAGAGTCGATTTTAAAGGACGCGCAAAAGGAAAGGCCCGTTGCCTTCCTACTCACGAACGATTCAATGGTTGTTGCCTGTATGCGGCAGTACGGGATCTCCCAGATTGCCACAGCAGATGGAGATTTCGCACGTGTCAGTGGTATTACTGTGTATAGTCCCGATGACCTCCCTTGAAAAACCGTCGTGTCTCCGGACAGCCAAATAATCTGCTTAATGGATCCTCCGACTAACGCCACCCGCTTTTACCGGCTGAGGACGCCTTGATTCAGGTGTGTTCGGGGTGTTCAAGCGGACAAATCCTGCCAGCTCACGACGAAGCCGGGCAGAACTTTCGAGGCAGCCTGCCCATCAGCCTCGGCTCGCGAAGGCAAGCGATAAGCGCCTCGCTCCCAGACGAACACCTCGATCATCTTGGCTTCGGGATCGACGATCCAAAACTCCGGCACGGCGTATTGTCCGTAAAGCTTCTGCTTCTCCACGCGGTCACGCCTCCAACTGCCCTGGGACACGACTTCGATGACCAGGTCCGGCACACCGCGAATGTAGTCCTGAATGATGTTTCGACGTTCCTTGGAAATGAAAACCACATCCGGCTGAACAGTCCGTCGGGGACTAAACACGACATCAATGGGGCTGACAAACACCTTTCCGGACTTGCGTCGAGCCACATGGGTCTTCAACCCAGCGGCCAGATCGAGAACGATATCCTGATGATCGGGAGTCGGGGCTGGCGGCGTGATAATCTCTCCATCCCAGAGTTCAGTCGGGGCATTGGTCTCGGGCAACTTCGCGACCATCTCATCGAAGGTCCAAAGCCGCCGTGCTTTCGGCCACACAGGCCGTGGCGTCATGGCGATGGCCATGGGAGAATTATGACGGTTTCGGAAGGTGAAGCGACGGCGAAATCCCAAGGCGCTGTGAATGCGGCCGTCCGCAAGCCGTCGGTGACGTTTGAACCGCGGCATTGAATTCGTCATCCATGCCGCAGGGCTGAACTGAGAGAGCCGTCGGAACGGTACGCTCGCTTCCCTCTCACCCCGGCCCCACTGCTGTTGAATTAAGAATAGATTCGATTCCATCCCGAGCAAGTCTTGCTCTCACTCTTACTCGTAATCTTAATCTCTCCAGGGA
>JACQWK010000514.1 GCA_016209525.1 Verrucomicrobiota bacterium
ACCTACACCATCGCGGTGCAGTATATCGACCGCGATCTGAATTACTCCAAACCGGCGGTGGCCACGATGACCGTCGTCCCACCCTGGTACTTGAAGGCTTCGATCACTGTGCCCTCCGGCGGCGGCGTCTTTGGATTGGTCTTCGCTTCGCTCTTTCTCGGTTCTCGCTACTTCTCGAAACGACGCGAAGCGGAGCGGTTGCGCGAACGGTTGTTGGAGGAAGAGCATCGAGCCCGCGAAGCGTTGGAAGCCAAGAACCGGCAGTTGGAAGAAGCCAAAGAAGCCGCCGAGACCGCGAACAAAGCCAAGAGCCTGTTCCTGGCTAACATGAGCCATGAGATTCGCACGCCGATGAACGCCATCCTCGGTTACGCGCAGATTCTCCAGCGCGACACCGACGTGCTGCCCAAACATCGCCAGGCGCTCGATACGATTCAGAAGAGTGGCGACCACTTGCTGGCGATGATCAATGACATCCTGGACTTGTCGAAGATCGAGGCCGGCCGGATGGAGTTGCAGAAAACGGATTTTGATTTGGGAGTGTTGATTCAAGGGCTGGAATCGATGTTTCGCGGGCGCTGCGAACAGAAGGGACTGGAGTTGAAAGTTGAGTTCCAGGTTCCAGGTTCCAGGTTCAAAGTCGGCCCTGCACGCAACGTTGCTCTCGCCGACACCCCGACACTCCGACACCCCGGCTCATCCACTTATCCATTCATCCACTCATCCCTTCCCGTCCCCGTCCGCGGTGACGAAGGGAAACTGCGCCAAGTGCTGATTAACCTGCTCGGAAACGCGCTGAAATTTACCGAGCGCGGTTCCGTGACGTTGCGCGTCAGCGTTCCGTCCGGCGGGATCCGGCCTGAAGGGGCGCCGGACTCCGCTCGACAATCGCAAATCGCAAATCGCAAATCGCAAATTGATAAGAGCCTCCTTACGTCGGCGGCTACGAATCAGTTTCTTTTCGAAGTGATCGACACCGGCCCCGGCATTTCTTCGGAAGTGCGGTCACAATTGTTCCAGCCATTCCATCAAGGCCAGGAAGGCGGCAAAAAGGGCGGGACCGGTTTGGGATTGGCCATCTGCAAGCGGCACTTGGATTTGATGGGATCGAAGCTAGCCGTCGAGTCAGAGCCGGGCAAAGGGACGCGCTTCTCTTTCGAGGTTGAATTGGAGAAACCGTCGGACGCGGTGGCTGGCCGCGCAGGACAGCGGTCCCGATCGGTCAAAGGCTTGGCGCGCGGGACAAGCCTCAAGGCGCTCATTGTGGACGACCTCGAGCAAAATCGTGCCGTCTTGGCCGATCTGCTTCGGAGCGTCGGTTGTCAGGTGGAAGCCGTGGAAAGCGGCCGCGAAGCTTTGGCCCGACTGAAGTCGGCCCTGCCGGTCGTGATCTTCATGGATATCCGGATGCCCGACATGGAGGGCACGGAAGCGGCGCGACGCATCCTCGAAGAACTGGGGCCCGGCAAAGTCAAGCTGATCGCGATTTCGGCGTCCGTGCTGAGCCACGAACAGGAGAGTTACCGCCGAGCGGGCTTCGACGCGTTTATCTCAAAACCTTTCCGGTTGGAAGAGGTCTGCGACGTATTGAGCCGGGTATTGGGCGTGGCGTTCGAATACGGTGAGGCCCCCGGGAAAGGCGAACCGAGTCTGGTTACCTGCGATCCGGCTACGGTCCGAATTCCATCCGAGCTTTTGGCGCGGCTGAAAGCGTCTGCCGAACTTTACCGCACGACGGAACTGCGGAAGGAGATCGAAGGACTGCGCCAGGCGCGGGCAGACCAGGCCGCGGCGGCGGATTATCTCGATCACCTGAACGACTCAGGTGAAATAGAAGCGATTCTGGATTTTTTGGGAAAGGTTCGAGATGGCGGGAAGTAATTTAGCCGCAAAAAGACGCATAGATCGCAAGGCATTCTGGTCTGCTCTTTTGCGTTCCGTGCGTTCTTTTGCGGCAACAAAATTCCTCGCGAAATTGAGTTACTTGGACGGACAGCGGCACAAAGACCGCGAAAGAAAGGGGATTAGACTTTGCGATCTCTGCGTTCTTTTGCGGCACCAACCCTTCCCACTTCTCGGCACCCAGTCGTCGTGGCTTTCCTTGCACGCCTGCCTGATCGGCGATTCGTGTTAGCCGCGAAGGAACGCAAAGATCGCAAAGAGGCCCGTCAGCACGCAATTGAGACGAGAGATTAATGAAGTTTGTGAGTGCAGACTGAGGACGTACTTCTTGATCTGGAACTTGTAAGAACCAAAGTTAATCAGCAAACCATGTTCAAGACGCGTGGACTTCAAGTAACCAAGCAACTGCGCCACGTGTTCGTCTGCCATAGCCCGGACCGCCTTCAATTCCACGAGTAGCCGATTCTCAACCACAAGGTCAGCATGGTATTCCCCGATGACCGTTCCGTCCTCGTCGAGGACCGTGATTGGGTGCTGCTGCTTCACGTCCAACCCGATCTTGCGCAACCGATGGACGAGGGCGTTTTCATACACTTTCTCCAAATGCCCATGGCCATGATAGACGTGGATGTCGAAACTGGTCTGCCTGACAATGTCGCACAATTCATTGATGGTTTTCATATTCCTCCTTCTGTTCGGGGTTGCAGTGTGCCATTTACTTAAAAACAAGAGAAGATGTTTTTGGGCCGCCAAGGAACGCAAAGATCACAAAGGCAACTGGCGTTTTGCCTTGGATTTCTTTGCGATCTCTGCGTTCTTTTGCGGCAATTAGTTGGTTCGAAGTTGGGAATTCTTTTTCGACGGTGAATGCGGCGGACCCATCTCTCTTCAAACTGGCCGACGCCAAAATCCTGGTCATCGACGACGTGGCCGCGAATCGCAAGCTGCTGTGCGACACTTTGGAATCCCACGGCTACACGATCTCGGCCGCGCCGAGTGGCGAAGTGGGACTGAAAGTTGCGCAAGCGGATCCTCCCGACCTGATCCTGCTCGACGTGATGATGCCGGGCATCGACGGCTACGAGGTTTGCAGGCGGCTGAAGGCGCAGGATGACCTGAAAGAGCTTCCGGTCATCTTCATCACCGCCAACAACGAAACGAGCAGCCTGGTGGAAGGCTTCCGCGCCGGCGGCGTGGATTACATCACCAAACCGTTCCAAGCGGAAGAGGTCCTGACGCGAATTGCGAACCATCTCAAGCTCAGTCGGCTCACGAACGAGTTGCGCGCCAAGAACCGAGCGCTGGAGGAAGAGGTCCGCCGGCGCCGTCAAGCCGAGGACGAACGGGACACGGCGGACGGGCGCCTCAGTGTCCTGGCTGACCGCGAGAACGCGCGTTGGGACGTTTCGGTCTTTGTCGGCCAAAGCGCAACTTTCAAAGGCATCCTCGAAACCATCCGCCGCCTGCACCGCTTTTCGAACGCTTCGGTCTTAATCACGGGAGAGAGCGGCACAGGCAAGGAATTGGTTGCCCGCGCCATCCACTTTGGCGGCGCTCACGCCGAGGGACCCTTCATCCCGGTGAACTGCTCGGCCATTCCCGCCGAGTTGGCGGAGTCGATCTTCTTCGGGCATGTGAAAGGGGCCTTCACCGGCGCGAGTTCGGATCGCAAAGGGTACTTCGAGCTGGCCAACCAAGGAACCCTGTTTCTGGATGAAGTGGGAGAAATGCCCGTGGCGTTGCAGGCCAAGCTGCTCCGAGTCCTCGAAGACGGCCAGGTGCAACGTCTCGGCGAGGCGAAGCCCAGACTGGTGCAAATCCGGATCGTGGCCGCCAGCAATGTCGATTTTCAAGAGTGCATCGCCGCGGGCCGGTTTCGGCGAGATCTCTTTTTCCGACTGGCCCGCTTCACGATTGATGTGCCGCCGCTCCGCGAGCGGACCGACGACATCCCAATTCTGGCTCGGCATTTCTTGAAAGTCCTTTGCCAAGAGATGAACGTGCCAACCGCGGAGTTGACCGAAGGCGCCTTGGAAGCATTGAAAGCGTATTCGTTCCCCGGCAACGTGCGGGAGTTGAAAAACCTCCTGGAACGAGCCGTTGTGGAATGTGAGGGCCAACCCATCCTGGCCAAACACCTTCATTTCTTTTTCAGTCCGGAAGAAGCCCAACGCCGCACCCAAAACCAGTGCGAAGAGATTGGGACTCTCAATGATCCCATCCAGCCAGTCGATGCCACACCTGATGAAGTCCGGATTCTGCGATTCGTGCAGGCTGAAGGTTGCATCAACAACACGAGTTGCAGAGAGCTGCTTAAGGCGGACCGGCACCGGGCTTCCTATCTCCTGCGCAAGCTGGAACGCGAGGGACGGCTCGCTGTCGATGGTCAAGGCAGATGGGCCCAATACCGCTTGCCGGAGGCGCGCGCGTAATGCCAGCTTGACACCATGCTCATCATCGACACCCACGCCCACATCTACGCTCAAGACGAGAAACGGTATCCGCCCATTGAGAAACCATTGCGCCCGCCGGGAGGCAAAGGAACGCTTGGCGACCTTCGCGCCGAAACGGCTTCCCACGGCGTGCGCGCGGCTTGCCTGATCCAGACTTCCACTTTTTATCGTTTCGATAACCGTTGCATTTGCGACAGCTCCAAAGTCAGCTCGGATTGGGCCGCCGGCGTTTGCACGCTCGATCCGGACGATCCGCACAGCCCGGGTCTCTTGTCCCAATACCAGCGCGAGTTCGGCATCAAAGGCATGCGCAGCATCCCCGGTCAAAGTGGCCGTATCGATGGCGATGGAGTGCGCCGTTTGTGGAAGACAGCGGCCGACGAAGGTTTGGTGATCAATGCGCTCATGCGGCGCGAGAATGCCGAGAACCTCGGCCGCATGCTGGCGGATTTCCCCGGCTTGCGGGTCGTGCTGGACCATTGCATGTACGTGGAAATCGGGCCGCAATACGACGCGATCCTCGGCGACGTTTTGAGCCTGGCGAAGTTCAAAAATCTCCACGCCAAGCTCACGTTCGTGCCGACAGGCAGCAAACAGAAGTATCCCTGCGCCGACCTGCACGACGCCGTGCTGAAAATCGTCGACGCCTTCGGCCCCGAGCGATGCGTGTGGGGCAGTGATTTTCCATGCGAACTTTGGACCCCGGGCATCACCTACTCGCAGCACTTGCAGATCTTCTTGAAGGACCTTCCTCTTCGCGACGCCGCCCGGCAGCAGATCCTTGGCTTAACCGCAAAGAGGCTCTGGTTCCCGGAATGGCTGTGAATTGAGTCTTTTATCGTTGGTGCATCGCCGCGTCGATTTGTGCCAGCGACTCGGCCCGCAAGAGCTGCACGAAGGGGTTTGGCGCGGCGCCCGATCTGTTCGCCACGACCAAGGTGTTCCCGTCCGGTGAAAAGAAGGCGAGCGTCGCAAGATTCAACGGCGATTTCACCGTCAGCACGACTCGTCCGGCAGCGATATTCCAGAGTTCGAAGCGGCCATCGGCGCCGCTCGTGATCAGCGTTTTGCCATCCGGTCAGAAGGCGATGTGGCCAAGGCCGTTCGCGTTGCGGCTCTTAAAGACCGCGCGCACCTGGCCGGCCGGAACCTCCCAAAGCCAAGCCGTATCCCGATACCCACCCGCCAGCAGCTTGCCATCCGAAGAGAAAGCGAGGCTGAGCAAGTTTCCCTTCGTTCCGGCCACTATTTTCGGCTCGGTTCGCGCGCGAACGTCCCAGAGTCTGGCGCGGCTTTCCGTCCATCCCGTCGCGAGCATTTTGCCGTCCGGTGACAATGCCACGGCGGGGAATCCAAGAATCGTCGAACTCGCTTCAATGCGAAAATCGATTGCCTGACGCGTCTCCAAATCCCAGACTCTCACCGTTCCTGTTGCGGTTGGCCCGACCTTTTTCCAATCTGCCGAGGCAAGAAACCGGGCGTTCCGAGAAAAGGTCAGCGTGTTCAAGAGCATCGTATCGACAGGGAGCGTGTCCGTGCAGCGGCGTGTGTGCAGGTCCCAGAGCTGGACAGCGCCGTTTGTCAGCGCGACAGCCAATCGTCGGCCGTCGGCCGAAACTGCTCTGCTGTTGAAGTTCGTCGCGCTTGCCGTCGGCAGTGTCAGCGTGGCGGTTTCTTGCCCACTCGACCGATCCCAAAAATGAAGCGTCTGATTCGTATCCGCGGTGATCAAGCTCCGGCCGTCCGCTGAAAAGCCGAGCGGGGAACCACGTTCAGTCCAGACATCTTGCCTCGTTTCTCCTTCGACCCGCCAAAACCGAATCTCGCGATCTACACTCGTGGTCGCGAGGGTTTGCCCATCGGGCGCAAAGGCGACCTGGATAATTCCACTGCGATGGCCTCGATAAGTCGCACGGCGCTTTCGTGCACCAATATCCCAGAGATGAACCAATTGATCGCTGGAACCCGAGGCCTGATATTTCCCATCCGGCGAGAAGGCGACAGTGACCACCGACAGCGTATGTCCGAGGAAATCTGACAGTACCTGGCGCGAGGGCACATCCCACAGCTTGATCGCGCCCTGGTGAGTCCCAGCCGCCAGCAGACCGCCGTCAGGCGAGAACGCCAGGGAATTAACGGACGCTGCTGAGTCCGTCCGCGCGGCAAGATCGCCAATCTTGGTTTGAGCGACAAAATCCCAAAGACCAACCGTTCGCCCGCCGTCCAGCGCGAACGCCAGAAGGGTGCAGTCCGGCGAAAGGGCCGACGGGCCTTGACTCGGCGTGATCGAACCGAAGCGCGCCTTGGGTTCCCAGGTCGCGGTGTCCCACAGTTGAACGCCTCTCGCTCCCTCGGAGTAGAATTGGGTCACCAAGGTATTGCCGTCCTGATGGAAACCGGGATCAAAAGACTGTCTTAACTTCGGATTTTTCAGGCGGCCAACTTCCGTCCAAGCGGCGGAGTCGAACAGGATGGTCTCTGAGCGGCCGGACGCCGCCAGAGTTTTCCCGTCGCACGAGAACGCCAAATCTCCCCGCCAGAGGAGATCCTCAAACCTCGGCAAGCTGACCAAAAGCGTCTTGGCAAGGAGATCCCAAATCTTCACGGTTCGGTCTTGGAATCCACCAGTGGCCAGAATTTTTCCGTCGGGTGAAAATGCCAGACAACTGACTCCATCTTCATGCGCGTCGAGAGTCAAAGCCGTTGGATCGCCCCGACAGAGCTTCCAGAAATATCGCCACTCAAAGCCGCGGAGGTCTTCCTCGCCGGGTTTGGGAATATGTTTTTGCAGCATGTCGTAGGCGCGCCCGAGATCGTTTTCATCGAGCGCTTGCTGCGCGACGGTCATGTCGGCTGCATAAAGGTTTTGGCGAAGGTCCGCGGCGCTTTGCTCCGCCCGCCGCCATTGCCACAACACTCCAAGCAGCCCCAGACCAATCGCGAGCCCGACCGACGCGGCCAATCCCGCGACCAGCGGCTTGCGCCGCACCCATTTCTCGGCCTTCTCCCAAACGCTGCCCGGCCGCGCCAGAATGGGTTCGCCGCGCAACCAACGTTCGAGATCATCGGTCAGCGCTTCAGCCGAGCCATAGCGGCGGGCGGGTTCCTTCTCCAGGCATTTCAAGCAAATCGTTTCCAAATCGGGGTCCACTTCCGGATTCACGGCGCGCGGCTTTTCCGGATCGCTTTCGACGACTTGCCGCATCACGTCCAACACGCTGTTCGCTTGGAACGGCGGCCGGCCCGTGAGCAATTCGTAAAACACCGCGCCCAGGCTATAGACATCGGCGGCGGCGGTGAGTTGCTTGGTCTGGCCGGAAGCTTGTTCGGGCGACATGTAGCTGGCTGTGCCCATTACCGCCATCGTGCGCGTGAAATCGATCTCGCTCTCGATCATCTTTGCTAAGCCGAAGTCCGTCACGAACGGCTCGCCGTTGGAATCGAGCAGGATGTTTCCCGGCTTGAGGTCGCGATGCAGGACGCCGCGCTGGTGGGCGTAGTGGACGGCGCGGGCGGTCTTGGCCAGCAAATTTACGATGTATGATTTATGATTTACGATTTGGGGTTTGGAAATGTCCTTGGGTGCGGAGGAATCCTTGCCCCGCAAATCATAAAGCATAAATCGTAAATCATAAATCCTCTGCGCCAAGCTGCCGCCCTCGATGAACTTCATGCTGAAGTAATGCTGGCCGTCGTGCTCCCCAATTTCATAGATCGGCACGATGTTCGGGTGGTCCAGCTTGGCCGCGGCTTGCGCCTCGGTGTAAAAGCGCTGAACGGCGGCACGCGAAGCCAGCCGGCCCGCCAGGATCATTTTCAGGGCGACGATGCGATTGAGGCTCACCTGGCGGGCTTTGAAGATAACCCCCATCCCGCCGTGCGCGATTTCCTCCAGCAATTCGTAATCGCCAAAATAACGAATGTTGGCCATTGGCGATTGGCGATTGGCGATTGGCAATTGGGCCGACTCCAGAATAGCAGGTGGCCTCCATTGCTTGCTCGGCTTCCTCGGCGTCGGGACCGGCACTCAATCCGAGCTGAATGAGGCATTGCGGGCAGACGCCTTCCGGGGCGTCGCTGGCAAGTGCACCGCCGCATTCGGGGCAAGTGTGTTTAGCCGTCTGCACTGGAGTCAGCCGTGATTCAAGTTGCGGGTGGTCGCACGGCGCAAGCCAAACGCCCGGTCAACATTTGAAAACTTGCTCGTCCCGTCTCTGTCCCGGAGGGACAACCGAGAATAGCCCAGCGTTTCAACGCTGGGTTGGAAGCCAAAACGTCGCGAGCCCCGGAGGGACGGCTGAAATTCAATCCCATAAGTAGCGCTCGTCGTATTCGATGCGATGCTTCTTCAACAACGCCACAAATTCATCCTGAAATGTCAACTTGCGATGGTGCTCCTCCTGGCCCTTGACGTACTGAATGATTGTCTCCAATTGCGACACGCTAACACTGAAGGCGCCATACTTTTCCTGCCAGCCAAACAAACGATGTTCCGGGAAGGTTTCGTGAACCCATTTTGACGAGCCGCCTTTGATGAGTTGAAGCGCTTTGGCAATCGCGAGAGTTGACGGCAAGGAAAGCAAGGTATGGACGTGGGCTTCCACGCCGCCGATTTCGAGAGCCTTCATTTTGTTCTGTCGCGCGATGCCACTGAGAAACGGCCAGGGCCGTTCGCGCAGCGCCGGCGTGATGAGGGGTCGGCGTTCCTTCGTGCTGAAAACGCAATGGAAGTAGGCGCTGACGTAGGACATGCGGCCCATTCAGCCGTCCCTTCGGGACTTATGCAATTCACGATTTTTCCCGCCGTTGAAACGCTGGGCTATTTTCACATCGTCCCTTCGGGACTCATGTCATCGCGAATTCGAACCCGGCAGTGAACTGCCGGGCAATTCTCAAGACTCCCTCCGGGAGTCTTTACAGCACCGCCTTCTGATTTGCTCCCTGGGAAACCGTCTTCGCAAACTCCGCAACAGCGCGAATTCTTCACTTCTTCAAGAATTCCATCACTTCGGGATAATCCGCCGACGGTCCGTCCAGCAAATGATCGTCCTGGTTTTTCAAATACTTGTTGAAGAAGGCGACGAGGTAAGCGCGAGTGATCTGACTCGTGCGAACGCCAGACGTCTGTTCTTCAGGCGGAGGAGCGCCGAGTCTTGACATTTCCGTTGGCTCGAATACGAGACCGTTGAGATTGAAATTCCACCGAATAGTCTTCCCCACTTTTACCCAGTAAGCGTCGGTTGCGAGTTTCTCGTAAACATCTTTTCGATCTCCATCGGGTGCATCAGCACGCAAAATGAGAAACGGTTTGGGCAAGCCCAACTCTCGGATGGCCGGAACAAAAAATCCGCCTTCGATGTTTGCGCCGACTTTGCAGCGAGGATCGACCCGGCAAAGCTCTGCCGCCGTTGAGCCGCCAATCAAGAATCCAAACGCTCCCACATGCTCCAAATCCAAGTGTCCGGCAAGCAGAGATTCGCTGTCGCTGAGTCGCGCCAACTCTTCAAGGATCAACTGGAAATCCAGGACACGGTCGTTGATGGTGGCCACCATATCAGTCACGGGACCCAGTCCGTTGACAATTGAGCCGTCTGGCAACACGCTGATTGAGTCGCGATGGTCAAGAGCGATCACGATGTAGCCCTGGCTGGCGAGTTCCTCAGTCTTGTCTATGTTATCAAATCGGTAAGAGTTCACCCCGTGCGCATAGAGCACGACCGGATACTTCATCTGATTCGTCGATACGGCTGCATTTAATATCGAGTGAGAAACGAAGGAGGGCATTCGGTCAACAAAGCGGCCCCAGAATATTTCATCTTGGGCGAGTTGCGGCATTTCAAAAAGCGCCGACGGCAGCCCTGTCCGAGAACTGGCTGGATACCAAGCCGTCAGCATCATCTGCCGGTTTGTCCCTCGCGCTGCGTTGGTCCTCGATGGATCGGTCAGCAGCCGGGAAAAGGTCCCCACTGCGTACGGGCCGATCGGTTGAGGCAACGGCGTCATGAAGTGGTTGGTGTGGGTGCGGTAGAAGCCCCGATCAGATTGCGCAGCCGCCTTGTCCTGGAAGGTCAGAGCCGTGGTCGGTTGGTTCGTCTGCTGAAGCGTGACCAGCGGGAACCAGTCCACCAGGTTGGTCGAGGCTTCGATGACGTACTGTTGAAAATACTGGCCAAAGATTTCCGGCGTCGGGACACTGCCGGTGAGGCTCAGAGAGACGGTATTATCTGGCAAGACCCTTGATGCCGCTGAACTGGTGGACGGTTTGGGCTGCGAGTGGGTGGCTCAGAACCAGCAGGAGGAGGAGGGCCAGCAGGAGCGCAAAAGTGCCCGGTGAGCCTGCGGCACACGTAGCGCAGACTTGAAGTCTGCCGTATAGCAGAATTGCATTCTGCGGGCCTTCGAGACATTTGAACGCGCCGGAACTTCTCGTCGCTCTGCCGATTGCAAATCGGCGATAAAGCAGATTGAAAATCTGCGCTACGAGGGAAGGGTATGGGAGTCGATTCAGTGTTTTCATAGGTCGATTGGCTTCTACCCTTCAAAGAGGAAAATCCGGGCAAAGGTAACGAGAAAAGCGTGCGCCTTTGAAACTTGCCGGACCGCACGGCCCGAATTAGTCTTCCACACTGTGAGTGCAGTGACCGACATCAAGTCTGTTGCCAATGGCTTGGTCGTGTCCAATCCCGGCATCCTGGGCGGCACGCCGGTTTTTTGCGGCACGCGTCTGCCCGTGCAAACTCTGTTTGACTACCTCGCGGACGGCCTTTCCTTGGACTATTTCCTGGAAACGTTTGAGGGTGTCACACGCGAGCAAGCGACGGCAGTGCTCCGCTACGGTTGGGAGCGAATCGCGGCGGAATTGGGCAGATGAAGGTCCTGCTGGACGTCTGCACTCCAGTGCAGGTGCGCAACGCGCTGCCAGGTCATGACGTTCAGACAGCCGTGAAGATGGGCTGGGGTGAATTGGAGAATGGCGACCTTCTAGGCGCGGCTGAATCAGCCGGCTTCGACCTTCTGATCATCTGCGACAAGAATCTGCGGCATCAGCAAAATCTTTCAAAGACGCGGCTTGCCGTTCTCGAACTGTGGACGAACCACCGTCCGACTTTGGAGAAACACTGGCGGTATATCCAGGAGGCCGTCAACGCCATCGGGCCTGGAGAATATCGAGCACTCCAAGCACCGTAAGGCGTGTGGGGAGAATAGGTGGATCGGGCGACCGATCTCCCGGGCAACTCGCCGAGGGGAAAGGCGAGCGCGTTCGTGAGAAATGCCCTGCCCTAGGCGTCTGAAGCGTTGCTCCCATTCCGTCGGACGGGAACGGCCCGGCGGGACAGGCCAGTGGCCTGTGCTGCCCAAGGCGGCTCTCCATAAACGTTCTCAGATACGTCCCAAGCGAATTCAGAGTCACCCTCTCAGCGCCTCCGCCAGGTGCCGCAATTCCTCGTCAATCTCTTCGGTACGGGCGACCGTGTGGGCGATCTCCGCGCGCAGCAGTTCGCGATAGCGCCGGCGCATGCGCTGGACGGACATCTTCACGGCGGCTTCGGTGGTGCTCAGCTTGGCGGCCGCTCCGGCGTACGTGACCGGACCTTTCTCGGCCGCCATGAAAACCTTCAATTGGTCGAAGAATTCGGATTTGCCCGCAAGTGTGAACTCTTCCCGCAACCGCGCCATCGCTTGCTCCAGCAACGTCAACGCCCAGCGGCGCTCGAAAATCTTGTCGGGCGTGAGATCGTCGTGCGGTTCGAGGAGATAACGAGTCTCGGCGGTTTGCGCGTCGAGCGAAACGAGCGCTTTGCCGCCGCCGCGTTTCTGGGCCTGATCGCGGTCCCGTTGGTCGGCCAGGAAATGCTTGAGCGAGGCGAGCAGGAAGGATCGGAATTTGCCCTTCTGCCGGTCCACGTCTTTGAGGTAATCCTTTTCGAGGAACCGGGCGAAGAAAGCCTGGGTCAAATCCTGAGCGTCCTGCGGAGAATGCCCTTGCCGCCGGACAAAGGCGTAGAGCGGATACCAATAGACTTCGCACAAGCTGGCCAACGCTTGCTCCGCTTTCGACCCGAACTCTGACCGGCCAACACCACGATACTCCAATGCGTCGTGGCGAAGCCCACACCGTCGGGGTACCGCGAATTTGGATCGCCGCTGAAGGGTGACATGGCGGCCGGCTGTTATCGGAGGAGCTTCACTGCCGGAACAGGCTAACTTTGGCGGATCGGAGCGTCAATGTGAGTTGGAGCGCGGCGGCAATTCTCTCCATGAACCTCAAGGTGGGGCGAGACTCCTGTCGAGCCCTGACTTCTTTGCCAGCAAGGATTCCAGGGCTCGACGGGAGGCTCGCCCCACCGTTCAACGGGTTCATGGTCCCAACGCGCGCCAAATTTGGCGTGCGGGCTCTCCATGAACCTGAAGATCGCCCCCTCGCCCAAAATTCTCTTTTTCAAAATTTGAAAGAGTGGTTAAGTAAGGCTCATGGCACCGTCCGAGCGAGATGGAGAACGGATTCTAAAGGGGATACCCGTTTCCAGCGGTGTCTGCCGGGGAAAAATCCTCATTTTCGGCAAATCCCAGCATTGCATCCCGGCGCACACCATCGGCGAGGCCGAAGTGGCCAAAGAGTTGGACCGGCTCGAGGATGCGCTCGTCCAGACCCGGCAGCAAATCCTCGAAATCCAACGCAAAGTTGAAACCGCCATGGGGTCGGCCGACGCTGCCATTTTCGATGCGCACCTCTTGGTCTTGGAGGATCAAACGCTGATCGACGAAGTCAGCCGGCTCATCAACGAACAGCACTTGAACATCGAAAGAGCGTTCCATCAGGTCGCCGAGAAGTACGCCTCGACCCTCGGCGCCATGGACGATGAGTTTCTGCGCGAACGGGCGGCGGACATGCGGGATGTCACCACCCGCGTTTTGAACAACCTTCTCGAGCGCCCGCATGAATCCGACCTGAGACATCTGGAGGAGCCCTGCATCATCATTAGCTACGACCTGTCTCCATCCGCGACCGCCTTGCTGGACCGGAAAATGGTCTTGGGTTTCGCCACAGACACCGGAAGCAAAACGTCCCATACGGCAATCATGGCGCGGTCGATGCACATCCCGGCCGTGGTGGGCCTGCAGGACGCCAGCCGGCAGTTGGAGACAGGCCAATATGCGCTGCTGGACGGGTTCAATGGATACCTGATTCTCAATCCCACCGATCAGACGCTGTTCGAGTACGGGCAGCTCGCCCGGAAACAGGTCAATCTTGAGGAGCGGCTGCGCGACATTCGCAGCGAGCCAGCGGTCACACTGGATGGCGTCCGAATCGTTCTTTCCGCCAACGTCGAGCAAGCCGCCGACACCGAGGCGGTCCAAGCCTGCGGCGCGGAAGGCGTAGGGCTGTTTCGGACGGAATACCTCTTTCTGAATCGCGTGACCATGCCGACGGAGGAGGAGCAGTACCAAGCCTATCGCAGCGTCGCCGCGGCGCTCAAGCCACATCCGGTGCTGGTCCGGACGCTCGATCTCGGAGGGGATAAATTCTTAACGCATCTGCAAGTGCCTCAGGAGATCAACCCGTTCCTGGGCTGGCGCGCGATCCGTTTTTGTTTGCAGCAACGAGAGATTTTTCGCGACCAATTGCGGGCGATTTTGCGGGCCAGCGTCGAAGGCAACATCCGGCTCATGTATCCGATGATTTCCGGGCTCGACGAGTTGAACCAGGCCAACGCTCTCGTCGAAACCTGCAAATCCGAATTGCGCGCCGAAAACATTCCGTTCAATGAAGGATTGGAAATCGGCGCGATGATCGAGATTCCATCGGCCGTCCTGATCGCGGACGCGCTGGCCAAACGCGCCAAGTTTTTCAGCTTGGGCACGAACGATCTGATCCAGTACTCGCTCGCGGTGGACCGTTTGAATGAGAAGATTGCCCACTTGTACGAACCGACTCATCCGGCGATCCTGAACCTCATCAAGATGACGGTGGAAGCCGGCCACCGAAACGGAATCTGGGTCGGAGTTTGCGGGGAAATGGCCGGAGATCCTTCGCTCGTGCCAATCTTGCTGGGCTTGGGCGTGGACGAATTGAGCACCAGTCCGTCCGTGGTCCCGCAGATCAAATTCCTGATCCGGCGCCTCAAGATTGGCGAGACCAAGGAACTCGCGGAGTGGGCGCTCACCCGCGAATCCGGAGCGGAAATCTTGGCCCGCTCCGAGGCTTTGTGCCGGCAGGTGGCTCCGAGTCTGTTCGAAAACTAAGCACCTGTCTGAAGAATGGGTGGAACGGGCGACCAGCCCGTTGTTGGCGGCAACCTGCCGCCAAAATCTAAGGCTGCTTCAGCGCCTCGGCGCCGGCTTTGGCAATCTGGGCATCCTGCTGGCTGGTCACCCCTGAGACGCCTATGGCTCCAATGATTCTTCCATCGACCACAATCGGCAGACCGCCTTCCACCGGCGCTGCGCCCTCGACTTTCAAGAGGCGCAAACCTTCGCCGCCGGCCGCCAGTGCCTCTTGGAAGGCTTTGGTCGGACGGCGGAAGGCGGCGGCGCTCCAAGCCTTCTGACGGGCGACTTCGACGCTGCCAAACTGCGTATTGTCGAGTCGATGCATGAGCACGAGGTGACCTCCGGAATCCACGATCGCGATCACGACGTCCCATGAGTTTTTCCGGGCTTCTGCTTCCGCGGCGGCGGCGACTTTTTTAGCTTGGTCAAGTTTGATGGGAGCGCCGTACGGAAGCGGCGTTTGGCCGAAGAGGATGGAGGGACCGAGCGTGAAGGTTGTGATGAGGATGGTGAGATGAAGGGTTCGTTTCATAGCACGAGTTTTGTTCATCAGTTTTTCGGGATGGTGAGCCTGGAATTCCGTTTTGAGCAGTCCCTCCATCGCCGAGCTGGTTCGTTACCTGAATCGTCACTCAAAAGCCGCCGCTTGTCAGCAATATCTATTTGGCATCCTCTTCAGACTTGGCGAGCGGGGCCGCCCGCGCTCCGATCGTCCGGTCCATGGAGCGGGCACGCTTCAACTGGAGCGCCGGTCTCCGATCCGGCGCGATTCTCCGCGGACTAGGCTTCGCGCCGGATCGGAGACCGGCGCTCCTACGTTCATGGGCATCCTCCACTCCCAAACTGCACGTGTTGGTCCCTCAACCGTAGCCGCCGACGTGAGGTGGATTTCGGTCTTAACCAATGTGTCCGCCTCCGTTACCTCGGCGGCTACGAACCGACGGTTCCTGGAAAGCCCCCAAGCCCAAAGCGCGTGCATTGGGACCATGAACCATCCAATCGGTGGGGCGAGACTCGCGTCGAGTCCTGACTTTCTGGCCCGAAATAATGCCAGGGCTCGCCGGGAGTCTCGACCCAGCCTGTTGTTCGCGGAGAACATTGCGAAGATTCCCGAAGTTACGGATTGCGGCTCACACGGTAGAATTTGCTTTTGCCGGCCGCGATCGGTTCGGTGAACGGACTCGTGGCGCCGGCGACCGTCGAGTACGGCCCGGTGACAGCCTCAGCGCTTTGGAGGAGGCCGCCGCCGGTCCACTCGATGGTGAGGTTCCCGGCCGCGGTTCTGATCGCTGTAATCCGGAGGTCGGCCCCCGCTGTTTCGAGGGGCACCGAAATCAGTCCCTGATTGTAGTGAGCCAGGATTCGGCTGGCCGACAGGACTTTGCTGTAGATGGCGAATTCATCGATCGAGCCGTCGAAGTAGTCGCCGTTGGCGACGGTGCGGTTCTGGTCGTGATAGACGGTATTTTGGTTGATACCTCCCAAGCCGGCATTGTCGCCGTGCGCGTAGAGCTGGCCGACCTTCAGGTTCTCGTTGCCGGGCATGTTGATTTTCTGGCCGTTGAGATAGCCGTCAACGCGTCCCGCAAGCGCGTCGGTGTTGTCGCCGTCCAGGACCATCACGGCGTGATAGGGTCGGTTCGCCTGAATCATCGTTTTCACGAAGACGGGAGTTTTGCTTTCCTCTTCGGGACCACCCCACGGAGCGCCGGTACCATCCGCGCTGTCATTCCAGGCATGAAAGTAGAGGGCAGCCTCCGTTGGGTTCTGCGAATCCTGCGTGCCGGAAAGGTAAATGGAAATGCCGCGGGTCGTGCCGCCTTGCTCCCAGAGGACCATCTTTTCCGGAACTGCGCCGCCCGGCAGGGCTTTGGGGAGTCGGTTGGCCTTGAACCAAAGCTCATAGGTCTTGTCCACGAAAGGCCCGATCGTATTCACGAACGTGCTGTCCGTGTTGAACGCCACCAAATTGAACGAGGCTGCGGCGAACTCAACCGCCGGGTCGGGCGCTCCGGGGACCAGCCGTTCCGCTCCGAGTTTTGGCGGCGCGCCTCCGGCCGCCAGAGTTGTGTAAGTCCCCGCGTAACCGGGATCTTTCCCGATCAGGTCCACGGCCACCGTACCGCTCGCATCGGCCAGAGTGAAATAAACATCGGGTTGATCGGCCAGAACTTCGATGCGGTAGGAAGCCTTTGGGATGAACGTCACGGAACTGGTGAAGGCATTCCCCGCTACGGCCAGATCCTTGACGCCGATGATTTGGAGGTTGTATGGCGAACCGGCGGTTTGCTGGCTCGTCGTCAGGCTGACTTCCTTCCCGTCGGCGCTCAGAGTGGCGGTGAGCACATTCAAGCCAGCGATCGTGTAGTTCGAACGGTTTTCGGCCGAGGCGCGTTCCACGGGTTCGTTGAAACGAATCACCACGTTATTTGCTTGGCCGGCGCCGCCTTGAATGCTGGCGATTTGCGGCGGCGTCGTATCCGGAATGATGCTCAGAATGGCTTCGCGCGAAGTGGCCTGGCTGGTGTTGTTGGCGATGAGGACTTTGACTTTGGCGCCGTGGTCGGCCGCCGTGGTCAGAAAGGAGATCGTCGAAATGCCGGCGCGCGTGACGGGGCCGGGGATCTCCTTGTCGTTCAGAAACCATTGGGCCTTCCAAGGCGAGCTGCCGGCGAACTCGACGGAGAACACGGCTTCCCCCCGTTCCGGAGCCGAAGTGTCGGCAGGCTGCTTGGTGATCTGGATCGCGCCCGTCTCGAGTCCGGCGAATGCGGCATCGAAATGCGCTTTGACGCGCTCCGGTGTCAAGGCTTGGTTATAGACCGCCAGTTCATCAAGGACGCCGTCGAACCAGCCGTGGGCGCCGCTGAAGTTGGCGTGGTCGCGGAAATTGCCCCGCCCAATCTGGACGTCGCTGGTGTGGTTATACAGGAGACCCACTCCTTTTGATTCGTCCACCAGTTTGCCATTGACGTAGAGCTTGAGGGATCCCAGCAGCTTGCCATCGGCGCCCAAGTTATCCGAGCCGTCGCCGTCCATGACCGCCACGACGTGATAGACGGTGTTCGTTTTGATGGCGAATTCGGTCACCGCGCCTTCGTCGGGCACAGCGGGATCTCCCCAAGGCGATCCGGCTCCGTCATCGATGCGGTTGATGGCGCTGAACGTCAGGTTCGCTTCGTCAGGGTTGGAGCCGGGTTTGGTGCCAAAGAGATAAATGCCAAATCCACGGTCGCCGCCTCCCTGTTCGTAAATGCCCCAAGCAATGCTGGCGCCCGTGCCGCCGCTTGGCGGGACGGTCCTGGCCTTAACCCAGAATTCGATGGATTTCTTGGCCCAAGGTCCGGCCGTGGTGTTGAGATCGGAGCCGTTCGGCGCGACCAACACTTGGTTGGCTCTGGTGCCGTCGAAAGCAATCCCAGAGCTGTCCGGGTCGTTGGCGAGCAAGCTTTCGGCGTTAAGGTTTGGGGCACCCTGGATGTTGCTAATGTTGGCCGTGCTGATGGGATCCCGCGCCGATGTTTCCGACGCGAGGACAGTGCTGCCGGCGCGCTCGTTAAAGCGCCAGAAACGGACCGGATTGTCGGCCAAAACCAAGTCGGGAAAGGTGGCCCGCGACTTGAACTCCACCGTCGTCGTCAAAACGTTTCCGGCGACGGTCGCGTCCTTGAGGCCAGTAATGCTGAGACTGTAAGTGGTGCCGTCGGTCAAGGCGTCTGTGCTCAACGTGACCTCCGTGCGATTCGTGTCGAGAGCCGCTTGTGTGATGTTGATTCCCTGGATTCGGTAAGTGCTCAGGTTTGTGGCGAGACCTTGATTCAACGGCTCATCGAATTGGATAACCACGCGATTGATGCCTGAACCAATTCCCCGCGCGGACACGATTTTCGGTGGATCGCGATCGACCCGGACGGTCAGAGTCACCGTGCGGCTGGTAATGCGGTTGAACGTGCCGTCGAGGTTGAACACCTCGGCATGAATCTTGGCCTGGTCGTCTGCCGGCGTGGTCGGCGCCGTCGTGTAAGTGCTCCCCTGCGCTCCTGAAACAGGCTGACCATTCTTGAACCACTGATATCCGACGACAGGGGATCCGGAAGCTGCGACCGAAAACGTAGCTGTCTCGACCTCAGACACTGAGGCGTCGTCAGGCTGGCGATCCAAAGTCAGAGGCGCCGCAAAGGGTTTGCCGAAGAGGAACGGGTCGGCACCTTTGGCGAGTTGTGCGATCTGTTGCGGGGTCAGGTCGCCGTCGTAAATGGCGACTTCGTCGATGAGACCGGGAAACGCCTGCAATGTGCCGGTTTGGTCTCTGGCGCCGATGCGGACGCGGAAAGCGCTGGCGCTTGTGATATCGGTATTGATGGCCACGTTGGATCCGCCCAACTTCTCGTCGAGCGCGCCATCCACATAATGCACGACGCTGTTGTTCTCCGCGACCACGCCCGACGGCAACATCGAGACCACGTGGTGCCAGGCTCCGTCATTGAGCGCGGTCGTGGCCCAATTGTTCCCGCCTTGCGCTTCGGTGCGGATGGAGCCGGTGGTGGTCTCGAGGCGGACGTGATATTTCAACGAATTGGCGGAGGAATTTCCCCAGGCGATGATGCCGTGAGTGTTCGGCGGGCTCACATCCGTTTTCAGCCAAAACGAAACGGCCCGCGGCCGGGTGCCACCGACGCCTGCGTACGTGGTCTGGACGTAATCATCGACACCGTCGAACTGAAGAGCGAAAGGATTCGGCCGGCCCAGCGTCGGCGCGTCGGCAACCCAGGTCGGGCCATTGATGAGGGTGCCGTCGTAACCGCCCGCGGCATCCAGTGTGTTCGTGGTTTGTCCTTCGTCAAAATTCCAGTAGCCCGCCAGGTTCGAACGGAACGCGACGGACACCTTGGAGTTTGCGGCAATGGTGTTGCCCGCCGCGGACGCGTCTTTGACGTTGTTCACGGTCACGGTCAACGGCTCCGTGTTGAAGCTGGGCACGGTGAGGAGGACCTGATTGCCGGAAAGCAGCGCGGCGCCTTCCACGGACACATTTTGTCCGCTCAACTGATAATTGCTTTTGTTCGTCGCCGAGGCCGGTTCCAGAGGCTGGGAAAAGGACACGATGATGCCATGCGGAAAGCCGGAGCCCCGGGCGCCGAACATTCGAAAGCCCTGGGACTGGCCCTGCGTTTCGCAGCAAAGCATGATCCCAAGAACTGTAGCCGTTGCGGCTCCAAAGTCTCGTAGCGCAATTTTGTAGTCCATGATTCGATGAGCGGGTTGCGGTGAGGTTTCGACCGCTGGTGCAGCTCGAACTCGGCGCGTCGGCACGGCAAGACCGAGAGATTCGCCAATTGACAGTCAAAACCAAAACCAGGTTTCGGTGATGTTCAGGGCTATCGGTGCTTTTTGGGTTGCCCTGATTTTATACTCAAGTGGGTGACATGAGGTCAAGAGCCGTGTCCGCAATTCCAGCAATTCTCATTTTGGCCACATGCGCGAACCACGACCCGCGCATGTAGTCCCGGCTTTAGCCGGTTTTCTCGCGCTGACCGGCTTAAGCCGGGACTACATGCGGGCCAAAATGAGAATTGCTGCCGCGATTCTCTCCATGAACCGAGTGATCGGAGCGCGGGCGGCTCGCCCGCGAGTTTCTCAACCTCGTCCGAAAGTGCGGGCGAGCCGCCCGCGCTCCAGGCTAATCGTCGGTTCAGGGTCCCAATGCGCGCACGAAGTGCGTGGAGACTGCCCATGAACCTCGGAGCGCCGGTCTCCGATCCGGCCCGATTCTTCGCTAGGCCGGGTTCACGCCAGGTCGGAGACCGGCGCTCCGATCCTCAATTAGAAATACTGCCTCCCGCAGGCCGGATTTGATTCCCACGCCGGCCCGTGAGCGTGTCGCCCAACGCCTCGCGCACCGGTTCGGCCAATTTCTCCAAGCGCGCCACAACATCCGGGTGTTCCGCGGCGACGTTGCGAGTCTCGCCAATGTCGTCGGCGAGATTGAACAGAGACTTTTCGATGCGCTCGACTCGATAACCGTGGCGACTGGCGATGCCTTCCAGTCCGGATTGCGTGATGGAATTCGGCTTCAACTTGCCCCAGTTCGCCGGTTTTCCATCTCGGCCAGGTTCTCCATCGACCGTGAGGAAGCGGTGCGCGAAGTGCAGTTTCCACGGACCGCTCCGCACCGCCTGCAATTCTTCACCCGCGTAAAAGAAGAGAGCTTCGTGTGGCGAGCGCGCGCCCGGTTCGCCCATCAAGAGCGGACGGATGCTCCTGCCGTCGATCGCCTTGTCAGGCAACCGAGTTCCGGTCAATTCGCAGAGGGTCGGAAGCAGATCGATCATGGCTGCCGGCTCGTCGCACACGGCGCCGGCAGGCACTCGGCCCGGCCACCGCATCACGCACGGCACACGCAGCCCGCCTTCGAACGTCGTCAATTTGCCCTCTCTCAAAGGCTTGGCGGAGCCCGCGTGGGTGCCATACGACAGGAACGGTCCGTTGTCCGAGGCGAAGATGACCAAGGTTTGCGCCGTCAGGCCGGTTTCCGCGAGCGCACGGGTAATTTCGCCGACCGACCAATCCAGTTCTTCGATGACGTCACCGTAAAGCCCGCGCTGAGACTGTCCCTGGAAAGACTTCGATGCGAAAATTGGCACGTGCGGCATGACCTGCGGCACGTAGAGAAAAAATGGCCGTTCGCGATGCCTGCGGATGAAAGCAACCGCGCGTTCTGTAAAACGGCGGGTGAACTGCGCTTGGTCGGAATCGTTTTCCATGACTCGTTCACCTTCGTAGAGCGGCAGCGGCGGCATGTCGCGCACGCTCGGATGAAACTTGCTGTTGTCGTTGGAATAAGGAATTCCGAGATACTCATCGAAGCCGTGCCGCGTGGGATTGAACTTCGGCAGGGTTCCCAAATGCCATTTCCCATAGATCGCCGTGGCGTAGCCGCGCTGCCGGCAAAGCTCGGGCAGGAGCGTTTCGTCCTCATGAATGCCGGCTGTGCTGGTGTGATTGAGCGCGCCAAAAAGCCCGACGCGGTTGGCGTAGCATCCCGTCATCAACGCCGCGCGAGAAGCGGTGCAGACGGCTTGCGCCACGTAAAAACTCGTGAACCGCATTCCTTCCTTGGCCAAACGATCAATGTTTGGCGTCGCCACATCCTGCGCCCCGAAGCAGCCGACGTCTCCATAACCCATGTCGTCGGTCAAAACCAACACGACATTAGGCAGACGTCGCGACGTTGAGTCCTCACGAGCGGTTTGTCCGAACGCGAACACCCCAGCGAAAAGCATTGTCGCTTGGAAAAGCAGTTTAGTCATAGGGTCGCAGGAGAGTATGTCATGACAAACTGGCGATGACAACCAGCGTCATGATTGCCGCCGGCGCATCTCAGGGCGGATTCAACAATCCGCAGCCGCCGAGGAGCAGGCGGATTTCATCGTTATCAACAATGTCCGCCTCGTCACCTCGGCGGCTACGGCCGTTGGTGCGATTCCTGAATTGGTCCCCACGCCCACCACCGCCGACCGAGTAATCAGTCGGTCTTGCACGGCCAGAGAGCGGCAATATCGTAGCGCAGATTTTCAATCTGCCGTAGCGCAGAATTGGATTCTGCGGACGCCTCGAATTGCCAAGCACTGCCTCAGTCTCGAACGACCAGCGGAGTGCAACCCGGCGATACAGCGCAGCGCGGCAAAGCCGCAGCCAAGCGGGGTGGGGTGAGACTCTGTCGAGCCCTGGAATCCTAACTGGCAAAGAAGTCAGGGCTCGACGGGAGTCTCGCCCCACCCATAAATCTACGCGGCGCGCGACGATTTCTGCTTCTACTGAGAGATCGAAATTCTCCGCTACGCCGGGCAAAGCTGGACCCTTGCCGGGCGCGTCTTGACACTGCCACCG
>JACQWK010000515.1 GCA_016209525.1 Verrucomicrobiota bacterium
AACAAATTCGAATGACCAAAGTAAACATGATGGACATCGACGCTCATCGTTCGGATACGCTCCGTCTCGGTTTTCTGTCCTTTGCTGATTTGGACTTGTTCTGGATTTCGGATTTCGGATTTCGGATTTGACATAATCCAGCTCGTGACTTGTGAGGCTATCAATCCACGGCTGATGGCAAGACCTGGGGCCATCGACCTATGAAACTCGTGACAATAGTTGCCGGTTCCGCGGCCGAAGCACTGGCAGAAGTGCATAGGCGATTAGGTCCCGAAGCGGTGGTCGTGAATGTTCGCAAGGCACCCGCTCCCGGGCTAAGCCGGATTTGGAAGAAACCCCAGATCGAAGTTCAAGCGACCCTGCCCAATCCCAAGCCGAGCCTGCCCAAGCCGAGCCTACCCAAGCCTGACTTGGTGGAGTTGGGGCGCCAGATTGTCAAACTCAAGGAGCAGCGGGCCGCCGCCGAAACGCTCGCATCTCGCAAACTGCCTGCTCCTCCACCGCCGGAAACACCTATCCGTCCCGAAAGCAGCCCGGCACAAACGAAGACCAACGTCAGCGAAAAGGATTTGGATTCCAGCCAAGATATGGGGCTTGGGAAAATGCTGGAGAGACTAGGCATCCTTCCTCTCCACGCCCAATGGCTTGTCGATCAAATTCACTCTCGGCATTTTGGAGAACCTTCGAAGAATCTCCGTGAACAGTTTGGTACGGTCCAGGATCTCTTGGTGGACTGTTGGAGGCGTTTGGCAGCTCCTGTTCAAAGTGTTGGCCATCAGACCCGTATATTGGTCGGCACACCAGGAGTCGGAAAGACGACTTGCCTCTGTAAATGGCTAACGCAAGAGGTGCTTTTTGAGAAGCGATCGGGCAGGGTGTTGCGTTTAGACGGCCATATTGCCAATACTGCCGAGTTCCTAAGCATTCATGGGGAGATTCTCGGAGTTCCAGTGGATCGTGTCTGGCCTCCGGATGCCAGCCTCGAGGAGAATCCACAGGTTCAGTTCGTGGATCTGCCAGGCGTACCGCCGGACGACACTGGTTCGATCACCGCTCTGGGAGAACAAATCGCGCAATTTCAACCCGCACAAGTCCTTCTCGTGCTCAACGCTGCGTATGATCTTGATCATCTAGTCGCGCACGTCAGAGCCTTTGCCGACCTTCGACCGTCCGGCCTGGTTCTCACTCATCTCGATGAGGACAGCCGATGGAGCAAGTTTTGGAACCTTCTGCTTTCGACGAACCTGCCTGCGCTCTACCTCTCGGGGGGACAGAACATCCCCGGCGATTTCAAACCGGCCTCTCCTACTTCCGTATTCGACATCGGACTTGGACATGAGGTTGGCTGAGAGCCTGTTCCTTCAGCTCTTCTTCCGGGGCATTTTCTACCTATACGGATGGAGTTATTTTCCGGTTTATGAGTGGGGCCGTGTCGGTTCCTGAATTGAAGCTCCAGCGGCAGGACAAAGCCCAGCCAGACGTGTGCGTGTTCCTGTGGCCATTTTGTGCTGGATTGACGCCGGATCTAAGCAATCGATTCTTCGGGCTCCCAACGACAGCCAAGGCGCCTCCAAGCCGCGTCTTTCGCAACTCTAAGGGCCGCAGTTCCTTTTCGCCTAAGCTTCCATGTCCGCCCTTGGCAGTGCCCCGTGGGATCCGCTAGTTGCTCGCAACGCACCTGGTTGAAGAGAGTCTTGGGCCGAAGATCGGCTTGGTTTTGGGAGGAAAGACCAGACCAAACAAGACTCGATCTTTCGGGGCCGAAACCGTGGCACACTGGCTGCTAAAACCTTCTGGTCACTATGCTCACCATAGAACAAACTCGGGTGGAGGAGAAAATAATCCCTCTGTTCACTGAAACCACGATAGATCTCCGGCTCCCGTGTGGGCTCCTTGGTTTTGAGCAGATCAAAAACTACAAGCTGCACGCGTTTGCCGACATTCATCCTTTTCTCTGGCTCGAAGCGCAAGACGGCAATGGTTTGTGTTTCCTTGTGGTCCCGCCTCCTTTTGTCGTCGAGTCCTACCTCATCGAATTAAGTGACGAAGACGTGGGTTTTCTCGGATTAAACGAACCCGATGACGCGGTCGTGCTGAATATCGCCACGTTTCATCCGGATGGTTCGATCACGGTCAATCTGAAAGGTCCGATTATTTACAATCGGGATAGTCTGGTTGCGCGGCAGGTGGTCCCCAAAAACGCCTCTGCGCTGTCAATCAAACATCCTCTCGGTAACTAGAGAGAAGCACATCATTGCGCCGCCATGCTGGTTCTCTCCCGAAAGACAAACGAGAGCATCGTAATCGATGGACGAATTACTATCAATGTTCTGCGCGTGGAAGGAGAAGTTGTGAAACTGGGTATTACTGCGCCAAAAGAAATTCATGTGCTGCGGAAGGAAGTCTATGACGAAATCCAATCGAGCAACATGCAAGCCGTCGGCGCGTCCCGCTCAGCTTTGGAACGGCTGTTGAGTGGCAAGAAGCTTGCTCTGCAAACCGTCGAGCGCGTTGTGAAGTGAATGGTAGCGGCCCGATGGGCCACCCAGGCTATGCAATCAGCAACGGAGATAGAAAGTTATGGTCATTAACACGAATATCGAGTCACTCCAGACTTCAAACAACCTGAGAGCCAGCAGTGCGCGGCTTGGCAAATCGCTCTCTCGACTCAGTTCCGGGCTGAAGATCGTCGCCCCGTCCGACGACGCGGCCGGTTTGGCTGTTTCATCCCGCCTCGCCTCGCAAATTGCGCGAGTCGATGCGGCGGTTTCAAACGTCATCAACGCGGTCTCTTTCACTCAGACCCAAGACGGCTTCCTCAAAACCATCGGCAACGCGCTGCGCCGAATGAGCGAGCTCGCCATGTTGGCCCAGGACGGAACGAAGTCCGATACGGACCGATCGCTCTACCAGGCGGAATTTCGACAACTTCAAGATTACATTTCGGTCACGAAATCCAAGACGTTCAACGAGCAAGATCTTTTCTCGAACGACAGTCTGTCCGTGACGGTCGATGCGTTTGGACATACTTTCGCTCTCACCGGAATCAACTTGGACGCGACCAGTTACGCCAACGCCTACGTGCCAGTCAACTCGAACATCAGCACGAGCTTGGCGGCGGCCTCGGCGGTCACGATTGTCCAAGATGCGATCAATAAAATTTCGGTGGATCGCTCCACGCTCGGCGCGCTCCAGCAGCGGCTCAATTTTACGAGCGAGCAACTGGTGGTTACGAAAGAAAACCTGAGCGCCGCCAACTCTCGAATCGCGGATACCGACGTCGCCGTGGAGGCGACGGAATATGCGCGAGGGCAGATTCTGGTTCAATCGGGGACCGCAATGCTCACTCAGGCAAACTCGCTTCCACAAGCAGCTCTTCGCTTGATTAGTGGGTAGGCAGTCCGCCGAGAGGGCGGCCCTTCCTCAATAGCCTATGGCGGTTATCAACACCAATACAGTTGCCGAGCAGACTTCCAACAACCTGCGGAGTAGCACCGCCGCTCTCTCCAAATCGCTTTCTCGTCTCAGTTCAGGCTTAAAGATCGTCACCCCCTCAGATGATGCGGCGGGCTTGGCGGTCAGCTCCCGTTTGGACGCGCAGATCAAGCGTCTGGATGCGGCCTTGAACAATGTCGTGAACGCCGTCTCTTTCACGCAAACCCAGGACGGCTTCCTCAAGACGATCGATAAGGCGCTCCGGCGAATGGGCGAGCTGGCCATGCTGTCGCAAGACGTGAGCAAGTCCGTTTCAGACCGCCTCCTCTACAACCAGGAGTTCGTTCAGCTTCAGGACTACGTCCGCGCCACGGCGGGAAAGACCTTCAACTCGGTGTCCTTGTTCTCAGGTGCAGCCTTCAATGTGACGATCGACGAACTCGGAGGCACATTCCAGATTGCCGGGACCCCCATCCTGGAGAACTCCACCTACGCGATTGCGATTGCGACAACCGTCTCGCTGTTGAGTTCGTCGCTCGCCCAAACAGCTCTCAACGTGGTGGCCAGTGCAATCAATCAAATCGCTCTGGATCGCGCGCGCCTCGGCGCCGTGCAGTCCCGCTTGAATTTTACGAACGACCAGTTGACGACCACGAAAGAGAACCTCAGTTCGGCGATTAGCCGGATTTCCGATGTGGACGTCGCTCAAGAGGCGACTCAGTACGCGCGCTACCAGATTCTCGTTCAATCTGGAACCACGATGCTCGCGCAGGCGAACGCCTTGCCGAGGTCGGTGCTGGAACTGCTCAGGCAGTAGGCCGCACTTTCAGATTGGGGCGGGCGCGCCAGAAAAGATCTGCCGGTCCGTGCAGGACGCGGGGTGTGAGTCAATCCCAGCAGATCCTGTCGAAACAAACCATGCCAAATGAAAATCCTGATGCAGGTCGAAACGCGATCAGGGTGCGGCAGCTTTGCCTGAAGAATGTGAAAGCCAGCATGCACGAAAATTGGTATTGCGTCAGAAGCACTGCCGGCTATGAGAACCGCGCGGCGGAATTGCTGTCTCGGGTGTCCCCATTGATCCGAAGCACCGTGGGCGCCATCGAAGTTTTCTGTCCCCAAATCCGGAAAGTCATGGCCGTGGGCGGCAAACGGCGCACCGTTTTGAGCGCGCTGTTCCCCGGCTATTTTTTTGCCCGTTTTTGCCTGCCGAGCGCGGGACGATTCGTGGCCAGCCGCCCAGGAATCATTGGGCTGGTCCGTTTTGGCGGCGAGGCCACACCTTTGCCGGACGAGGTTGTCGAAGAGATGAAAGACACGGATTTCGTGGCGGCGGCCGAGTGCGCCTTGGCTTCCGGCCATTATTTTCCCGGCCAAAAACTGCTGATCCGCGACGGGCCGTTCGCCGGCATGGAAGCCGAATACGTCTCGAGCATGAGCGACGGCCAACGGGCGTTGCTCCTGCTTGAATACCTTCATCAGCGCGTCAACGTCGTGGCCGATCGCGACATCCTCGAATCCGCCGCTTGAATCCCCTCAAACCGGAGTCTGCCATGAGTGCGCCCCTGATCAAGGTGACCTCGCCATCTTTTAGCAGCAATCGCGTTCTCGTCCAGGAGCTGGCGGCGTTGCCCTTCCGGTTGGCGCTGAACGAACAGGGGTGTCGATTACACGGATCTGCCCTCGCCGAATACCTCGCGGATGCCGACGGCGCCGTCATTGGCCTGGAACGGATCGACGCGGCCCTGATCCAGGCGTGCCCGCGATTGAAGGTCATCGCGAAATACGGGGTGGGGTTGGACAACGTGGATCAGGACGCCTGTCGGAGGCGCGGGGTCGAGGTCGGATGGACTCCCGGTGTCAATCGACGGTCCGTCGCCGAAATGACTGTGGGCTTGATGATCGGCCTCAGCCGCAATCTGTTTGCGACTTCGCAGAAACTTCGGAATGGACTTTGGGAGAAGAACGGCGGGAGGCAACTTTCGAATCTTCGGATCGGATTGATTGGGCTCGGAAACGTCGGACAGGAATTGGTGCGCCTGCTGAAGCCATTCGACTGCCCAATTCTCGGCAACGACATCGCCGATCGCGAGGAATTCTGCCGCGAGGAAGGCGTCATTGTGAGCGCCAAGGATGAGATTTTTGCCTCGGCTGACATCGTCAGCCTGCACGTCCCGCTGACGGAAGAAACCCGATACCTTGTCAATCCTCGCACGTTGAATCTCATGAAACCGGACGCCTTCCTGATCAACACCTCTCGGGGCGCGGTGGTGGATCAAGAGGCGCTGAAATTGTCCCTCCGGGCGAATCGGATCGCCGGCGCGGCGATTGATGTCTATGAACAGGAACCGCCCACTGATCGGGAATTCCTGGAACTTCCGAATCTCGTGTGCACTCCCCATATCGCCGGCAATGCCTGGGAAGCGGTCGTCGCGATGGGCCGCAGCGCCATCCAACACCTGCAGGCTTGTTTCATCGGCGCTTCGAAGGCCAACGTGATTGCGCCGAGCGAATTTCAACGCATGCGCCTCAGGAGAACCGCCTGACATGAGCCCGCCTCGGGTGTTCATTCAAGCCCGGATCAGCTCCGCTCGCTTCCCGGCCAAGGTGCTCGCCCCGCTGCGTGGGAAGCCGATTATCAGCCATGTCGTTCGCCGCGCCCTGCAGGCTGTTCCGAGGGAGAGGCTCGTCGTCACCACCAGCACTGAGGCCACAGACGATCCGTTGGCCGCGTACGTGCGGGAGTTGGGAGTGGCGGTCTTTCGAGGCCCTTTGGAGAATGTCTTTGTTCGGTTTCAGATGTGTTTGGAGCGCTTCCCGTGCGACTGGTTTTTTCGGGTGTGCGCCGACAGCCCGCTCCTCGATGCGACATTGATGACGAGAATGATGGACGAACGTCGAAACGGCGTCGATCTGGTGACGAATGTGCAGCAGCGGACCTTCCCGCGGGGGCAAAGCCTGGAGCTGTTGAACTCCCAAACGTTCGCCGGGATCGACCCTGGGGAGCTTTCGGCTGAGGAACAGGAGCACGTCACGAAAGTCTATTACACCCATCCGGAGCGCTTCCACATCGTGAACCTTGTTTCCGCGCAACCGGAGTTGGCGCATCAAAGTTTGGCAGTCGATACGATCGATGATTTGCGCCGCATCGAGCAATTGCCCGTGATGGATACCCGCTTGTGAGAAAGCCTTTCGGCGTTGCCATTTGCGGGCTCGGGATCGGCGAACAGCACGCCCGCGCATTTCATGCTCTCCCTGCCTGCCGGCTTCGGTGGCTCTATGATTTGGACACGGCGCGGTCCCGAGCCGCCGCCGACAGACTTGGCGCGGGGACCGTGGCGCCGGATTTTCCATCGATCCTTTCCGACCCGACGGTCGAGATCGTCTCGATCGCTTCGTTTGACGATGCTCATTCGGACCAAGTCATCAAATCGTTGCGAGCGGGCAAACGGGTGTTCGTTGAGAAGCCACTCTGCCGCACATTCGAAGAACTGCGTCTCATCAAGCAAACTTGGGTGGCCGCCGGCCGAATGCGGCTTGCCTCCAATCTGGTCCTGCGAGCCGCGCCGCTTTACGTCTGGCTGCGGCGCGCCGTTCAGGATGGTGAGTTCGGTGAGATTTACGCTTTCGATGGAGATTATCTGTATGGGCGCATCGAGAAAATCACACAGGGATGGCGAAAGGACGTTGCCAACTACTCGGTGATGCTGGGCGGTGGCGTGCATCTCGTGGATCTCATGGTTTGGATCACCGGCCAGAAGCCAGAATCGGTTGTGGCCTTTGGCAACCGCATCTGCACGGCGGGAACAGAGTTCCAACCGCACGACTTCGTGGCGGCGACTTTTCGTTTTTCTTCCGGTTTGGTGGGCAGAATCACAGCGAACTTCGGCTGCGTGCACCCGCACCATCACGGGGTGCGAATCTTCGGCACGAAAAAGACGTTCATTTACGACGACCAGGGACCGCGGGTGCATGACACGCGCGACCCTGAAAAGCTGCCGGCTCGCATCGATTTGGCGCCGCTCCCGGCCTCGAAAGGCGATTTGATTCCCGGATTCGTCCGGGGTGTCCTCGACGGCGCCAACAAAGCAGAAGCTGAGACCCAGCATGAATTTGACGTGATCAGCGCTTGCGTGGCGACTGATGAGGCGGTGGTTCAGGGCCAACCGGTGGCAATTCGATATCTATGATCATGGCATGCGTTTTCGGAGCGGATAGTCACGCAGCCCCTCACCGATCCTTCGGACACCCTCTCCCCTCAGAGGGGAGAGGGATGGGGTGAGGGGTGCATGAGTTATTGGACAAATTAACATGAGCGAAGCGCGAGAAATACTTTTTGCCCGGCCCTGGATTACCGACGAAGACCGGCAGGCAGTCTTGGAAGTGCTGAATGGCCACATCTTGACGCACGGTCCGCAAGGCAAAGCTTTCGAGGAAGAATTCGCCGCGTTCTTAGGAAGCGGAGCGCATTGCGTCTCGGTCAGCTCCTGCATGGCGGCTCTGCACCTGGCGTATTTGCATTACGGCATCGGTCGTGGCGACGAAGTCATTGTGCCTGCTCAGACACACACGGCCACCGCGCACGCGGTTGAGTGGGTTGGAGCGAGACCGATCTTTGTGGATTGTGACCCGCGGACGGGCAATCTGACCGCGGACTCCATCGCGAAGGCAATCACGCCGCGAACCAAAGCCATCTCGGTCGTTCACTTTGTCGGCATTCCGTGCGCGATGCCGGAAATCGCAGCACTGGCCGAACGGCATGGATTGAAGCTGATCGAGGACTGCGCGATCGCGCTGGGCTCGCGCTATGAGGGCCGGCATGTGGGGTTGTTTGGCGATGCCGGGTGCTTCTCCTTTTACCCGGTCAAACATCTTACGACCGGCGAAGGCGGGATGTTCGTCAGCCGGCACGCTCCCGTCGCAGAAAAAGTGGCGAAACTGCGGGCCTTTGGCGTGGATAGAAAGCATTCTGAGCGGTCCATCCCGGGCATGTACGATGTGCCCGCGCTCGGCCTCAATTATCGGATGAGCGAAATGGCGGCGGCGCTTGGCCGCTCACAACTGCGGCGCTTGGAACGAAACTTGGCGATTCGCAAGGAGAATTTCGCCCGGTTGAAGAATGGTTTGGCCGCGGCGCCCAACCTGCAAATCCTCGACTCCGAAGGAAACGGGGTGGTCAGCAGCCATTACTGTCTCAGCGTCGTTCTGGAGGGGAGACCGACGGAGGTGAGGAATCGGCTTGTGACGAAGCTGAATCTCGCCGGAGTGGGAACCAGCGTCTATTACCCGCAGCCGGTGCCGAGACTGGCTTATTACCGAAATAAGTACGGGTACGACCGGCAAGCTTGTTGCTCCGCAGAAGTGATCAGTGACCGGTCGATAGCGCTGCCGGTCGGCCCGCATTTGACTGGCGCGGATATCGACCACGTTGCGCAGACGTTCGTAAGGATCGTGAAAGAAGAGACAAACGTATGACGATCGAGCTTAAGAACCGGCGGATTGCGCTGATTGGCGGCGCAGGATTTATCGGCCACAATCTGGCTCTCAGCCTGGCCCGGCAGGGCGCGCAGGTGGAAATTATTGACGGCCTCCAGGTCAATAATCTCCTCACCTTCGCCTCGGCCAGCACGGATTTTCACAACCGCGATCTCTATTTGGAGATCATCAATCAGCGCTTTGATCTCTTGCGGGAAGCCGGAGTTCCGATCCATGTCCAGGACGCGCGCGACTACCACGGATTGAGCCGTGTTTTGCGCACCGTCGAGCCCCAGGTCATCGTCCACTTGGCGGCCGTTTCGCACGCGGGCCGATCCAACAAGGATCCCTACAGCACGTTCGATCACAGCTTGCGAACGCTCGAGAACGCGCTGGATTACGCCCGCGGAGGGCGGGTCGAGCATTTCATCTTTTTCTCGTCCAGCATGGCTTACGGAAATTTCCTGACGGCCGAAGTGGATGAAGAACATCCGCTGAATCCCATTGGAATTTACGGCGCGCTGAAAGTGGCCGGAGAAAAGATGGTGATTGCCTATCAGCAGGTTTTTGATCTTCCGTACACGATCGTTCGCCCGTCGGCACTCTACGGTCCGCGCTGCGTCAGCCGGCGGGTCGGCCAGATTTTCATCGAAAGCGCCATGAATGGAGGCGCGCTCAAAGTGGACGGCGACGGCGCGGAGCGCCTCGATTTTACTTTCATTGGAGACTTGGTGGCCGGCGTGGAGCTGGCGATTACCAAGCCCGCCGCCCGCAACCAGATCTTTAATCTCACCTACGGACGGTCGCGTTCGGTCAATGAACTTGTCGCCATCATCCGCGAGGCGTTTCCGGAGGCTCCCGTCCAATATGTCGAGCGCGACAAACTGATGCCTTTCCGGGGAACGCTGAGTATCAAAAAGGCGAGGGAACTCTTGGGATTTGCGCCGCAATATCCCATTGAAATAGGCTTCACGAACTACATCCATTGGTACAAAAAGCTAGGCTCGATCAACCGCGTGAAGAATCTTCAGTTGGCCGCATGAAGGTCGAGCCGGATTCGTGGCTGACGCAGGTTTTTGGCTACGCGGTTTTCAAAGTATCGTTCACGACTGAGAACACGGAGTGGAGTGCTGATTCCCCGGCTTCACAATGGTTCGGCGGAAAGGCGCCGGAAGAATCTGCATTTCTTTATGCCAAGATTCCGACGCATCGGGTGGATCAATTGCGAATTCTGGCTAGAGCCGGCTTTGCGGTGGTTGATGTGAACGTCACGTTGGGGCGCAGGCCGAGTCCTCAGCCTTCAGGGAAGGCGGAGAACCGCATTGCCCTTCGAGAATCTACCGCGTCCGACCGGGAAACTTTGTTGAAGATCGCGTCCTCTTGTTTCAAGTATTCCCGATTTCATCTGGACCCGGAAATCCCGGGCGACCTGGCCAACGCCGTCAAACGCGCATGGGTTGAGAGTTATTGCCACAAGACGCGCGGAGAAAAGCTGGTGGTCGCGGAATGGGACGGTCAACTCGCGGGTTTTGTGGCTTTGCTGAATCATGACTCCGATTCCGGACGGGAACGCGTAATCGATCTCGTGGGCGTGGAGGAAGCTTACCAGAGGAAGGGCGTCGGAAGCCGCTTGATTGATTACGTGGTCAACGATTCCGCGGGTCGCGCGGTTTGGGTGAAGGTTGGCACGCAGGTGGCCAATACACCCTCGGTCCGGCTTTACGAGAAAGCAGGGTTCTGTTTGACCGCTTCAGCCTACGTGCTTCATGCGCACATCCGCGGAGGCCAGTTGCGCCGATGATTATTGGAAATCGAGATTTGCGGAAACAGCGGCTGTTGATTGCGGAGATCGGCAATAATCACGAGGGAGACGCCCGGTTGGCCCTGGAGATGGTTGGCGCAGCCGCAGCAGCGGGCGCCGATGCGGTCAAGGTGCAGGTCATCAATCCGGAACGCCTCGTCAACCGGTCGCAGAAGGAGCGCATCGCCCAGTTGTCCCGGTTCCGGTTGCCGCGGTCGGTTTTCGTCGAGATGGCCGGATTGGCCAAGGAGAAAGGAATCTTGTTCATCGCATCGGCCTTTGATTTCGAGTCTTTGGATTCCGTCGCGGAATTGGTCGATTCGGTGAAGATCGCCTCCGGAGACTTGGATTTTGGGCCCTTGCTGACCAGGGCGGCACAGATCAACAAACCGATCATCCTCTCCACCGGCATGGCCACGCTGGATGAAGTGGGCCTCGCTCTCGATTTAATTTCAGCTTCCCTGCCCAAACGACAGGCACTGGCCGAGTCTGTAGCGCTGCTGCATTGCGTCAGCTTGTACCCAACCCCTGCGAGAGAGGCGAATTTGCGGGCCATCGAAACACTCCGCTCGGCTTGTGGTTTAACGGTGGGATTCTCCGACCATACCATCGGCATCGAGGTGGCGCTGATGGCCTTGGCCCTCGGAGCGCGGATTGTGGAGAAGCATTTTACACTGGACAAGAGCCGCACGACCTTTCGAGACCATGCGCTTTCGGCCGATCCGCACGACTTGCGGCGTTTGGCAACTCTGCTGCATGACTGCGACGAGATCTTGGGAACCGGCGAAAAGGCGCCTTCGGTGGCGGAGAAAGAGGCGTCCACTGCGGCTCGCCGGAGTGTGGTCGCTGCGCGTGATCTGCCAGCAGGAACAAAATTGACCCTTGATGATATAGACTACCTTCGGCCAAGGAACGGTCTCTCGCCGCTGGAGGCTAGCCGCATGGCCGGGCGAATCGTGGCGACTCCATTGAAAGCTCACGAGGTGCTGTTGGAACAGCACCTTGTGTAATAACCAGTTCAGCCGTAATCTGACATGAGACACCCCTCTCCCTGCCCTCTCCCCTCATCGGATGGGGGGAGAGGGTGGCCGCAGGCCGGGTGAGGGGGATCGGCTTATTTTTGAACTGCTGAGTAATTCTAGAGCAGGTTCTACGATGTGCGGAATCGCCGGCTATTTTGGATCGAGGCAACTCGATCATGAGCGGCTTCGGAAATGCCTGAAGATCATGCACCATCGCGGCCCGGATCACGCCGCATGGCGACGATGGACTAATCGCGCAGGTCGCAATGCGTATCTTCTGTTCACGCGTCTGAGCATCATCGACCTCGATGATCGCGCGAACCAACCCTTCCGCGTGGGTTCCAAGTGGATGGTTTACAACGGCGAGCTCTACAATTTCCTCGAGTTGCGCGAAGACTTAAGAAAGGAGGGCGTGACGTTCGCCACCGAATCCGACACGGAAGTGTTGTTGCGCGCATTGGATCATTTCGGGTGGGAGGTTTTGGACCGCTTCGAGGGCATGTGGGCGTTTGCCGTGTATGATGAATCCACCGGCACCTTGGCGCTGGGCCGCGACCGATTCGGGGAGAAACCGCTCTATTTGTATCGAGATGAATCCGGGCTGTTTTTCGGTTCAGAAGTGAAGTTCATCCGGGCGCTTCTCGGCGCGAGGCTGTCGGTGAATTTCGATCAGCTTTGCCGGTACATGGTCAATGGCTACAAAGCGCTCTATAAGAAAAAGACGACCTTCTTCCACGGAGTGAGCGAACTGCCTCCATCCACGGCACTGTTCATCGACAGCGCGGGGAACACGAGCGAGAAGAGGTACTGGCGGCCGGCCTATCGGCCGGACGAAGGGATGTCCCGCGAAGACGCGGCGGCCGGCGCTCGCGAGAAACTGATCCGCGCCGTGAAGCTGCGGCTGCGGGCCGATGTCCCTCTCGCCTTCTGCATGAGCGGCGGCGTCGATTCCAATTCCTTGATCGCGACCGCAAAAAATGTTTTCGGCTATGACGTGCATGGGTTCACAATCCTCAACACGGATGCTCGGTACGAGGAGAAGGACATGGTTGATCTCGCCGTCCGGGAGTTGAGGATTCGGCACACGTATCTGCCATTGAAGACCAATGGATTCCTTCCAAAACTGCGAAGTCTAGTGCGCCATCACGACGCGCCTGTCTATACGATTACCTACTTCGCCCACTGGCAGTTGATGGAAAGTGTGGCGAGCCACGGCTACCGCATTTCGATCAGTGGAACCGCCGCGGACGAGTTGTTTTCCGGGTACTACGACCACCACCTGGCCTACCTCAACGAAGTCCGAAACGACCCCGCCGTTTATGAGGCCGCTCGGCAGGCTTGGACCGAACACGTCAAGCCGCTCGTGCGGAATCCACACTTGGGAGACGCCGACTTGTTCATCCGGGAGCCGGGCTTCCGGGATCACATTTTCCTGAACGCCGAAGACTTTGCCGATTACCTGACGGCCCCTTGGAGCGAGCCATTTCAGGAAGAGTCGCTCACCGACAGTTTGCTTCGAAATCGGATGCTCAATGAAATGTTTCACGAGGCTGTTCCTGTGATCCTGCACGAGGATGACCTGAACGCGATGAGCTATTCGATCGAGAACCGGTCGCCGTTTCTGGACCGGGAACTGTTCGATTTCTGCTATCGGATACCGGCGCGGCATTTGATCCGCGAAGGCCGGACGAAGGCCGTGCTGCGGGATGCCATGAGGGGCATTGTCCCGCATCCGGTTCTGGACAACCGCCGTAAAGTTGGTTTTAACGCTCCGATCTTCTCGTTCTTGGACGTGAACGATCCCGACGTTCGCGCCTCCCTCCTGGATGCGAGCGTCATCTACGAGCATGTGAAACGCAACCGGATCGAAGCGCTCATCCGCAAAGAAAACCTCCCCAACAGCGAGAGCAAGTTTCTCTTCTATTTCCTGAACAGCAAAATGTTTCTGGAGGAATTCGCCGAGTGAATCTGCTCACTTTTGAACTCGCTCACAAGTTGGAGGGCTAGGATTGACAGCACCGGCTCCGTTCCAGTTCCCCGCAGTGAAGTCGTTTAAACAGTTTCTGCTCCAAGCCAGGGTGGAGTCGCCGGACTTTGCTTTCCTGACCTTGTTCGAACACCAACGGCAGCGGGTCTGCTCAATGGCAGCTCTCGTCAGCCGCACCGTGGACTACTGCTCATTCTATCGCCGAATCGGTCTCCGCGAGCGTGATGTCGTGCTGATCATTCTGCGGGAGTCCTCTGATTTGTTTGCCAGCTTCTTCGCCGGCTTGGTTTCTGGCTGCTTGCCGGCCTTTTGCGCCTATCCCTCCCCCAAACAATCGGTCGCCAGTTTTCGGCAGGTCGCGCGCCATCTGCTGGCCTCGAACGATGTGAAAGCCGTGATCGGTTTCCCGGAGGTGATCGGCGTTTTGAAGGACGAGCCGTCTGCCCTGGGGCGCGATTTTTTCGGCTGTTTCGCCCCGGAAGAAGTGGCGGGAGGCGACCCGGAGGAATTAGAGCGGTTGCCCGCCCCGCGAAGGGAAGGATTCCTCCAGTTTTCGTCGGGAACTACGGGCGCCCGCAAAGGTGTGCTGATCTCCTTGGACGCGCTTTTCCACCAGCTTGAAGCCTACGCGCCGTGCCTGGAATACGGCCCCTCCAGCAAGGTTGTTTCGTGGCTTCCGCATTACCACGACATGGGGCTGATCGCCTGCATGTTGATGCCTTTTCTCCTTCGGGTGCCGATCGTCATGATGTCGCCGTTTGAGTGGGTGAAGGACCCGAAGCTCTTGTTGACGGCGATCACGGCTTGCCGTGGGACGCACGTTTGGCTGCCCAATTTTGCCTTGGGACACCTGACGAAAAGCGTCTCGAACGATGAGTTGCCTGATTTCGATTTGAGGGGCATCCGGCAACTCATCTGTTGTTCGGAACCGACCCTGGCCGAGACCGCCGATCGATTCGTCGATAAGTTTCAACGGGCTGGTTTCAACCCGCGTGCGCTGCGCAATTGCTACGCGATGGCCGAAAACACGTTCGCCATGACGACGACCACCGATGGCCCATTGGCGTTCGTGGAGGCGGATCCGGACTCGCTGCGGATCGGAAGCCGCGTGCGGCTCGCAAAGGGAGGTAAGAGAATCGTCAGTGCGGGCCGGCCGCTTCCGAACCTTCGACTGGTAATCTTGGACGATGCGGGAGGAGAAGCGCCCGAGGGCACTGTGGGTGAAGTCGCGATCCTCAGCGACTGCATGCTCTCAGAATACCATAACAACGCGGAGGCGACTCGCGAGGCTTTTGCGGGAGAGTGGTTCAAGACCGGAGACGCGGGCTTCCTCCGGGGAGGAGAACTCTATCTCGTGGGAAGGAAAAAAGACATCCTGATCGTTGCGGGAGAGAACATATGGCCGGACGATATAGAATCTGTCTTGAACGAGGATCCTCAACTCGCTCCCGGAAGGAACGTCGCGTTTGGCCTCGAGGATGAACAACTCGGATCCGAGCGCGTCGTCGTTCTGGCTGAGACTAGATCGAATCCCGCCTCCGTGGACACACTGTCGATTCGAGCCAAAATTGTCGAGGCGCTCAATCTTTCAGTCTCCGATCTTGTTCTTCTGCCGCATCGGACGCTTTTGAAATCGACGGCGGGGAAGATCTCGCGACAACTCAACAAGGACGCCTATTTGCGAGGGGAGTTCAGAAGGCAACCTTGTTCAGGATCTGAGAGCGCGCTCGAAACATCATTCCTGGGTCGCGCCGTCGAGTCGCCCGAGCGACCCATTCTCGCAACACACTCTGCGGCTTCGCTCGTTGGGCTGATTCGAGCGCTGGCGCCGAATGCTCAAAACCTCATCGTGGACGAACAGTCGCCACTGATTACGTCCGGCCTCATTGACTCGTTTGCTTTTGTTGAGTTGATACAGACCCTCGAACGCAGTTATGGCGTCACGATTCCGCAAGCTTTGTTGACGCCGGATCGATTTGACACCGTGGCCTGCATCCAAAACACGTTGAAAAGTCTCCGCGACGGTGCTCCTGCGAACCACCCTATCAACTCCAAGGAAGTGACCGTTTTGCGAACCGCGAGCCGGAGTCGCCTGCGCTCGGCGGCGGCGCCAAATCCGGCGGTAATTCCATGGCTGGAACGCGTGATTAACCAAGTCCCACCCGGCGCGGCGTTCCTTTACCGGTGGTTGTTTCGTCTTGCCGGAATTCGGCTTGGTCGAAATGTCACCTTCCTGGGAAAAGTTCATTTGAAATTGCGGGGCCGCCCGGAGAACATTGTGATCGAGGAAGGAGTGGTTTTCGGGAGTGACGTGGACCTGCGCAATCGCGAGGCCGGCAAGATTTTCCTCCGACAACGCGTTTATTTGGACGATCGCGTCCGACTCGTGGCGGCCAGGGATGGCCTGGTGGAATTGGGAGTCGGGACACGAGTGGGCGCGGGCACCGTGATCAATTCCGGCGGCATCACCAAGGTGGGAGAGTTCTGCATGCTGGGCGGCAATGTGAATATCAATTCGTCCTCCCACGGCATCGCCCGGCATGCGTTCGTCATGGAACAGCCGTATGTGCACGGATTCGTGGAGATTGGCCCTGATACGTGGATCGGCGCCGCGGCCAACATTCTGATCAACACCAAGATTGGAGAAGGTTGCGTCATCGGAGCGAACTCCGTCGTGAGCGGGGAGATTCCTGACTTCGCCGTCTGCGCCGGAATTCCCGCAAAAGTTCTGAAATATCGGTGACGTATGTCTGAGACTCTGCCAAAGAAGCTCTTCTTGTGCGGACATCGCAAGTGCGGCACGACGATGTTCTCCAATCTCTTCGATGGGCATCCTGAGCTGATGGTTTATCCCACCGACATCTCGGTGCTCTACGGCTATTTCCCGTACTACCTCGAAGCGCACCCCGATCCGCAGGAACGCCGGAATCGGCTCGAATGCGTCGTCTTCCAGACGCTGTCGCGCCTCATCGACAAGTTCGGCCTGCGCCAGGAATTGCCGCTCGACGCCTTCCGGTCTCACTTCTTCAGTTCCATCAGAGACGAAGAACTCGGCAGAATCCCTGCTCTGATCGACCGCCTGGAAAGCTCGTTTCGAGCCGCCGTGCCGGGCCTCCCCGAACGGCCGAAGTGGTCCGTGATCAAGGAAACGAGCATCGAGATCTACGCGCATCACCTCTTCGCCTGGTATCCCGACTGCAAGGTGGTCCAGTTGATCAGAGATCCCCGAGACAATTACGCGTCGATCAAGTCTGGCCACGAGAAGCATTATCAGGTTTTTGGCGAATCCCAAAAGCACGGGCTCGCCTCCCTCCTCCATCGCGGCCGGCTCGGCATGCAGTTGGCGAGCCTGCATCAGCGGCGTTTTGGCAACCACCGCTACGCCGTCTTGCGCTTCGAGGATTTGGTGACAAAGCCCTCGGAAGTCATGGAAGGCATCTGCCGTTTTCTCGGGATTGTCTTCGACGACTGCCTCAAGGTCCCGACAATCCTCGGCAAGCCCACTCACGGGAACAACTTTGATGGCGAAAAATTCTACGAACTCACGGCCAGAAACGTCGGTCGTTGGCGGGAACGGATCACGGATGAAGAAGCGATGATCATCGAGTTCCATTTCCGAGAGTTATTGACTGCCTTCGGTTACGAACCCGCTTTCGAGGAGACGCAGGCTGCCGATGCGGCCTGTGAATTCTACAAGTGGGTGAATTACTCCTATTTCTACAGGGACAGTTTCCCCGCGATGCAAAGACGGAACGCCTGAGGCCATGAGTGACTCGATGAATGAAGCCCAGGAGATGGAGCTCTGCTTCGACCGTCTCTGGCCCCTGCCCCGGTCGATCACCGGAGAGGGAGTCCGTCGCACCCATGATATTCTCTCCGAGATCATCCCGCTCACTCGGCACGAATATCCGACGGGGAAGAAAGTCCTCGATTGGGAGATTCCGAAGGAATGGGTGGTCAGCGACGCCTACGTGGTGGGACCCGGCGGTCAGCGAATGCTCGATGTCCACGACAACAACCTGCACTTGGTCGGATACTCGATACCGTTCCGAGGCGGAGTTTCCTTGAAGCAGCTCGAGGAGCATCTCTACAGCATGCCGGAGCGTCCGGGTGCGATCCCTTACGTCACCAGCTACTACAAGCCGGCCTGGGGCTTTTGCCTCTCGCACGACCAACGGAAAAGCCTTCCGGACGGCGATTACGAAGTCGTGGTGGACACGAAACTTATCGATGGCTCCCTCACCCTCTCTGATCTGGTCATCCGCGGAGAAACTGACGAGGAAGTCTTATTCCACACTTATACTTGCCATCCCTCCTTGGCGAACAACGAACTCTCAGGCCCCATCGTCACCGCATTCCTCGCACGCAGGCTGATGGCACTGCCGCAAAGACGCCTCACCTACAGATTCGTTTTCGTCCCGGAGACGATCGGTGCGGTCGCCTATCTCGACACGCATGGCGGCCATTTCCGAAAACATCTTCTGGCAGGTTACATCTGTTCCTGCGTCGGCGACGGCGGCGTTTGTCATTACAAGGCGTCAAGGCGAGGCAACACCCCCGCCGATCGGGTCGCAGAATATGTCCTCGATCGCCGATTTGGCCGGAATTACAGGCGGCGTGACTTCTCACCTTTGGGGAGTGACGAGCGGCAATACTGCTCGATCGGGTTTGATCTGCCGGTCGGTGTGATCACCCGCACGATGTTTGGCGAGTATCCGGAGTACCACACCTCGGATGACAACAAATCGCTGATGGACTTCGAGGCGATGAGCGAGATGGTGGACATCCTTTGCGAATTCTGCGAGACGCACGAAAGAAACCGCGTTTTCATCAATACGAAGCCGCTCGGCGAACCGCGGCTATCGCGCTACATCGACTACAAGACAATAGGCACCATCGTCCCAGACGAGGTCACGCTCGCCGCCAAGTGGTGCGTCCACTATTGCGATGGCCGCCACGACTTGCTCGACATCGCTGAACGAAGCGGGGTCGCTCTGGGGGTTCTGGATGAAGTCAGCGAATTGCTGGCAAAAAGCGGCTTGCTCGCTCTGCCCCAGAAAAGAGAAGATCGCTAACTTGCCCCGATGCACCTGATCTTCTTCGACCGCCGATCCCAAGTGATGGAGTGGGATCCCGCGTCGGCTTCGACAGGTCCGAAGACGCTGGTGGCTGTAACCGCCTCCGCCCTGCAGGCCCTCGAAGAAAGGGGATTGCCGCATGAGGCAATATCGCGGTATGCCAACTTCAAGGGGAAAGGCGCGGTCCGGGAACAATGTTGTCGAGAAAGCCTGGCTCTCGCCCAGGAACTTGAATCGTTCATGGGCGAACGCTACGCGCCGGCGCGCTTTGACGGGCCTGGATTCATGACGGCATCGGTCTATCACATGCAGCATGCCGTGATGGCGATCGCCACCCGCGCATTTCTCATTCGAGAAACCATTCGGGCCGTGAGGCCTCGAGACGTCACTATTCTGTCGGATCAAGTGCTGCCGCCATTCTCCGATGAATACACGCAAAATCCGTGGATGGAGTTCTTTGAGGGATTGACGGTGAAGCGAGGTGAGGAGAGTGGGATCGGGAGAATGGGGACAAAGCCGGGAACTGAGTGGTCGCCGAGAATCCTTGACCCCACTCCGCCCTGTCATTCAGCTTCGACTCCGTTCGGCGCTGAAAAAAATCCGACGCTTAGGTTGTTGATGGCCCATCACCTGGGATACGATTGGGCTCCGGTCTTGGAGGTCTTGGCCAAAGCAACTTCATCCACGTGCTTCACCCTAGACGGGAAATTCTTCGGGAGCGGCGGCTGGAAATTCTACTTCGACTCCAAAGTCCGGACTGCGGGTGGCGAAACCATCGTTTTGAACTGCGAAACATTCCGGCTCGATCCGGCGGAGGCGAGAATTCTGGAGTCCCTATTCGACGATTGGCTGGCAAGAAGAACGGCGCCGCCGACGATGAACGTGTTCGGCATGGATTTGTTTCCGGCGATCAAGCGATATCTCCGAGCAATGGCGTCGATCGGTCCGGCCCTGGCCCGGCATGCCGACAAAGTGTCGGTGGAGGTTTTGGAGGTCGTCCAACCGCACGCGGTGTGCTTTTTTGCCATGCCTTGGCCGGCCGCGAAGCGCCTGGCTTACCAATGCCATTTGCGCAGGATTCCCGTCGTCGCATTTCAACACGGCGGGACGCCCGGCACCCATGTCTCTCCGCACCATCAATTGTCCGATTTGAGTCACGCCGATTTCTTCCTGACCTACGGGGAGGGAATTCGGCCTCCGGAGAATCCGTTTGTCCGCGTTCGCGCAACCCACGTCCCCGTCGGGTCTGCCAGGATCGAGAAGTTGATCAGGCAGGCGGAGAAACCGGTGGCTTTCGGCAGACTGACCGTGTTGTGGTTGGGCGACATATCCACGGAAAACACCCAAGCCGGAATCGAAGATACCCTCCGCTACCGGCTTCAGGTCGAATGCCTGAGAATTCTCAGTGAGTCCCGCGACCTGCAGGTGGTGTACAGGCCGTTTCCCACGTGCAGCTTGGAGGCCCACGCGACGCCGCAGTGGATTGCCCGAACCGGTCGGAACTCCGTTCGCGTGACGCCGCACGGGCCGTTGCTGCCTCTGTTGCTCGGAAGCGACATTGTGATCTGCGATTTGTACAGCAGCACCGTCTGGAACGAAGTGCTCGCACTCAAGAAACCGTTCATCCTCTATTGTGATCCGGATCAGGGATTCCTCAGAGACCATTTTATGGCCGACCTGGAATCGGCCTGTCTCTGGTGCAAGTCAGAGTCCGAGTTAGTCGAAGCCGTCCGACGGTTGTCCACAGAGCGCCATCAATTTGTCAGCGAAGTGGCGCGGATTGATCCCAGCGTTTTCCTTCGGAAATACGTGTGGCACCGAGGCGATGGGAACTCCGCAGCCAGAGTGGTTTCGTTCCTCCATCGGGTTTGCCGGGACGGTCAATCCGTCGAAACATGGCAGAAAGCATGGGATCAGGAATCCAGCGTCAAGGCCGAGCAAGCGAGTCGGCAGGCAAATCCGGACGCCATCGCACTGGAGCATGCGCTGCATCGATTGAACACCCGGATGGCGGCCCAGTTTTGAACTCCGTGATATGACCGATCCCAAATCGTTGAATCAGTGGATTTACATCGCCGGTCTGCCCAAATCAGGGACGACTTGGCTGAAACAGTTGCTCGAGCGCATCCCGGGCTACCAATTCGTGGAGCCGCCCGATCCAACGGGAGTCCGCGAGAACCACGATATTTCTTCTGAAATGTTTGCGAGTCTGCCGCGAGAAGTTCCGTTGGTCATGAAGATGCACACAAGCCCGGCCAAACAGAACCTCGCCGTTATTCGCCATTACGGGCTGCGGACGATTGTCATGTATCGCGACCTGAGGGATCAGTGCATCTCCAATTACTATCATGTGCTCGCGGATGGCGGGCACCGCCACCACAGGTTGTATCATTCCATCCCTGCTGAATTGGGCATCACTCACCGGATTGCGATCACGCTGGACGCTTACATGCCGTGGATTCGAGGCTGGATCAACGTCCTTCGGCAATTTCCAGACGATTTCATGGAAGTGCGCTATGAAGCATTGAAGACCGATCCAGAGGGCGTCCTAGAAAGAATCAGCTCCTTCTACCACCTTAATCTCAGCACAGAGTTCTGCCGGTCGATCGTCCAAGAAGTTCAATCCCGAACACGGTTTGATCTGAAATACAATTTGGAGAGAGGAACCGGAACCGCGCGCAAGGGCAAGGTCGGAGACTGGCGGGCGCATTTCAATTCCGATCACGTCAAATTGTTCAAAGCCGGCTGCGGCGATCTCCTGATCGAGTTGGGCTACGAAAAGGACTTGAACTGGTGATTTTGAATGAAGATTTTGCTCACAGGCGGGGCCGGCTTCATCGGCAGCCACTTGGCCAAGCGTCTCCTGGCGGACGGGGCCGAAGTCCTGGTGGCAGATGACCTGTCCACCGGCCGTTTGGAAAACGTCCCGGAGGGAGCTCGGTTCTTGAAGGTGAATCTGGCGAGGCCCGAGAGCCTGAGGCAATTGCCCGAAGAACGTTTCGACGCGGTCACGCACTTGGCGGGACAATCTTCCGGCGAGAAATCGTTCGATGACCCGGACGCTGATCTGGCGGCGAACGGCCAATCCACTTCGAGGTTGTGCCGCTGGGCCATCGAACACCGGATACGAACTTTCCTTTATGCCAGTTCAATGTCGGTGTACGGGCAGGTGGCTGAGTACCCCGTTCCGGAGACGGCCGCGCCGTGCCCTTGTTCCTACTATGGCGCTTCGAAACTTTATGGCGAGAGCGCTTGTCGGATTGCCTCAGCATCCGGGCTGCGGACCGTCTGCTTCCGAATGTTCAATGTTTATGGGCCGGGCCAGAATCTCGCCAACCTGAAACAGGGAATGGTCAGCATCTATCTGGCGTACTTGCTGCAAGACAAACCCGTCTTGGTGAAGGGTTCAGTCGAGCGGGTCCGGGATTTCATTTATGTTTCGGATGTCGTCGCGGCCTGGCAACGAGCCCTTGTGCATCCCGTGCAAGGAGTGTTCAATCTCGGTTCAGGCGTGCCGACTTCGGTGGCCACGCTGCTGCGGATGCTTCTCCAGGCGGCGGGCAAGGATTCGGACTACCCGGTTGAAATCGGACCAGACACACCCGGAGACCAGCGGGCGATCTGCGCGGAAATCTCTGCCATTCGCAAAGCGTTGGAGTGGGAGCCGAAAGTGAGTTTGGACCAGGGCTTGCGGGAGATGGTCCATTGGGGCAAATCAAGAGCGGCAGAAGCAAACCGCAAGAACGGATGAAATCGTTGGGATTCGCCATCATCGGCTGCGGCAGAATCGCCGGCCACCACATGCGGGCCTTGAGGGAACTCCCAGGCGCTCGACTCGTGGCGATTTGCGATTTGATCCCAGAACGAGGAAAGGCGTATCAGCAAGAGTTTTCCGTTCCTTGGTACGACAATTACCACACCCTGCTGCGGCGCGAGGACGTGGATGTGGTGTCCATTCTCACTCCGAATGGGATGCATCCGTCCCATGCCATCGACATCATGAACCGCTACGCAAAGCACGTGGTGGTTGAGAAGCCGCTGGCGCTCAAGCTCAACGATCTGCCTGAGATGCAATCCGCGGCGCGAAGGGCCGGGGTGAAAGTTTTTCCAGTCTTTCAGAACCGCTACAACAAGGCCGTCTGCCGTGTGAATCAAGCCATCACCGGCGGCGAATTGGGCCGGCTCTCCCTGGGCTCGATCCGTTTGCGCTGGTGCCGCACGCAACCCTATTACGAACGGGATGCGTGGCGGGGGACCTGGGCTCTCGATGGCGGAGCTTTGGTCAACCAAGGCATTCACTACCTCGATTTGCTGCTCCATTTTATGGGCGAAGTTGAGAGTGCCTGTGCCATGACGGCCACCCGTCTGGTGGATATCGAAGTCGAAGACGTGGCCGTGGCTCAACTCCGCTTTACGAATGGGGCGCTCGGGAATATCGAAGTCACGACCGCGACTCGCCCCAAAGATATCGAGGCCTCGGTTTCGGTTTTGGGGGAACACGGGACCGCGGTCCTTGGCGGCATCGCCTCGAATCGCCTGGAAGTCTGGACATTGAATCCCGAGGACCGGGACCGATGTTCGGAAGAGTTTCCGGACGCTTACGGATTTGGCCATCGGTTGCTCTTGGCCGACGTTATCGCTGACTTGTCCGGAGGACCGCCTCACCCGATCAGCTTTTACGAAGGCAGCCGCTCGGTTCAGTTGCTGAATGCGCTCTATCGCTCAGCGGAGGACAAAATGCCCGTTTTCATGAAAGACAAACCCGTGTCGCGCAGACTCGGCGAGTACGTCCCAGACCTTTATCGTCTTTACGAGTCCTTACCCCCCTAAGAAAATGTCTCATGAAGTCGGTCTCCCCAACGTCGGGGAGGCATCCAGCCCGCCTTGCAGCAATTCTCATTTTGACGACAGGCACGACCTGCGACCCGCTTGTAGTCCCGGCTTTTGCCGGCTTTCTCGCGCTGGCCGGCTAAAGCCGGGACTACATACGGGTCAAAATGAGAATTGCTGCCCGCCTTGTTTGGGCAATTGCACGATAAATGAGAGCCAGGCAAGATGCCTGCCCTACTTTCAGAACACGCTCTAAGTTTTGAAACAGCCTGTCGTCAGCGAATATCAAGCCGGTTTGGCTTGCCCGCTGTGTCGAGCCGAGAAGAGCCACAAGCTCGTGGCGACCGTGTGGAAAGCGCCGGAAGCGTCCGTCTATCAGTGCGCGAGTTGCCGGATTGTCTATCTCCATCCGATCATGACGCCCGAGGAGGAGCGGCTCTTCTATGAAGCCGACTTCACGCGGTACATGGCTGGGCGAGGACAGGAAGGCCAGCGAAATGCGGAGGACAACTTTGCGAAGAATCGGGGAGAGGCGGAGCGCCGCCACGACCAGTTGCGGCCTTGGTTGCGGAAGGAGAGCCGCGTTCTTGAAATCGGCTCGGCCACTGGGTTTTTGCTGGAGGCGCTGCGCCGCGAAGGGGCCTCAGTGACAGGCGTGGAGCCGGGGCCGGAGTATCGCGCCTACGCCTGTGAGCGGGGGCTGCAAACCTATGCGAGCATGGCCGAAGTCTCCCTGGAGACATTCGATTTAATCTTGGCGTATTACGTCTTGGAGCACTTGCGAGATCCGGTGGGCTACCTGAAGGATTTGCGCCGGCGCCTGGCTCCAGGCGGCGCTGTGGCTCTGGAGGTGCCGAATGTGGAGGATGCCTTGGCTTGGTTCTACCAACTGGCTGCTTTTGACCGGTTCTATTGGCAGAAGGCTCACTACTTTTACTACAGCCGAATGACCTTGCGAGCCGTGTTGGAACGCGCCGGCTTCGCTCGTGTTTCGATATTCCCGGTTCAACGCTACGATTTCTCGAATCATCTGCACTGGCTGCTGAAAGGCGAACCCGGAGGCAAGGGCAAGTATAGCGACATTTTCGATGAGAAGCTGGATCGGGAGTATTCGGAATGCTTGAAGCGCCACTGGCTTTGCGACACGTTGTTCGCGATTGCCCATGCTGATTGAGATTTGTGGCGCTTAATCGTTCAATAGGCCATTGTTTCGTATTCATGAATCATGGCATAAGTTTTGTCACGGAAATGAACCAATGCCCCTCACCCGTCCTGCGGACACCCTCTCCCCTCCGAGGGGAGAGGGATGGGGGGAGGGGTGCATCTTCAGGTTCAAGGGCAGGGATGCGTGGGCTCATGCAATGAATGTCATGACTAGTGTTGGTTCAAAGACTGTTGAGCGATCGCAGGATCCTTCGGTGAAAGCGCCCGCGGCCCTGCCCCAGATCGAGCGCCTGGTGCGGCATCGCGAACCCGGCGATCAGCCGGGCATCATCCGGCTCAATCGCAATGAGCGCCAAGAGCCGTTGCCCGATTGGTTCGTGGAGGAAATCCGGAGCGCGGTGACGAGCGACTTGTTCACCCAGTATCCAGTGGCTGACGCGTTGTACGAACAATTGAGCGCGAGCCTCGAATTGTCGCAGGACGAAATTCTGCTCACGGCCGGTTCTGATGCCGCGATCAAGGCGATTTTCCACTGTTATGTTCCGCCCGGAGGGAGTGTCGTCATGCTCGAACCGAGCTACGCCATGTACGGCGTGTACACAGAGATGTTTGGGGCAAGGAGGGTCGGCATCGGCTGCAACGACGCGCTTGAATTCTCAGCGAAGGAATTGTCCGATGCCTTGGAGAAACGGCCGTCGCTCCTCATGCTCGCGAATCCCAACCAACCCACGGGAACTCTCCTGGATGGGAAAATCATCCGCCGCTTGTTGGAACGCGCGCTGGAACTTGGCGTTCTGGTGGCGATCGATGAGGCCTATTACCCGTTTTCCGGAATTACCTATCTCCGGGCCATACGTGAATTCCCCAACCTGGTCATCACACGCACCTTTTCGAAAGCGTGCGGTTTGGCGGGATTGCGCATCGGCTTTGCCGTGGCGGCGGCTCCGGTCATTGGCGCTCTTTACAAAGTCCGGTCCGTTCATGACGTGAATACGGTGGCTCTCCTCGCTGCTCTGAAACTTTCGCAGCATCCGGAAATCGTCGAGCAGTACGTCCGGCACCTGCGGGAAGGAGCGGAAATCGTGGCGCAACGAGCGCGAGAACTGGCTCTGGAAGTTTATCCATCGTCCACAAACTTTATTCTGATCAAGGTGGGCCACCTCGTGCCTGCCGCCTCAGTCGTCGATGGCCTCTTGCGGCGTGGATACCTTGTCCGAGGTCCATTCTCGCAGACGTGCCTGGCGGCCTGCATTCGTGTGACCCTTGGCCCGCCGAAGTTGATGAATGACTTCATGAACGCGCTGGATGCGACATTGCGCGATTGTCGGAACCACTGAAGCCGAATTTGACTTAGAATTGACGGAGACAGTCGCATGGCACTCGACTTACAGGAATTGATCCGGCAAACGGCGCGAGGACTTGAGCAGAAGATGCGCCGGCGGGTTGCTTGCCGAGTCCATAACGAAATCATTGACCTTGAAGTCGGAACCGAGCTCGAGAAGTTTCGCGCCGAGACCTACGCGACAAAGGAACCCGAAACCCTGGAATGGATCGAGCGCTACTTCCGCCCGGGTCATGTGATGTTCGACGTCGGAGCGAACATTGGCCTTTACGCTCTCTACGCGGCGAAGTTCTTAAAGCGCCAATGCCGTGTTTATGCCTTCGAACCCGAGGCGCTGAACTTCGCGCAGTTGAGCAAGCACGTGTTCATCAATCAATGCTCCGGGGTCATTATTCCGTGCGGGTTTGCAATTTGCGATCGCCTCCGCCTGGAAACCTTTCATCTGAATCCGCATTCCTTCGAAACGATTTGTCACGGCGAGATGACGCCCGGCACGGCCCTGCACGCTTTTGGGAAGCCGGTGGATCATGCCGGAAAATCGTTCCGGCCCCACCACGTGCAGAAGGCCTTTGGCGCTTCGATCGACGCGTTGTGGGCCGAATGGGGTTTTGAGTTTCCACAACACATCAAGATCGATGTCGATGGTTTGGAAGAACAGGTCGTGGCTGGGGCGGAGAGAACTCTCCGGGATGCCAGACTCCGCTCGGTCCTGGTTGAAATTTCGGCCAAACTCGGCCACCTGGATCCCATTTTGAGAAAGATGCTTGCGAGCGGTTTTCGACAAGTCACCGATTTCCGAGCCCACTCGAGAGACCAGCTCAAGGGCACTCCCTACGAGGATTCGGTGAACACAGTGTTTATCCGCGGCTAAACGGCGGAACGACGGCGTGATTGACTTAGGGATCTGACATTCCAGGGAACAGTCGCATGAATATCCGCTACACTTCACCCGAGCTCGCGGAGTTTTACTCCCGCCACCGCAACACATGGCAGGAGCTGTATCCTTCCGAGCGATACGTTTTCGGACGCTTGGGAGAATCACGGAAGTGTCTTGGCTCGGTTCTGGATGTCGGGTGCGCCGCGGGTGGGGTCGGCCGGGCGTTGTCGGAGCGTTTCAAGATCGCCCGATATGTCGGCATCGACATCAATGCCGGTGTGATTCGGACGGCGGTCTCCGAACAGAAAACCTTTCCGGCGCCGTGCTCGTTCATTTGTGGTGACATTGTGGATGATCCCGCGCCCTTGCAGGGGCAGCAATTTGATTTGGTGTGTTCGCTGTCTTGCGCGGATTGGAATCTCGATCCGCTCACGATTATTCAACGCTGTTGGAGCCGTGTGGTCCCAGGCGGCCACCTGATCTTGTCCTTGCGACTGACAAACGCTCTGGGCGTGAACGACATGAGCCGGAGCTACCAATTCATCCATTTCGGCGACGGGCCGCTCCGCGGCGATGAGGAGAAGGCCAATTACGTGGTTTTCAATGTCCGCGAGCTGCTTGGCCTTTTGTCTTCCCTGCAGCCTGGCCCGGGGCATTTGCTGGCGTACGGGTATTGGGGGAAGCCATCCCGAACTGCCGTCACTCCATACCCGCGTCTGGTCTTCGCGGTTTTGGCCCTTCTGAGAAGTGAAGCCAACAATAGTCCCGTCATAGAGGCGACGCTTCCTCTCGATCTCTTGGCGAGTTCGCCGACGCCATGAAACCTCGAAGTTCAAGGCGGCGGCCAATGGTCCGGACTGGCGCCATTTTCGGATTCACCGCACCATGAAAGTTGTGATTCTAGCGGGTGGTCTTGGGACTCGGCTCTCCGAAGAAACCGTTCTCAAACCAAAGCCGATGGTTGAGATCGGCGGACGGCCGATTCTTTGGCACATCATGAAGAGCTTTGCGGCGTATGGATTCACAGAATTCGTAGTCGCTCTGGGATACAAGGGCGAGGTCATCAAGGACTATTTCTTGAATTACCGCCATCGCTCGCGCAATCTCACCGTTCGCTTGGGGAGCGGTGAGATCACCGTGCACGAAGCAGACAGCGAAGATTGGACCGTGCACCTGCTCGACACCGGTTACGATACCCAGACTGGCGGTCGCGTGAAACGGGCCGCCCAATTCATCGGCAAGGAACCTTTCATGCTCACCTATGGCGACGGCGTCTGCGATGTCAACATCTCCAGCCTGCTCGACTTTTATCGGAAGCATAAGAAGCTCGCCGCCGTAACGGCCGTTCGTCCGCCGGCTCGATTCGGCAGCATGGCGCTGGAGGACGAGCGTGTGGCGCGTTTTGAGGAGAAGCCGCAACTGGGCGAAGGGTACATCAACGGCGGATTCTTCGTCCTCGATCCTGGAATCGCGGAGTATATCGCCGGCGATGCGACGATTTGGGAGCGTGAACCGATGGAGCGCCTAGCCGAGGAGGGGCAGATGCTCGCTTACCGGCACGGGGGGTTTTGGCAATGCATGGACACGCTGCGCGACGTTCGATTGCTTGAAGCCCTCTGGCAGGAGGGCCGGGCGCCCTGGAAAGTCTGGAAAGAATGAACGAAGCACATGAACGGCCGTTTTGGAAGGAGCGCCGAGTCTTCGTGACCGGCGCAACGGGCATGGTTGGATCCTGGCTGACGAAAGAACTCTTGGCGCGGGGAGCCGCGGTGGTCGCCCTTGTCCGTGATGCCGATCCGCAATCCGAACTTTACCGCAGCGGCGATATCCGCAAAGTTTCGGTGGTGAACGGCGCCCTGGAGGATTTCAGCGCCGTGCAACGAGCCATCAACGAGCACGAGATAGAGGTGGTCTTCCACCTCGGCGCGCAACCGATCGTAGGAATGGCTTATCGCTTCCCATTGCAGACGTTTGAAGCGAACATTCGCGGGACATACCATCTGCTGGAGGCGTGCCGCATTCATCGCGAGTTCGTGCAGAGCGTCGTCATCGCCTCGAGCGACAAGGCCTATGGCGAGCCTCGCTCGCTGCCCTACACGGAGGAAATGCCCTTGGCGGGCCGATTCCCATACGAGGTCTCGAAGAGCTGTTCCGATCTGATTGCGCAGAGCTACTTTCATACCTACGCCCTCCCGGTGGGCATTGCCCGCTGCGGCAATATTTTCGGCGGCGGCGATCTCAACTGGAGCCGGATCGTCCCGGGCACGATCCGATCCTTGCTCCGAAATGAGCGGCCGGTGATCCGCAGCGACGGCAGGTACGTTCGCGATTATCTCTATGTCAAAGATGTGGCCCGAGCCTACTTGCGGCTGGCGGAGGGACTGAGCGATCCATGCGTGCGCGGGCAAGCCTTCAACTTCAGTCCTCAATCGCGCCTGGAGGTTTTGGAGCTGGTGAAGGAAATTCAGAGGCTGATGAATCGAACCGACGTCGAGCCGGAAATTCGGAACGGCGCGGCCGGTGAAATCAGATCGCAGTATTTGAGTTCAAAAAAGGCGGCGGAGCAATTGCAGTGGAAGCCCGAGTACCCATTGCAGACAGGCTTGCAGGAAACGATCGAATGGTACCGGCATTTCCTCTTATGATTGAAGGCGTCCAGATTCACCCGCTGCGGCAAATCCCCGATGAACGCGGCAAGATCATGCACATGCTTCGGGCCGACTCGCCGCATTTCAAGGAATTTGGCGAGATCTATTTCTCCTGCGTTTATCCCGGCTCCGTCAAAGCGTGGCACATCCACCGGCGAATGACGCTCAACTACGCCGTCATCGTCGGACACATCAAGCTTGTCCTCTTCGACGACCGCGAAGCCTCCCCCACGCGCGGCAAGCTGCAAGAGCTGTTCCTCGGCGAATCCAATTACAGTCTCGTCATTGTCCCGCCCATGGTTTGGAACGGATTCAAAGGGATCGGCGACAAAACGGCGATGGTCGCCAATTGCGCGACGATACCCCATGACGCGAACGAGATCGAACGAATGGATCCTTTTACCACGCGGATTCCATACCAATGGGAGATCAAGCATGGATAGCGGAAGTTCGCGTGTGCTGATGGTCGGGGGGCTTGGCTACTTAGGCTCGCGGCTCGCGGCGGCTTTGTGCGAACGAGCGAGCGTGGTGCTGACGGCTCGGTCCTTGTCCCCCGAACGCCAGCGCTGGCTCGAGACGTATCGCGGCCAAATTACCGGCGTTCAGTTCGACTCCGCGAGGCAGGACACCTTGCCCGTCGATGGGCCATTCGACTGCGTGATCAATCTCGCGGCGCCGGACGCCAAGGTCGCAGCCCAGTTTCCCGACACCAGCCGCGCTGCGGCCGTTCGAGCGGCGCAGGCATGCCTGGATCTTCTGGAGCGGAAGGGAGCCAAGAGACTCTTGCACTTCTCAAGCTTTCATGTGTATGGAGCTCACGCGAGGGGCCGTTTTTCCGAAGAAGACGCGCCGCAGCCGACTCATCCGTACGGACAGATTCATCTCGAATGTGAGCGAGTGCTGCAGTCGGCCCGGAACCCTGGGTCGATTGAAATTCTCCGCCCCACGAATATCGTCGGGGCACCAGCCCACTCCGACCTGGGACCTCAGCTCGGTCTGATTTTTTTGGATTTGTGCCGGCAAGCGGTAGAGAGCGGCAAGTTGGTCTTGCAAACAAATGGCGGCGGGCATCGCGATTTTCTGGCCATGGCGGATGTGATGGCTGCGATTGATCTGCTGCTGGACCTCCGGTGCAACGAACCTGCGATTCGGCTGCTCAACCTCTCCTGCGGAAAGACCATGAGGCTGGGCGAGCTGGCGGCTCTGATCCAGGCTGAAGCTCAAGAGAAGCTCGGAACTAGGATTCCGATCGTTCTTGGCCAACGCAGAGATTCATTTGCCTCGCCATTTGACGTCGCCAACCAGCGCCTTCGCCAGCTTGGGTGGAGTCCGAGCGGCAACTTGAAGAACGAGATTCGGCAAATCCTGGATTTTTTTCGATCCCGTAAACGGTCGTTCCCCGGGGAATCAAGGGTTGGCCAAACGATACTAAAAGCCTAAACTTCAACCAAACGACCGAACGATTATTGAAGAAATGATTTGCGCGCTGCTCTTGGGGCGTGAGGGCTCATCTGGATTCCCCGGCAAGAACCTATTCCCGGTGTTGGGTCGGCCGCTCGCCGCGTATCCCTTGATGACCGCCAAGGCGGCCAAGAGCATCGATCGAATTTATGTATCCACCGATTCTCCGCGGCTGAAAGCGCTCGCGTCGGAATATGGCGCCCGGATCATCGATCGGCCCGCCCATTTGGCGACGAAGACGGCCTTGGGAGAACATGCCTACGTGCACGGATACCAGGTGATTCGAGATGAACTGGCGAAAGAAGGCGAATCGATCGAACTCATGGTGCTGCTTTTTGCCAACGCCGTGACGCTTACCCCTCAGATCATTGAAGAAGGCGTGAAGGTCCTCCGGGATTATCCGCACTACGACTCGGCGGTTACCGTGTCCTGTTACAACATGTGGAGTCCGCTCCGGGCCCGGAAAATCGGCGAGGACGGCCTGCTGCATCCGTTCGTTCCGTTCGAGGTGTTCGGTGATCCGTCCAAACTCAACTGCGACCGCGATTCGCAAGGGGACGTTTGGTTTGCCGACATGGGCGTGTCCATCGTGCGACCGCGGTGTTTGGAGAACCTTCATGAGGGCTTGTTGCCGCAAAAGTGGATGGGACGAAAGATTTATCCGCTGAAGCAATGGGGCGGCTTTGATGTGGACGAGGCTTGGCAAATTCCCATGCTGCAAACCTGGCTTCAGGCGCACGAGGTGGAACGGTTCTCACAAACGCGCCGGGTGTCGTGGAGCCAGTACTACGAATCGGAACAGACCGTCATCGCCCGGCTGGGCCTGACCGAGGACTCGAAAGTTTTGGACTTCAGTTACGACTGCGGCGGCTTGGGCCTTGCTCTCCGCGAACGGTTCGGCGTTCACGAATACACCGCGGTTTGTTCCGGCAAACAACAGGCGCAGACAGTCGGAATTCTTTATCCGGAAGCGCGTGTTGTCGAAGGGGCCATCGAATCGCCGGCCTCAGAGGCGCTTCCGCAAGCGGCATTCGATCTGGTGATTGGTTTAGGAGCCACAGACATCACGAGTCCGCTGGACAGCCTCCTGGAAAAGGCGTTCGCCTATGCCAAACCGGGAGGCGCGCTGGTGGCAAGCTTTCGGTTGACGGATCAACAAACCGTGGTCGATCCCACCCGTTCGTATCAGGAGTCCTCGTCCGGGGCAGGAACCGATCCCGAGAGAACACCTTACGTGGTAATGAATGCAAAGAAATTGATGGCTGCGCTCCGCAAGTTGAATCCGGCTCAGATCTCGGGATACGGATACTTGGGAAAGCCAAGTTCAACTGCCGTGACTCCCTATCGGATGGTGTGCTTCGCGGTCCTCGCGGCGCATAAGGCGGAACGATCTGACACAAAGGCGGGGCCGCGGATCGAACTCCAGTTGCCCGACAATTTGCTGAAGGCGATTGACCATTCTGACTGATCAAGCCGTTTCTGAGTAATTCGACATGGTTCCTCACCGCTTCCAGTGCCTGCCGTCGTGGGCGTTCGAGTCTCATCTTCCCCCTCACCCCGGCCCCACTCCTGTTGAATTAAGAATGAATTCAATTCTATCCCGATCAGGCCTTGCTCTTACTCTTACTCCTAATCTTAATCTCTCCAG
>JACQWK010000517.1 GCA_016209525.1 Verrucomicrobiota bacterium
CCCGCCGGTTCCCGCTCCCCTCTGTCCCTGTTGTCAAAAACCGATGATCTTCCTGGAACGCTGGCAGGCCGGTCAAACCCCGCCTCGGCCCCAGTGGGCTCGGCCCCCATGAAATCCCTCGGCCTCCCAACCCAACGTCCTGTGGGACGCCCCGGCTCGTCCATCGGTGGGTTCTGCTCGCGGCTTGTCCCCATCCCTTGGTTGGCCTCCCTTTCCCACTCTCCGACCTTTGCCAGAGCCCCAGCCAGGCGGAATTCTTCGGTGAGTTCCATCGAATTGAGGTTCCATCGCCTCTCTTCTTGGACCCTCCAAGCCCGTCGCTCCAAAACTTTCCGCAAGGGCTGTCCTGGCTCCACGCTTTGAACCCCTGATCGCTCGACCCACTCGCGCTGCTCGGGCAGGCGGCTTCGTTCAACCGGGGAATGCAAAGAACGCGGGAGGTCGCGGTCTTTCCAAGCTCTCCCTCACCTGCTCAAATCCTGGACTATTCCCCTCCCGCGTTCTCTGCATTCCTTTTTGCTGTTAGACCTCTGGCTTGGTGATTGATTGGCGCGATCGAACATTTGTCACACCTCCGAGAACCTTTGTGAGCGAGTAGAGTGCGGCAAGAAACCACCACACAAACACAAAAATGAACCAGTGAAGCACTTCTGTAGTTCTAACCAATGCTCTATTGTAGCGCTGCAAATAATCAAGTAAGCGTTCCGCAGAATGAATATCCTCGACGGTCTTCGGAAATCCGAACGTGCTCAAAACAGGGGTGGTCGGCAAAAGAAACCAAAGTAAGACCAAGAAAGCTCCCGTGGCGACGGTCATTAGTTTGAAGGTCGCAATCGCTTTTTGGGCTTCGTCAGATTGCCGACTAATCCGTGCGCGGAGGATCAAAACCGTCACCACGATCACAATTAGAGCAGGGCCGAGAATGGCTAATGAATTGATGTTCTCAAACATAGAGGCATGGAGGTCTAACGACCGAGCTCAGGCACGCCGGACCCACGGCGCCAGACGACAAGACCAGCGCTAACCGGCGTTGCCTGGAGCGCTTAGGCGGCGGTCTCATGAGGTGAACATTTTCTTGATAAGCCAGATGGGCCAATAAGCCAAGAGCGAACAAACATAACCGATGACGACGCCCATCAAGCCACCGATGATCGACCACCAAACACTCAATGAAATGCGCATGAGTACGCTCTCGTGCCTCCAAGTGCGCCACACCTGAAACAACCCGCCAACCGACAAGAGGTAAAGACCAGTCACAGCGCTTGAATTCAAAAACGCCTCAATGGAATACGTGGTGAATGGAAGTGTGACCAAGTAGAAAAGGTACAGGAGACCAACCGGTACTGATACCAAGACAAGCAGACTCTCGCCAATCACACGCCCCGGTGTCATCTGACGGACCAGAAGCGTCTCCTTGGTGCAAGCTGGACATGGAAGACACTGACCGACCCTGGCGTCCTCAAATGCGACGAGGTCTCCGCAGTTCTGGCACTTTGCTGAGATGGTCGCCATAACGCGTGAGCCGCCTACGACAGAGCTGAGCGACCGCCGCTGGAAGCGCGCCCAGCCAATGTCCGATGATGTTCATAGACCCCTCCGTGCGAAAAAACGAGACGCTCAGCGGCGGTTCGTCTCCAGCGATTTTGTTAGGTGTCGTGTCTTTGCTTCAATCTTCTCAAAGAACTTCCGAGCCTCTCGTCGGATCCATGTCTTTGGCGATTCAAGAAAAGGCCGCACCATCTCGGCGGCCTCCGCTGCTCCAAGACGCCTCAGTGCACATACCGCATGACCAGCGACATCCGGGTCATCCAGTAATCGAATGAGAACGGGAATGTGCGAAGCTCCTCCGTAATGCCCCAACAGCATCGTGAAGCTCTCTCGTCCGCTGCCCAGCCGCTCATCAAGGCAGATCGCATCAACCCGCTGGAAGAATCGTTCGCTACTTCTCAATGGTCTGTTTCGGCGGAGAATGCGGCGAAACGACTCGCCTAAAGTCCAAACCACAGCCTGGCAGTCAAACCGTGGAATGACCTCTCCGGATGGTCGCCTCATGAGCTGCAATGACCAATCGCGCCACCGTTCTATGAATTCACACGCATCCAACAAGTCCTGCTCCAACCATCCATCCGTACCACCAAACTCGCTCACCGCCAGATCAACAGCGCGCCAATCGGCAGGATTTTCAAATGCCACAGGAATTGCCATAGGCAATACGACACCTCGACCAAGCTGACCCACAGCCGGGACAGCGCGGTCACGACACGAGAAGAGCTCACTGAAATCAAACCGCATGAAATCGGCGACGCTCACGGCTGTTGGGTCCAGCGATTTTTTAGCCAGTCGTTCGTTCAGGATCTGTCGACTGAAGCCCAGTCATGGTCAAGAGCGGTAAAACCGTGAAATGCCCCTCATCATCATAAACGATCACATAGGATGCCTTCGGCGGTAGTGAAATGTAATCATGGTGTGGCACAAAATACTCCCTGCCGTCAGCCATGCGTAAAGTAAACGGTAGGCCGCTCGCCACCGCCGATACAACCTGTTCTCTGGTCATGACCAAATTCCTCCCTCGGAACGTGCCAATTCGCAAGCTCCGAATTTTTGGAGGATCAACGACAGAGGTGAGCGACCGCCGCCGACAGGGACGGTGGAGCGCACGAGGCACTCCCGAATTGCCGCCCGGCGTTGAACGGAGAGCGGGGCGGCGGTTCGCTCGACCGATCTTGTTGGACGCTGCCCATGCACCTCTGTGGGCTGCGTCACTTGATGGCCTTGCATAGGTGCTCCAAGTGGCTCATTTTCAGAACACGGTCTGTAAGAATTGTCATTCGTTCTTTGTCCCATTCAGAAAAGACGTATCCTCCTGGGAGGCTCCGGGTCTTGTCATGGTCCACCAATACGTAGACTTCGTTTGCTGCTTCAATGAAAGCCTTCTTGATCGCGACCTCGGCTTCTGTCTTTGTCTTTAGTCCGTGTTCATCCACTGCCGAGGCTCCCACAAAAGCAAGTGTGGGAAGGTTGGAGTCAGCGAATGGTTTGAGCTGGCTCTGTGCATTGAGCGCATCGGGCGTGTAGGCTCTCGTGCTGAACCGCAACGGTCCGCCTATGATTGTCGGGCAGGACTCGATCGTCGAGCGGCGGAGAGCCGGCGTCAACTCATCCATGGCCAAAGGAGAATTTGTAACGATCCGAACCTTTTCAAGTGAAGCGGTTCCTTCAAGAACTGCACGGGCAAGAACCTTCGCGAACTGCAGAGTTGTCGATCCAGCGTCGATCATGACGTTGACCTCAGTAGCTCCAGCCATGGCGTCCTTCAGAACCTGCAGGGCCTTGATCGCGATCTGGTCTTTCTCTTCGATCCGCTCATCAGCCTTCACATCAAACTCAAATTCGTGGGCCGGAAACGACTTCAGAACGCCTGTCACGAAATCCTCGGCATTACCTTGAACCAGTGTGACGCCCAGCTTCTGCCAATACCGTGATTCGGGGCCGGATGTATCGTGCAAGATTGCGTATGACCGGACCTTCGCAATCCGGCAGGCCTCGGTGATGATGTGCCTCATGTTTAGGTCGCGAAGGCTGTACCCAATAAAGAGAAAGACTTTGGTCGAGATGTCGTACAGCGTCTTGAGCATTTCGAGCGTGCGGCGATGACTGTAGTTGAGGTAGTCATTACGGGTGATGACGAATTCGTCTCGTGCGCTACTCTTGCGAGCACAGCCATGAGGTTTGAACACGACTCGCCTGCTTCGCGGAATGTCCGGAATGCTTGAGCCGCGTGTGATGACTTCTGGCGGTTGTTTCGGGCGCCCCAGTGCGTCTTCCACCAGGCAGTCGAAGTTCGTGGTGTAGATCCATCGCACGTGGGGCAGTTTCCAGAGCTTGTCGTGAATCGCTCCCGGTTTCTTCGTTACCCCATACAGTCTCTTGACGACTCGCATCAACGCCTCCGGCCCCTGATTGAGCTCGTAGAATTCTGCTGCGTCCTCCAAAGAAACGCCTCCAGCGCCCCCCAGGACGTTCTTCAGTGTTGTCTCGTTGGCATCAACGACTATCGGGTCATCAAGCAACTTCTCCCGAAGTTCCTTTGAATCCGGGTACAAGCCTCTTGAAAGCCCCGACCCAACGAATAGCTGGACATTGCCGTCAGCGAAAGATTCTTCCAGGTATGTGTCCATTGTTGTTTGCGCGCAGATACATTGTTCAATGTCGTCAGATCATTGCTCAGCGTGTTTTCTTCACGTCCAACGACCAAGCTGACCGACAGCCATGAGCGCCGCCACGGGACAAGAATCTGCAATTACGCGAGACACGGCGCTCATGGCTGTTCGGTCGAGCGCATGGTTAGACTATTGGATCGTTGACTGCGCCGGAAGTTTCGCCTCGGCCCACCTCCTGAAAACCGCGCTATCCGCGTGAGCGTCTAGCTCGAACGGCAACTCGTCGAGCTGAATGCCCCGCCGCCGTACTTCCGCCAAGCCCTTAGTCTTGACGTCTGCGTAGAATCGTCTGAGTGCTTCTTCATGGACCGCGAATATCTGATGCCTCATAGAACTGATGATGGAAACGGGGTCCAAATCAGGCGGCTCACGGTCCTGCTCAACGTAAGGCTCCAGGAAACTGAAAATCTCCGGCAACACGACCTCATTATACGCCTCGAAAAATGCGTTCGATATGCCAAGCCCACGCACTAAGCCACGGATTTCACCATAGTCCGCTCTACCGAGAGTCGCTCTTTCAGTCGTTTGATAATCGGAGCCGCGTGCCCCAACCTCTTTAACGGCGTTGACCAACTCCGAAAAGAGGAACCCGAAAGTTCCACCGACGAAGCCACCTCCCGCTGCGCCTGCAAGGGGATGTTTCGGTGACATGTCTTTTCCAAGCTTTGCACCCCCGATCGCGCCTGCAACCGTTCCCAACGCTTTTCTCGTTTTCTCATTCATAAACTGCCATTCGTGTTTAGTTTTAGTCTAACGCAAAGGTCAGCGACGGGAGCCAGCCGCCGATGACGTTCGATTTCTCTCTGAGCGAATCGGCTGGCTCCCGTTCGCTGCACCGTCTGGTTCGGCTCTTGAGTTGTCTCGCATTTTGCTTCGCCACATCCGGGCCCCGATCTTTTCTCGCATAACCAAACGCTCGCGCCACAGCAGGTCGGTCAAGAGTATGACAACGGCAAAATTGAAGCGTGCTCTCGGTGTTGAACCCTTCTTGTGCTCCGCGGGTCCCAGCCAAGGCAAACGCAAGGTCAAGTCCTTGATCCTTTGCGAATCGAAACTGATGTCCTTCCACTTGTGTCCAAACTCGTTTCGAATCTTCCGAATCAGAGTGATCTCCCTAAATTCGTTGTCTTCAATTAATCCGAGAGCATGACAGGCGCTGGCTCTGGAAGAAAACGTTCCTAATGGAGCGTTAAAGCCTTCCAACAAGTCCTCCGCAGTTGTGGTCTTACGAAAGAATGCCAGTAGTATCGCCTTCAAAACCTCATCCAAGCGTGAACCCGCTATCAGCACCGCACCTCTATCGCTCTCCCTGTTGAATTCCGATGAAAATCTGGCGAGTTCCCTGATCTCGGGCTCTGCGTCATCGAATGGGTTCTTGCGATTCATTTTCTTGCCGAACGATCCGCGTGAGGGACAGGTGCCCAGGCGGCTCGCGTTGATCGCGAGGGTGACGGCCAATCTCGGTGTGGCGGTCGGTCGCACCAGGGCCGGGCACCTGTTCCCTCGACGCGATGGTTAGCCATAGTCACTTTCTTTCCGGTGTGAGCAACGCCTTAAAGAAATCAAAAATCGTTTCGTCTTTCAGGTCACGAAACTCGCCTGCGTCCAGAAAGATGCCACCACATACCTTACAACACTCAAACCAGATGTGGGACTGTTTGGGGTGAACCATCCGTAACATGTGACCCGTACCGGCACAGGCAGGACAGACAAGACGATCCACCTTGTTAAACTCTTTGCCGATCTTGGCTGATCCGGTGTCCAATATCTCCGAGCCTTCTAGTCGAAGGAGGTCATCTCTCTCCAGTTCATCGAACCAAATGCCCTTACAACCTGTACACCGTTCCACTTCGATACCTTGATAAACTGCTTTCTCCATTGTGGACTGACATTTTGGACAGTTCATGGGAACCTCGTTTTTTGATGGCTAACAGTGTTAATAAACGCAGTGCCGCTGCGGTTTATCAGGACCGGGCGTTAACGATTTCGAACTGCGCTTTTCACCGGTCCGATAAACAGCTTTGGCTTGACGTATCGGCAAAGTAAGTGTCTGATCTGAGGCCGTCAAGGAGGAAGGCCGGCCTGAATACCAGAGACGGATGGCTCCTGATAAACCGCAGTGGACTGCGCTTTATCAGGCACGATTGGACCGGCCAAAGCGCAATGAAAGAGATCAAATTCCCGAATTGGAAACAAGTTCTGGGTCAGACTCAATTGTCCAAGCGGCGGCGCAAATCCTTCGAGATTACCCTGCACTGGTATCTGAGTTTCTGTCGGCGGAGTCGAGCCGGCGTCAGCGTCGAATCGGCACGGGATTTTGTGCGGTGGGCGGCCGAACAAAAGCAGCCGCAGCCCTGGCAGCTCGAACAATGGCCGCGTAAAAGGCTTCGCCCCACGCGGCTGTCGATTCTATGGGAAAGGATTCGCGATGTTCTACGTTTACGTTCTGCAATCTCGATCTGATCAGGGGCTTTACATCGGCTATTCAGCCAACTTGCGTCGCCGGATAACCGAGCATCAGCACGGTTTGGCATTCGCGACCGCGTTTCGTGGACCATGGCGGCTGATTTACTACGAGGCTTATCTGGAAGAAGAGGACGCGCTCGGTCGAGAGCGATATTTGAAAAGTGGCGGAGGCAGGCGATTCTTAAAGCACCAACTGAGACACTATTTTGCGAAGTGTCCGCCGCTACAAGCCGTGCGCGTGGAGCATTCGGGCTGATCGGCCGCGTGAGGCGAAACCTTTTACGCGGGGGGATTTTTCGGATTATCGGCGGGCGCGGGCACGGACGCACTTGCCGGTCTGGCTGACCCGCGAGGAATTGCGGCTCTTGTTCGATCAATTGCAGGAGCCTTGGCGCCTGATGGCGCAGGTGGCCTATGGAGGCGGATTGCGCCTCATGGATTTGCTGCGGTTGCGAGTCAAGGACGTTGACCTGACTCAGGAGATTGTCACCGTGCGCGCTGGAAAAGGCGATAGAGACCGCCTGGTTCCGCTCGCCCATCTGGTCGTCGAGCGTCTGGGGGATCACTTGCAGACGGTCCGTACACTCTTCGAGCAGGACCGTCGAGATCGGGTGGCGGGGGTCTGGTTACCGGAGGGATTGTCGCGCAAGTATCCTAAGGCGGGCGAAGAATGGCCGTGGTTCTGGGTGTGGCCAGACCCTCATTTGAGCCGCGATCCTCGGAGCGGGCTGGAACGGCGCCATCACGTTTCGGATCGGAGCTTTCAATTCGCGATCAAGGCGGCGGGGACGGCAGCGGGGTTGAACAAGCGGGTGACGCCGCACGTGTTGCGGCACAGCTTTGCCACGCGGTTGATTGAAAACGGCTACCATATTCGCACGGTCCAAGAATTACTCGGCCATGCTAGCGTGGAGACGACGCAGATTTACACGCACGAGATGCAGAAGCCGGGCTTGGGAGTGAGGAGTCCGTTGGATGGGTAAGCGGCGAGAGGGGAGAGGCGAGGGGCGAGGGGCGAGGGGCGAGAGG
>JACQWK010000073.1 GCA_016209525.1 Verrucomicrobiota bacterium
AAACCATCGTGATCTGCGACGCCAGCCGGCCTCTGGCCGAAATTCGCCCCTTGCCGCAGCTCCCCGCACAGCGCCGTTCTTTCGGATTGGCCCGCGGCCTTCTCATAGTCCCGCCCGATTTTGGCGCACCTGATCCGGAAATCGAACGTCTGTTTTACGGCAGCGCCTCGTGAAGTTGCTGCTCGATACGCACTCGGCGCTCTGGATGTTCGCGGGCAGTCCGGAGATTTCTCCCGCCTTGCAGCAAGACCTCACCGATCCCGCCAACGAGTTGTATTTCAGCGATGCGAGCGCGTTCGAAATTGTCATCAAGCACACGCTCGGCAAATTGCCGCTGCCATCGCCTCCCGAAATCTTCCTCCCGGCGGTGGTAAGCCAGCATGGCCTCGCGCCGCTGGCCATTTCGTCAGAAGCAATCTTCGAGTGGGGAAAGCTGCCAATGATCCACCGGGACCCGTTCGATCGTTTGCTGGTTGCCCAAGCCATTCGCGAGGGCTGCACGCTTGTGAGTTGCGACCCGGAGATTCGGAAATATCCGGTCTCAGTCCATTGGAAGTGACTTCTGCCTTTGCCATGCCAACACCCGGAAAGCGGTCGCCCAGCTTTTGTTGGTACGGTGTCAAAGTGTGGGACCGACCACTTCATTCACCCACAACTCTGCGGGCGGAAGGCGGGATTCCTGCAACTTGTCAGCAATCCGTTCCACGATGCCGGGGCCTGCTGGCACAAGGTTCACCAAATCCAAGCTCCACCCAGCCAAACCACGCAAGGCCGTGTAGCTTTGTCGCGGTCTGCCTCTGTGCTTTCACCCGCTGAACATGACCCTCGATGACGAGTCCGTCCATGTTCGGTGAACCGAACGTCCCGGCGGACGATCTCGGGCCGTTGCATCGATCTAAGTGTCAAAGGGTGTGACCCGTTCACGGACAAAACGGATGGTGCCCCGAAGTCGGGGTGTCAGACGTTGGAACCTGGCGCAAGAAGTTGTCGGTGCAACGGCGGGCGCTCCTCGGCGCGGACGAGCATCGCTCGTGTCAAAAAGTAACTTTTTTGGCGGCAGAAGAATTTTGTTTGTAGCCACGAACCTTTAATCGATGACGCTTTGCCTGAGGGCGGGCGGCGTTCCAATGCCGGCTATCAATTTTCAGGCCCCTTTAGGAGCTGATGACCCGTTTAGAACCGTTTGTTGTATTCCTCATGGGTTCCGATCCACTCCCAGAGGAAGACGTTTCTGGAAAACTTGCCAACTGCGCGATAATGGTCACCCACGCGCACGGACCAGTTGGCCGGGCCGATGGATTTAAAGTGCAAGGAGGGATGAAAGGCATTGGTGGACCAGAGCTGATAGTTTTTTCTGGCGAGCGCTTTGACTTCAGCGGGCAACGAGCCGTAAAGGCGCCAGAATCCAGGTGTGCCTCGGCTCGGGATGATCACGATTGGCCAAGAATGTCGTCAAGCCGCCGAGTTTGTCCGGCCGCGTCAGCAGTCTCCGCGTCACGATTGAGCGCGTCAAACTTGCCGGCGGCAGCGTCACGCTTCATCTGCCGGTCCCAATCGTCATCGGTCCAGCCACAGAGTTGGGAAATGAGATCGGCCTGCTCCTCGAGCGAGAGCCTGGCAATCGCAGATTTGATTTCTTGAACCGTGCTCATCGTGTTCCAACCTAGCTTGGCTGTGGGCCAGGGTAAACAGGTTTTTCGATACGAAAGCCGTGCGAGCGGCGTGAGGGAAGATTCAACAGGTCAAGAGCTGAGCCGGTACGAATGATTTTCTGGCTCTGCGCGAGGCGAATGGGGCCGGTCCGAAGCAAAGGCCGCGAGGCCTTCCGGACCGGGACGGAACCAGATGGATGACCGGACAAAACGGACGGCGCCCCGAAGTCGGGGGTGCCTGCCTGTCGGCAGAGACAGGTCAGACCTTGGAACCTGGCGCAAGAAGTTGTCGGCGCAATGGCGGGCGTTCCTCAGTGCGGACGAGCATCGCTCGTGTCAAAAAGTTACTTTCTTGGCGGCAGAAGTATTTTGTTTGTTGACACGAACCTTTGATGAATGACCCGTTTACGCCCGGCTTCAAGGTGCTGAAAACATCAAGCCTGTAGCCAATATCAAGAACTGACCCCAGCTTGTAGGGCACCGCCGTCGTGGCCATCGCGGACAGAGTTCTCAGAGCTCGCGACAACTCCAAGGTGGTGCCAAGGCTGGTCGAGCCACTGCAAAAAGTCTCCCAGAACATGAGCAACGCCGATCTCGCCAAGCGCGCCGCAGCCTTGCTGAAACAGGCCCAGGCCGGCGCGGGCAAGAATTGACCGCCAGCGCCGTCAGGCCGCGGGAATCGCTCCCATGAGTAATGGAAAGCGGTTCCAGCTTTCAGAAAGAAAGGGATCAACAGGAGCGCGGCCTGGCTGTAAAAGGAAGCTGAGTTTGCAGGTTGAAGGTTCCGGCCTGGGACAAAGGCAGTGGCAAAAGTGAGGAATGACACCTCCTTTTCGGCCTTTTTCTGCGAACACATACTGGTTAGACAAAGGGGAAAGGCAAAGCTAATTTGGTTCCACTGAATGGCAGCCAATCGGCACCCGAATACCAGGTTGAACAGTTAATTGAAATGATTACCCCGATCCGTGTTCTGTCCTACTTCCACGCAGGGATTCTCTTTGAGATTGCGAAGAGGGCAGCCAGAATTTCCGTCAAGGACCCGGACTGTTCAATTATCTCGATCATGTTCAGCGTTTCGGCGCTCGAGGCTTTTATCAACGAGTCAGTCGAGTTGGCAAGGTTGGTGCCAACTTCAGACCGACAAAAAGTTGTTGACGGTTACTCAGCGGTGATGTCGGAGTTGGAAGAAAGAAAAGAGGCTCTTCTCATCAAATTCCATATGGGATTGCTTGTTTTCTCCGGATCGACATGGGATGAGGGCACTCAACCATTTCAGGACTTCAAACTCCTAGTCACGACAAGAAACAACATCGTTCACATGAAGGCAGATCGATGGGAAACCAGATTGACGCCCCGAGGACCTGAACCGAGATGCCTTGACCAGTATCCCAAATTCATCGGAGCCCTCCAACAGAGAAAGTTAGTAAAGTTAGGTGATACTCCAGAATCAGAGAGTTGGCTGGTACTGATAAGGAACAAGCGGGTTGCCAGTTGGGCTTGCGAAACGGCTGCCAAAATCACGGAGAAATTTGTGGAGACAGTGCCAGATGGCTACTACAAGCAATCACTGAAGCAGCACGTTTTTCATGGCAAACGAAGGCGATGACAAGTGCGGCCGTCTCTCTTTGAGGCGGACCTCTCTGGATTCTGGTGTCGCCGGACCATGCATCGGTGGGCGAATGCCTTTTGAAGGAATCCGAGTAAGAGAGGGTCAAGGGGGACGATTTTAAGGGGGCATTTCTCGAATCTAAGAGCCAAACAGGCTTGGAGATTCTGAACGAGAGCGAGATTCCTTGCGGGAGCGAAATCAAGCGAAAAATCGCGGCTAAGGCGGGGAAAGGCGGGGATAATTGAGGTGATATGGTTGGAAGGGAAGAGCTTGTTTCGGTGACATCAGAATTCCAGAGAAGATTCTCCGGCACTGCGGGCTTTGGGAGGAGACATCGGCCCGTGCGCCGTCGCTGGCCCAAGAGATAGTGGCGGTCTGAAGCCACTTCCAGGAGGTCAGAATCGGGGTGCCCGCATCGGGTTTCGCGGAACGTCGCCGACAGCTTGAGGCTCCCGCTCTGTCTGCGTGTGGCTCAAATTTCGTTCCCGGTCTTCCCTTGGGAGAACTCCGAGGCCTCCCAAGGGGCAATCCCGATTGGCCGCCGGATTCGGAAAGGCTTTATCTTGCGCCAACGTCCCTGGACGGCTACGGTTGCGTCCGCCGTGAAAAAGGAAGTTCCTATCAGCGAACCGCACAATGTCAAAAACCAAATTCCAATCAGTTTCTGAGCACGCGCCCGTTGACCGCAGGCCGGCCGGAGGTTTGGCTTCTCGCATCGTGACAGCCGTGATCGATCCGCAAATGCGGTCACTCGATTCATCGGCGCCTGACGATTTGTTTGAGTTCTGCGCTCAGATCTCCGTCGTGCGGTCGTTCGTGCCGGAACGCGGCCATGCGGATCTCGGGCTTGGAGGACTACAGGGGTCGGCTTCAGTTTTCACCCGCCACCCTCCCATTGATCCCCTCCCGCTGAAAATCCAGTTTCCAACTAGTCCTAAAACAAGCGCATTACGGTTCGTCGAAGTGGCCTCTAACATATTTTTGAAAATTTCATCCCGAAATCTCGTGATCCGATCTGCAACATGGGCCGAATCGCCGTTAAATCGCATCTGAGCAGCGACTTCTCCC
>JACQWK010000074.1 GCA_016209525.1 Verrucomicrobiota bacterium
ACATGAGCCCTTTACGTAGTCTCCATTGCCTTTCGGCGTTCCGTGCGTTCCCGACGTCAAGTTCATCGGGGAAAAGTGGTCGTTCATCGCCGTCTCCATTGCCTTTCGGCGTTCCGTGCGTTCCCGACAAGTTGCAGAGGGCAGACCCGAGAATTACAGATTTGTCTCCATTGCCTTTCGGCGTTCCGTGCGTTCCCGACATGAACTCTGAAATTACAGAAAAGAAGACAGAACAGGTCTCCATTGCCTTTCGGCGTTCCGTGCGTTCCCGACCTCGGCGTTGTAACTCTGTCGCAGTCAACTGCGCAAGCGCCAAAAAGGTCAAACCCCCGATCAACCACGGTCCTCGCCGTCTTTCGTGATGTGTCCCTGAGCCTCCGTTTCCATCTCAAGATATTCTGTCTCAAGAACTCAGGATGAAGGTCAAACCCTCCGGCTTTTTTTGCGTCGAATTGGTTTGACCTCCGATTTGAACTCGACGTATGAGTGAGCCTCCTTACATCGGTAGCGACGAGGGTTGCCTGGCGAGCGTCAAAGCACATAACTTGTGCGACGTTCCGTGACGAGGGCGCGCTGGCCGTGGCAGCGTCGGCGACGGGCGGCCTTCTCATCGAGTGCGTAAGCGATCAGCACGTCCTTGTCAGCGTCCATCTCGGCACATAACCGCCGCCAAAGCTCTTCAAACCGCTCTTCATCCAGCCAGAACTCGAAAACACTTTTCTGGACGCGCACTCCGAAATCCGCGCAGATGTTGGCCATCCGCCGCAGCCGGCGTGGCTGAGCGATATCGTAAGCAATGACGCGCAACATGACTTCAGCGCCGGGCGGGTGAGCGTGCGGCTGGACGGGCAGCAGCTCGTTCCACCAGTCGGCCATACTTTATCAAAATCGGTTTCGCCGCGAAGGAACGCAAAGATCACAAAGAATGACAGCGTTGCGAGGAGTGGATCGCCCATGTGCCAGGCGCGCCGCGGAAGCGGCCGTGCCTTCTGCGCTTTGCGACCTTTGTGTTCTCTTGCGGCTATTCATCTGCCTTCTTGATTGTTGAAGGGCTCAATTGAGTCGAAACGGCGAAAAAAGTTCAGGTTGCTCCAAACAGGTCTTGAAATGCACCGGCGATTGGGCAATGCGGGTCCGCAGGGTCGTCCGGCAGCCGGCGTGTTCTGAGAAGAATTCCCGATTCAGCCGTTGCTCGTAATGCTCCCAAAGGCGGCGGCGGCCCTCTGTATTCAGGAATACCCCGCCGTCCCGCTGTTCGAATTGTTCGCCCGTCAGCACGCGCCAGGCGAAAAGCCGCAGGGTGAGGGACTCGACCAGAACGGGCCGGAAGGGTTCCATCAAGTCCAGCGGCAGCGCCCAGCGGCCATCTTCGACCGCGTGCAGACAACCCAGGCCAGGATCGAGTCCGGCGGCATGGCAAGCGGACAAGCACTCTCCGTAGAGCAGGGTGGCGATATATGAGAGGCAGGCGTTGACCGCGTTGTGGGGCGGTCGCCGGGAGCGCCGCTCGAAAGGAAAGTCCGCCGGCAGGAAAGCAGCCCACAACTGGTAAAAAAGGTTTGCCGCCGCCCCCTCGACGCCACGCAACTCGTCCAACCCCTTGACACAGCCGGCCTCGGTTTGCAGCGCGGTCATGCGGGTCAGGTCGGCGGCATCCAGGCGAGGATGATTGGCTTCAAGGCGCTGAAGCAATCGCCGTCCATTCGCGATCTTGCTTTCGACGAGGCGGCGCGCGGCCGCCAGAGCGAAGGCTGGGTCCGTGACCGCGCGATATTGCCGGAGGCGCGCCGCGGCATGCGCCGGGCCGCAAGGCTCGAACGATCCGAGCAACTGGCTCCGCCCGTCGAACAGACAGACTGGGACGCCTCGCCGCAGCAACTCGCGCAACGCCGGAGATGTGATTTGAATCTTTTCACCGAGGACGAGGCGTTCGATTTCCTCCAATGGGATCTCCGTGCATTGAGGTGTTGGATTGGATTCCGGGCCTTCGATGCGGAGGCGCTCCGAAGTCAGTGTAACCCGGCAACCTGGGGTTTGGAGAGTGACGACAGGCATATGATTACCGGTGAATGACCAGCCGATGTTCGCGCACCTCGAAGCTGACGCTCACGATTCGCGGCAACCATGCGGCGGGGCGACGACCGAAATGGACATTCACTCCGAGCCAGCGTGAATTCAGCACGCACCAACTCCACTCGCCGAGCCATTCCGGTGACCAATCGGCGAGAACCACGCTGCCCATCTTGGGCTCAGCTCGGAGGCGTCCACTATAATCCATGGAACGCGGCAACCGGGCCTTCATCGCAGAAGTGAATTCCAGACCTTGATCGCGGAGCCACTCGGAAGGAAACGCTTGGCGCAAGGATTCGAGCACCACGGAATCGTCCCCTTGAGCTGCCGCCGCTCGCTTCGCCAAGTCCAGTTGGACTCCGCGTGCGGAGAGTCCTCGCTCGCGCGCCCCTGGATTCAGCCAGCGCCGCCATTCGCTGAGCCGGAGCTGATCCTCGGCTTGTGCCAGCGTTTCCTCGATCTGACACGGCTCCTCGGTGGCGCCATAATAGCCGAGCCACGAATTCAGCAGAGTTGTGACAGAAGCGATTCTTTCTTCAAGCGCGGCCGTGCCCTTTTCAGAAAGGATCTCTCCAAGGGTGCGTCGAAAATCCTCCAGCGAAGCCGGGCTGATGATGCGCAGGCACCGGCCCCGAGGCCCTGAGCGAAAGCCGAAACCGAGGAACTCAGCTTGGTCCGCCGGGGTCAGGATTGTTTTCTTCTCGTTCAGGCGCAGCGCGAGGGACGAAAGGAATCCGGACAGCTCGCTTTTGAATCGCTCGCCTTCCGCGCCTGAGTCCACCAACAACGCCCCATCATCGGCGTAGCGGGCAAAGATGGCGCCGCGAGCATCCAACCATTGATCCAGGGAATCCAGAACCGCGTTGGCCAGCAGGGGCGAGAGCGGGCTTCCTTGGGCAATCCCTTGAACTGTCGGAAGGATACGCCCGTCCTGGAAGACGCCACAATGCAAGGTCGCCCGAATGAGCTCGAGCAACGCGCCGTCAGTGACCTGCCTCGAAAGCACCGTGAGGACCCGATCATGGGAAACCGAGTCGAAAAAGTCCTCCACGTCGAAGTGAAGCACCCAGCCCGCAGTGGGTGACAATCGGCGTTGGATGTATTGAACCGCATCCAATGGCCCTCTTCCAGGGCGATACGCGAAGCTGTGCGGGGAGAAGAGCGGCTCGAACACCGGCTGGAGCACCTGGACGATGGCCTGGTGGACGACGCGATCGATGACCGTGGGAACACCCAATTTCCGGGTGCCGCCTGAGGATTTTGGCACTTCTACACGGCGGACCGGTTTTGGCCGATACTCTCCGTTCAACAGAGCGTCAGCTATTCCTTGAGCCAGTCCCGGAAACTGCGGCTCCAGGTCGGCAATCGTCACGGCGTCCACGCCGGGTGCGCCGTCATTACGCCGGACCCGTTCCCAGGCTTGGAGCAGGTTGGCTTCGGACGCCACAGCGGCCAGGCCGGGGGCCGACTCTTCCGAGCGCGGTCCATCGGTGCGCGGACTTCTCCACCGTTCGAGTAATGCTTCAGTTTTCATTCAAATTGTGGCTTCCGCACCTACTGAGGAGACCGTAGGATGAACGACACGAAAAAAGCATGTAGTCCCGCCTTTAGGCAGCCCGGACCGGCTAAAGCCGGGACTACGAACGCCGCGATGTCGCTCATCCCACAGTCTCCTCAGTAATGCCGCCAGCTTCGGCGCCCACGCCAACTTTCGTCACGATGGCCCCGCGATCCGAACGCAAAATGCCCGATGGCATACAGTCCACCGAAAGCAATGACGACGGGCAGCAGCCACAAGAACCCCGCTTTGAAGGTTGCCAAGTCGCCGCCGGAATAGCGCGCCGCGAACGCGGCGACAGCGCTGAACACCAATTCCAGACGCCTGGGACTTCGGCAGCACGCGGCGTACATCGCAAGAATACAAAGCGTTGTGGCGGTGGCCTCGGCCGAATGAAGCCCGGCGCCGGCAGCCGCCACGGTGAAGAAGGCCAAGCGGACAAGCCGCCCTGGGATAAAGACTGTCATGGATATCGGAGGTTCCACAAGTGGTCGAGACTCAAGGACCAGAGCACGCCGATGCCCAAGACCAGCAGCACGCTCACCAGTAGTGTTCGAATCAATCTCAGCATAGCCGTTGCATTACTTCGGGCTGGTTTGGTGATGTCCCAAGGTCGAGAGCCGAAACTCGCAAACGACCACTGGGAGATTAAAGATCGTTGCTTTCCTACCGCTGACGACGCAAATGCTTGCCGCGGCCGGCAGCCCGTTTGTGGTGACGACGCACACTCGTCCGGTCGGATCTGTGAGAATGAAAAAGGATTCTCCGGGACGCCTTGCAGCCAGGTGAACCGACTCAACTCGGCCCAGGAGCAGAACTTTGGTTCCATCCTCCGTATCCTGAAGCGTCTCGCACCGATTGAAGACGGTGAAGTACAAAAGCACCTGCGCGGCCAGGAGCAGCAGGCCGGCAAGGAAAAGCGATTTCACTCGCCAGAGCCAGATTTGCACGCGAATCACCCGGGCCACCAGGATGGCGGCAAGACCGAGAACCAGGACCAACAGTGCGCCCGGTTGCAGCAGCGCAGACCAGTCCTGCAAAGAGAAACCAAGAAGAAACAATGGTGTGTGATGGATCATGGAGTCAACGATAGGAGTTGCCACTGGCCTCTGGTTGCTTTTCCGCCGGGTCGGAAATGTAGATGAATTGGCTGCCCCGCAAGAGAATCCTGTTCACGACATAAACCACCGACTGATCGTGGATCAGTAGATCGCCGTCGGTCACCGTCACGGTTTCTGGGTCGCTGATTCCCGCTGCGGCGATGGCGGCGAATTGCTTCCGAATGATCGACGAACCCACATCCGCCGTCGGGTGAAAAAACAGTTTAGCTGGTCTTCCGGCGAAGCAGAGTTCTACGGCCTCGGACAGCGCGGCAAACGTCCCGTTCGGTCGGAGGTTGAGTGCGGAGGCGGAAATGTTTCGGGCGGTCCTCGAATCCAGCTTGATCAGCCTCGGATTCGTCTCCTGTTGCAGCAGGACGATCATCTTTTCGACCTGCCCGTTGAGTTCACCTTCCGCCACAATGAACCCCCGTTCCTTCCGGGCGAGCGTGAGAATTTCACCCGGAACGTAGCTGGCGAGCAACAGCGGCGGCCCTTTCCTTTCCAGCATCCACGCTTGGGCCTGTTCGAAATGATGGTCCCGTATCGGAAACGCCTTGCGGGAGTCGGCAGGCCTGGATTCGATCTCCTCGACCGGTGGCTTTACCTCCTTGGCGACAATCGCGTTGGTGACGGAGTCCTTCACCGGCGGAAGGCTCAACTTTTCCGGCTTGAGCTCCAGGACGTTGGTTTTGACTGGAAAGGCAGATGGCGTTGGGGGAGGCGCCTGCGGGGCATTGTCCGCAACGAATTCAGCCAGCGGAGGCTCTTGGCGCCGCTCCGCCGCCGCGACAGCAACAGGCTGGGGGGATGGCGGCGGCGGCTCTTGGCCCAGCCACAGGAACAGAGGTGCGTTCAGTGAAGGGATCAGCTTCTTGTCGTGTATCCAAACGAGGCCGAGCATCATTAGAATCAGCAGCGCCATAGCGGCGGCAAAAGCCAATTGATATCTGTGTTTGATGGTCAGGTTTTTCCAGCGTTTCATATCATTCAGGAATTATGGCCAGGTGTGTCTTGGGCTCACGAAGACCCCTTTGCAGTTGCGCCAGGAGCCGGAAGAGGGACCCAGCCGGCTCCTTCTCGGTATGATGGATCAGGACGCCAAGGCCGCTGGCAGAGTTCGTAGCCCCGTACCGAGCCAGCCAACGGGCAAACTCTTGCTCGTTCACGGGGACGCTCTCCCGCGATCCGATCCGCACGCGCGACTCCGAAACATAAAGGGAGAGATCGACCTTGCGCTCCCCATCGCGGCCAGTGCTTCCAGCGCCAACCGGAAGCTGGGGACTGGCTTGGCTTCCGATGAGAAGCAAGAACACCGCCACGAGATTCATCAGGAGGTCCGATTGAATCACGCTCAGGGTTGGATCATTCGACTCGCTGAATTTCATAAAACTCATTGCATAAGCTTTCGCGCAAATTGCACAACGGCCCCTCACCCTGAATCCCTCTCCCCGCGCAATTCGCCGGCTTCGCATTCAACAGCGCGGGGAGAGAGCGCGGGTGAGAGGTGCATGTACTCTTGAAACGCTGCATCCGCTGCTTCAACGGAATTTGCAGAGCCATTGTTCGGCGCCTCACCCGCGGCAGGAGTTGTCGGTGGCGGATTCAGACGCGGTTTGGTGAATTGATCCAGGAGTTCTCCGCCTTCAAATTCCAGATCGCTTTCGAGCTTTTCCAACGCGCGAAGGCTGCCGGCTTCGATCTCGCTGGCAATAGCGCCCAAGAGCGTCGTTCCCAATCCCATGCAAACGGCGGCGACCATATCGACGCTGCTGCGGCTATCGGCAAATGTCAGGGAACCCAGCAACAAGCCGAGAATCGTGCCCGCGAATCCGGCGACGGCCGCTTGGCCACGATTAGCACGGCATGCGCGGACAAGCGGGGCAAGCGCTGATCCGATATCCCGGTTCACCCAGCGCTCGAATGTGTCGGATGGAACCGAGGTCCCCTTCGCCAGCCGGCAGGCCGTATGGATGGCCGGATGGACATGAACCTGCGCAATACAGTTCAAAGCGGACGCCCGATCCGCCGCCTCGTCGGCCAGGATTTGTTCCAAAGCCTCCTTTCCCAGCGCGAGTTGCTTGGTCAGACATCGTCTCGAGAAGACATGCCACAGCGCTCTGCCCAAACACCACGCCGAGGTCAAGTAGGCCGCAATGACCGTCGGTGAAAAGCCAAGGAGTTTATCGAGTGTCGTCATAGTTCTGTCATTTGGACGCCTTTTCCGCTTGGTTTTGAAGCTGTTCGACGCGCCGCTTCAACACATCTAACTGCGCCGCCAGCAGTCGAACCTGGCTTTCGAGCCGCGCCATTCGCGCGTCCGGAGTCGGCCGTGTGACCGATTCCGGCAGCGGAGCGACGACCGCAGCCTCGGCCGGGGGCGAATTTACCGCCGCTGGTGGCACGGCATTGGTCCGTGCTGGCCGCATCTGTTCGACCATCGGCTTCAACTCAGACAGAATCGTGGCGGACCGCTTTTGGAGCGTCTGCAGGTACTTCTGCCGATCGATCGTGCCGGCTTCCGCCGCGATGGCGCGGACGGTTTCCGCGGCTTCGATGAAGTTGAACTCTGGCAGGACAGGGCTCTGGCCCTGAACTTGGGCCGGAGGACGGTTCGTTGCAGGCGACGCCGAATCCTGGCCGGACAAGGTGGTGGTCATGAGAACGGTGAGTGCGGTTACGAGTGTGGTTTTCATAGTTAGAATAGTCATGGTTTTGAGTTCGGGTTTTCGCCTTGCGCCGCGAGTTCCAGCGTGGCGCGGAGTTTCTGCGCCATCGCCAGGACTTCCGGATCGACCTGGGGCTTGGGTTTCGCGCTTTCGGGCTGGACGATCTCAGATGGCGTCCGCTCCGAGGTTTCGCTTTTCGAGCAGCCGCTTGCCAACAGGAGGCTGAAAGTCCCGGCCAGGAGCAAAATTGGTTTCATTCTCATACGTTATTGCGAGTATTGGTTGAGTTGGTCCAACAGGGAACGCGAGGCTTCCTGTTTCGGTGCCGGTTCCGACTGCTGGGGCTTGGACCGATCCGGAACTTCCGGGGAAAGGCCCAGCAGCACCTGCCGCATCCCGTTCGCGCCTTTCTCTAGTACGCCCACGACTTCTTTCACGTGCCGGGTCACTTCGGCCGCGCGGCGAGACACCGCTCCTCCTTCGGCGACCACACCGGTCTCGCTGCCCACGTAGCTGAAAGCCTCCGCCATCTCCTGATAGTCTTGGACGATGAAACCAAGCTTCTCCGCTTGCCGCGCGAGGTCTGCTTCGGAGTTTCGCAGAATCGCCTCGGCTTCCGTCAACTCGGCGAACGACCACTCGTTGATCTTGAAAGCAACCTTGGTGGCATTGGCCGCACGAAGGGCCTTCTCGATCATCTTGCGCAAGGGCGCGGGAATTTCCTCGTCGCTGCCGAAACCGAGGTCGCCCGCGACTTGGGCGAGTTCCTTCAAGCCGCTCTGTAAGGCCTCGGTCGTCTGCCGCAATTGGCTGCTGTCGTGCTGGCGTGTGGACGTGTAGCCCTGCACGACGCGCAGCCCATTGACAACCTCGCCGTAGGCCGACCGCGTGACTTCCTGTGTGGCCTCGGCCTTGCGGACGATCTCGTCGCAGCCGCGTTTGCCAGTCGCCGCGGCGGCGGCCATGGCCTGGAGAAGCGTCGCCAAATTCGGATCGGACGGATCGCCTTGATACGCTTGGATAGCCGGGGCCAGCCGCTGCGCCGCCGATCCCAACTTGCCCAATTCGGCGCTGATTTCCTTCTTGAACTCTTGCAGGACGGCCGAATCAGACCTGGCTCGGCTCGCCTGGGCTTCGGGAATTTCGCGCCGACCGAATTCGCCCACTTCACGCCCCTGCTGGGCGAATGCGGTCGAGGCCAGCAACAGATAGGAAGAAATGAGGAGGGTGGTTTTCATCGAGAGGATATTTTTCATGGGTATTGCTGTCATGTCTGGCTTCGCGTTCATGCTTTCAAGGTTGGCCATCGGCGCGCGAAACGCACGGTTCCGGATATCCGCGGATGTTCGTATTGCAGGTGCTTCCTTCTGATGGGCTGGCACTCCCGCTGCAGGGACACTTTGGAAAATCGCGGAATCGTACTGACTCCTCCTGGGATCAAACGAGGCGGAGAATCGGATTCTTACCGGCCACTTCTGCCTGCGGAGAATTCGCACTTTGAGCTTCATGGGGTGAAGCTCTCTCGAATCAGCGGAAAAATACAGCGCCCGGACCTCAGCAGATATCAGGAACGGTCGGTCCCAATCCGATCAGTCATTGAGCACGCGGAAGGATGGCAGGCGCCAAGAGCGCTCAGGAGGCTTCCACTGGCTGTGCTTTTTTCGCAACCAACTTCGGAGCGCGCTCAATGCCGTGGACACCTTATGGCTGTCAATCGCGTTCACCCAGGCGTCCGGTGGAGGGCCTTTGAATTCGTGGTGGATTCGTTCCGCCAATTCCCGAGTCGCTTTGTGACTGATGCGGCTCTGGTCTGGTTTGACGCCGCAGCTTGCCTTGAATAACTCGGCAGCCATGACGAAGTCGCGGCAATTGTCGTCATTGACCCATCCTTGTTCGTTGGCTTCGAATACGAACCGGACAACATCAAAAGCATTGCGGCCCTCGATGTCACAAACAAGAGCGTTCACCCGCACCCGGCAATTGGCTCGGTCGAAGAGAATGACCGCCTCCGGCGCACTCATGGCGTCGCGCTTAAGCCAGTTGCTGATTGTCCGCACCAAGCCCATGAATCCTCCCGGCACTTCTCCCAGATCTCGAAATCGGTTGATCAGCGGGACAAAGGGAATGTCGGCCAGATCGATTCGGGCGTCAGAAGCGCGCACCGGCTGTTTGTCCCTCCCCGCCGTCAATTCCTGAACGGGCTGTTTGGGGAAGAAGAAGCCCCGACAATCGTCGAATGGACTGTTGACCAACACGTGAGTCACGCGGTCGGTCTCGCGCCCCAACAGGCTCATGCAAGCGTAGAGTAATGCTCCCATCGTCTTTCGGCCTCCGGCAATCGACGCAATAACGCGAGTGTCCGGATTGCCGACGAAACGCCGGACTTCCTCGAGCATGAAGTCGGCGGCGGCCACATTCTGTGCCGGGGTGCGCAGGTCGAGTGCAGGAGCCTTGACGCCGGTTGAAGGATCGGGCAGTTCGATGATGCGGCGACTCGGGATTTGCAGGCGCAAATCCGACGTTGCGGAAGGGCCCAACACGGCCCGGCGGAGTGTCTGCCACACGCTATATTCTCCCCATCCGGGCAGCGGTTTGACGACTCCGTCCTGCAAATTGAGAAGGTCTCGCTCGATGTCTTCGTTGCCCTTCGTCGTTGTGATCAAGACTACCTCATCAGGAATGATCCTCTCCTGGCCCTCAGGCGGATGGGCCAGTCTCCAGATGGTTTCGGTGATGATCGCCGGCGACATGCCGGTAACGGCGAGCAGGACAGTTTGGCTGGGACCGGCACTGAGTGAGCCAGCGGATTCAGCGGCGCTGGATGCTGGCTCCTTGGCGCGGGCGCCAGTCTTGGACTTTGATTTTGGTTTCATCGGATAATGGATAGCAGCGACTGACGGCTGGAGGCGAATTGAGGATGTCGGTGGATGTCGGCGGCGGCGCATTCAAGATGCATCAAGGAGTTCTTGCAGGCCGGAGTAGAGGGTTTCTTTAGTTAGTACCGGCACGCCAAGATCGGCCGCGAATTGCATGACCTCCGCCGGAAGCACGCTCTTGCGGACGAAAACCACCTTCCCCAGCAGACCGCCAGCTCGCTGGACATCAAGTATGGCCTGCTTTAGCCAGATGTAGTGGGTCGCTTCAGCTTCATTTTCGAGCTGTTGGAGGCTACGAAAAATGGCATCGGCACCGTCACGTTTCTTGTCGATGAAGTGGCGCACTTTCGTGAATTTGGCCCGGTGCGTGGTTCGGTCCTTGCAATCCACCAGCCAGAGTTTTCCGCCATAGTTGAAGACCACATCAAAGTCTGTTTGCTCCTTCGTCGTTCCGGCTTCGCGGATGCCAACGCTGCGATAAACACTCTTCACTCCACGCCACAGAGCGATTGCCGCCACGGCATATTCCAGCGAATCGCCCCGCTGCGGCTCGGAAGCAGGACGGCGGCGGCTGGTGAAGAAACTATGGGCGTTGGTCAATAGTTGCTTATGGAAGGACTCGGTTGAAACGTCCTCCCGCAATTGAAGCTTCTCGCCGCGACCGGACAGTTCGGTGTGGGACATCTGGCAAAGGAGCAGGTCCAAGGCATCCAGCTTGTCGGCAATGTGGCCGTCGATTTTTTCGGAGGAAGTCGTCAGATCCCGATTCTCAACCTTGAACCAAAACAACCGATTGCCTCGCTCCAGATAACAGGCAGGAACTTTGTTGCGGATGGCGTCCAGAAAGGCGCCAGTCGCCATCAATTTGTTGCCGCCGGTGAAGTGGGTGAGCCAGGAGGCGTCCTTTGCCTTCCCGCGGATTTCACGGCAAATGCTCTCCACTTGGCGCATGTCATCGTGCGGAATTCGAACCGTCTGGATAGAGCTGCCGCTCAACAAGCCGGATTTGATAAAGAAATCTCTGAGGCGCCGGGCCGGTTTTTCAGATTCCTCCGCTTCGGAACTGTGCAAGAGAATCAAGCGTTCCGGTCGCAAGTGACTCACCACGAGCACATGCGGCCATACTTGTTTGGAAGCTAACGAAAGAAGAGTGGAGGGCATAGGCTTTGTTGAGAGGTTTAGGGTAAGAGATCAGTAGGTGGGCCATCGGATATGATAAGCACGGTTGTGGCCGTCATGTGGCCGAGGACCCGAAACCGGCAGTGACGTCAGCCAACGCTGTGCCGAAGGCTTCCGACGAGCAAAAGCTGACTTGGGCTTTTCGGATTGCGGACTGGCCGTCAAGGATTCCAGACGCCGCCGTCCAGTTCGGGCGGCCACTCGGCGAGGTCGTCGGGTGTGTTGAAGTTTTCGTGGTACCAGCGGAGTTCCTTTTCGCGTTCTTCGCGGGGTAGCCGCGCCCAAGCGGCTTTCTCCTCGCCCATGGTCCGGGCCAGATGTTCGTAGTATTCTTCCGAGTATTCGATTTCAGGTTCAACGGGAACGATTCTCATGGCAACAACTCATCTAATGGCGGACAGACCTGGTCCAGTTCAGATTGCGTGGCGGCAGTCAGATTGGCAACTTTGGTCAGCGCGGCGAGAAGGAGTTCGTGTCGGGGAAGACTCGCCAGGGGATTGGGCTGGAGCCGGTGCGCACGGGCGGCAGATAACAGTTGTTGGTGCTGCGCCAGAAATGGCTTTTGGGTTGGCCAGATCCAGCCGTCCTCCTTGCGCCAGGAGCGAAAGAACTCCTTCCAAGCGCGGGTGTATTGGCCGTGGCGTTGCGCATTGACGCATTCCCAAATGAGCCGTTCGATCAGGAGCAGTCGCTCCACCTCATCGACGACGGGTGGCGAGGGGCTTTCAAAGACGCGCAGGAGTGGGCGTCTGAGCGCCAGTCGCGCACGGGTGGCGGGATCGGTTGCCGTCCCGGTGGATATCAATGCCTGATACTCCTGGAGGTGTAACAGCGCTTCAGGACGGCCGCGCTCGCCCAACTGACGACCCAGGCCATGGACAATGGGCCAGTCCTTTGGGCGGTCGGTGCGTTTCATCTGGGCCACGACGTGGCGGGTGGCCCAACCCTCAGCATCCACTGCGAGATCGTCCGCTCGGACGCGCGGTGGTTTACCGAAAATATCCACTTTGTGTTCCGGCGAAGCTGGACCGTCCCACACGGATAAATGGCTCGTCCAGCCCATGGCGATGTACTCGAGGTCCAGCGGCGCGCCGCAGATAGACCGGTAAGAAATGCGCCATGCCGGGCTGGCCTGTTCGAGACAGCTCAACAGTTCGCGCAGTTTGCCCATGTCCTCTGGCGCGATGATCCAATCGGAGTCTTTGGTGGTTTGCTGGAGACCGTAATGGACGCAGGCCATGCCGGAAGTGATGGCAAAACGGATGCCGGCGCTCCGGATCTGTCCGGCGAAGATTTTGAGAAAATCAAGCGGCGCGCTCACGGGGAAAGTTGGAGGATTCCGATTTTTGATTCTTGATTGGCCATTTTCGGTTCGGTTCAACGCGCTTCTTGGCGGCGACTCAATTCAGGCGGCGCCGTGGTCGGCCACCGCGACGCGGATTTGAGAGGGCTTTTAGTTTGAGCCATGTTCGCGTAATTAATTACGGTTCGGCGAAGCTGCCCTACGTCAGAGAGGTTGCCACGCACCGAGATCGTTCCAGCGCTGGGGAGAGGGTTTGGACTTCAAAGCAGCTTCGGCAGCGGTCAACTGTTGTTTCGACGGAGCGAGGACAAGGAGACAAGACCCGGGGTTGAGTTCGACGACTTTGAACCGGACAGGGGACGGACGGCGCGGTTGCGCTTGGCCGAATAATTGCGCCGGGCCTTGTGGAGTGTCGGAAGCAGTCTCTCGCAACGCCGTCGCGGTCTTTGCGGCGGGCTTGCCGGCGAGGGCGGCGGCCCAAGGATTTCCAGGTTTTTTGAGAAGAGGAGCGAGGAGTCCTGACAGCTCGTCTCGCGATCTTGGAGTCCACGATTCAAGCGGCCAGACACTGCCGGCGGCGCGGCTGGAGCGATAGCCCAGCGTTCCGGCAAGGATCCATATTCTTGTGGCGGTGAGAGCCTGCTGCCAATCATCGTTCGAGCATGCCGGAAGCCTTTGCAATTGGATGGAAGCGGTGGCTCCCGGCGGCAGGGCCGGGCGGCTGGCTCCGTGAGTTTTGTGCGGCAGCAGCGGCGCATCGCGGCGGCTCGGCGGGAGGCTCTCCCCGATTCTGATGGCCACTCGGCTGCCCTGGCCTTCGTCGCCATCGGTGCTGCCCCAGACGCGGTTGGCGGACTCGACTCCGAACGTGGCCCGATGCCAAAAACGAATGTGACCGCGAACGGGAGGAACGCGCAGTTCGCTGGTCTTGGCCTCCTTGCCCTCGGCGCCGCCGCTGAAACAGGCCGTCAGGAAGGTGAAATGAAACGTTTCAGTCCGAAGGTTCATTTTGGATACCAGGGTTGGTCTCGGAGCTTGCGGTAGGCTTTTCCTGTTGTGTCGCGTTTGAATCGCTCGAACCAGGCGGCGTTCTCCGGTTTCCGCAGCTTTTCCAGCTCTTTTTGAAGCGCGGTCCAGTGGCCCGGATTATCCGCCAGACGCAGAACGCTACTCTTGTAAGTTGCTTCGTTGGGATAATCGGATTTCAAAGCCGCTTGCGCCACCGCTTCCTGCTCGGCCTTCGCCTTCGCCGCGCTTTCTCGGTCGGCAGCGGCTTTGGCTTCGGCTTCGGCTTGTTGCGCCTGATGAGTGAGCCGGGCGCGATCGGAATCGGTCAATTGGCGGAAGCGGCCGTAGCCACCGGACGTTTTGGCGCCGATGCCGAGTTGGGTCAGGGCTTCAGTCAACCACGCGGTCGTGGCCGAAATCAGTTTCAGATAGTCCGCGACCCCGGTTCGGACGAAATAGGCGAACCGCCAAACCCCGCCGGGTTCGACACAAAGGAAGGCGTTGGGGGTCAGACGCTCGTTGGCCTGGCCGGCAGCGTCGTGATGCGGATTGACGATGTCCAGGCCGAGCGTTGGCGGTTGGACCGGAAAGCCGCCAAGGAATATGACTTCGCCAGCGCATTCCGAGCCGTCACGGGCGTTATCGCCGAAAACCCGGCGCGCCCACTTTGAATTGAACTCGGCTCGGAACTCCAAGAAATCTGTCGCTTGATTGAAGGAACCTTCGGGGCGCTGGTTAGCCTCCCAGCAAGCCCACGTGCTCACAACACCTTTGAGCGCGGTACCGGGGATAAGCGGCAGGCCGGTGGTGCGGTCGGCGTAGAGGCCGACGTTTTCCAGCACGTTGGCGCGCCCCAAGTGGATGAGGAGTTTGCTTTCCAGGACCAACTCAACAGTATTGAAGCGGTTGCCGTGCTGGTCCTGCAAGGCTTGAAGCAGGCGCTGGCGGGAGCGGCAAACGCCGAGAAGACGCGCAGAACATTTTTCATAGGTTGCCAGAACGCTCTTAAGGGAGTCCGTTTTGCTGGACGCTTCGCCTCCGCGCTCGAAACTCAGCTTATCCAGGCGCAGGTGCCAGGCGTCACACACACGGGCGAGGGCGCTGGCTACAGGTTGGGTGACAGCAAGCATGGTTCAGGCAACGAAACGTTTGAGGTAGTTGAGGAACGCGATGGCTTCGGCCGTCGCACGCCGGAGTTGTGAGTCGTCGTTGGCCCGCGCCAACTCGTCCACCAACGCGTCGGGCTCGTCTGCTTCAGCGATGGCCACGCCTTCGGACGACAAGTGCTCGGCAATGGCTTGCGCGATGAGAAAGCAACCGGGTTGTTTGCGCCCGCCGCCGGGCTTGCGTTCGACGGCGAATGCAAGCGCAGGGAGCAGCCCATCGGATTTGATGAGCATGGGAAAGCCGCTCAAAGCGTTGCCCCCCTGTTGTCCGAGCCCCATGCCATCCCGGTGGGCGCTGGTCAGGGCGTTGGCTGCGCGAATCTGTGAAAGGCTTTTCATGTCAATTCCTCCCGTTTGGCTTCGCAGAAACCGTGGCCGGTCGTTTCGTCGCCGCCGATCTGGAGGATGGGGGGCGGCTTGGTTGAAAGCAGCTTTGCCAACCGGTCGTTTGCGTCAAAGGTTGCGGGAAGGCCGTTGCGGCGCGGCGGCAGCACGGTCAAAACGCTATAGAAGAGTGCTTCGCAAGGCACGTTTTCCTGGTTGAAGAGCGCGCCACTGTCCACCGTTCTGGTCTGCGAACTGACTTTGATACGCGCAACGACCTCGGTGCAGGTCGTGACGAAGTGCTGAAAGTTCTCGTCATTGAGCACGGCGAGGCGTTGGCCGAGCGATTCGGTCCAAAGCGGGTCCAGACAGAGCGTGCCCAGGGCGTCAGCCACACTTTTGGCCTTGGCCGAATCGCCGGGCAGCGTGGCCAGAGCGTATTCTTCCAGCACGACCCGGGCTTGGCCGGGGATGGTTAATGCACAGGCGCCGGGAACGGCCAGCTTGTCTTTGGCAGGGCACGGCAAATCGAACTTACGCTCGGTGTCACGCTGGAACCGTTCCAGCACGGCAGGGCAGGTTATCCAAGCGAAACAGCCAGCGAGCGAGCGGACCGGAAAGGCGAGAATCTTGGCCTCCATGATCTGGACGCAGCCGGCGTGAGCTTTGATTCCTTTCTTTTCATCCAGATCACGATCCTCGCCGAACAAGGTGCGGATATCTTCTTCGGTCAAGATTTTCGATCCGTCGGGCTTGCATGCGTCTCGGCCCCATTGGCGCAGCACTCCTTTGAGGCTGGTGTTCGGGATGACCGGGAAGCCGGTGATGCGTTCGCGCATGATGGGCAGGTCCACCACATCGACCGAGGTGCCGCTGCCCACGTGCAACGGCGTGCGCGTGTAGAGGGTGAGGAGGTGTCGTTTCACGTTGTTTGTCATGGGTTGGTTTTAGGGATTAGCGAGTTCGCTGGCCATCGTTCGGACGTCCGGGGACGTGTTGTGGGTCAGACCTCCGGTCTGACGGTTCCGGCTTGCTCCGCAAGCCCGAACTGGGAGCGGGATCTGGCTCTTGGCCCTGGGAACCGGAGGTTCCCGCAACCGGCAGAGCGGAGCTCTGCCCCACATGCAAGCTGCTCCAGCGCCAGCCATCGGGCCGCGCGCAGAGGCGGGCGTTCACGGGGTTCATCGTGGTGTAGGCGCAACAGCGGGCGAGATCATCGTCGTCACGACAGCAGTGGTCGTAGGATTCGCTTTGCCAGAATGTCTGGCCTTCGCGCCCGAGGAGGCGGTTGGCATGAACGGCGGTGTAGGTTTTCCAGCTTTTCAGAATCGCACTCAGGGTGTGCGGCGGCGTAGGATGGACCACCACGTGGGCGTGGTTGGGCATGACTACCCAGGCGTGGAGAGTGTAGCGTTTGCCCTCGAAGTAGCGCACCGCGTTGGCCACCAGTTCCGCCACGGCCGGATTGCTCAGCCAGCAGTCGCCGTGGCCAGCGTCGAGGTATTTGTCCACGCGGTCGGAATACCAGTTAAAGAGGTCCTTCTGCTCGTGCCAGGTGAGCGGGCGGTTGTGCGCCAGCGCCTCTTCAAGGATGGCTTCGCGCTCGCGCTTCAACCGCAGGAGCACCTCGCGCGGGAGCGTGTCTGCCAGGCGAAAGGTTACGAAATAACTGGCGCCTTCGCGCTTGAGATGAGGCAGCGCGCCTCGTGAGTGGACGCCGGAAACGAAGGGAGACGGCTGCGTTTCTGGGTCAGGTCTCCGACCGGACGGTTCGGGCCCTCTCTGAATGCCGGTAGGTGTTTGACTCTCGCCGGTTGCGTGGGTCGAATCCTCGGAGTCGGAGACTCCGGGAACCGGCAGACCGGAGGTCTGCCCCACGATAGGCTGCTCATCCGATCGTTTCCTGTTGTTGTGATTCATTGGAAGACCTCCTTGGCAAGCGCCTCGATTTTCGTCGAACTTGGATGCATCTGCACGTCGAAACCGACCAGTCCGTAGCCGCAGCCTTTCTCGCCGTAGAAGTCGGAGCGCGGCTGCCAGTGGAGTTTCTTCGCCAGCGCCGTGGCCGTTTCGCGGTCTTGGCAGAGGAAGTAGAAGACGGAGCCGGGCGGCACCGCGAGCATCGTTGGCTTGGCGCAGCCGTCCACCACATCCCAGCCCGAAACCACCAGGGGTTTTCCCAGGCACCAGGAGATGAGTTGAGCGCGTCCGGGAAGTTCGAAGCAAACGCGTCCGACGGGCAGCGGGCCAGCGGACCGGTCCTTCTTCGTGTCCACGCACCAGCCCGGCAGGCTGCCGTGTGCAAAGATGGCGGGCGTGACGAGCACCCATTTCAGGAGGCATGGACCGCCCGAGACTGGTGGTGCTGGAGGCGTTATGAGGTCGGCAAAGAAATCGGGCAAGGGCTGGTTGTCGGCCTTCTTTTGCCAGACGCGGGCGAGGCGACGCTCGCCACCGAGCAGCAGCCAGTCGAGGTTTGAAATTTGCTTTGCTTCCCCATTGGCAGCGGCGCGGGCGTCGCCGAGATCAAGTTGGGCGGCGAAGCGAGTGTGAGCGTGAGTGCGCAAGAAACTGCCGGCGTAAAGCTGGCCCTCGGCGGCGGCGAAGCTCGTCGGATTGATTTCCACGCCGACGCGATGCTCAGACTGCCACAGTTCGTCGGTAGGCAGCGGACGGAAACGTCCGTTCGCGCTATCCGATTCGCCCTCGAGGCAAGCGAGGTATTGGGCGATGGTCCACCAACCGTGGAGTTGACCGTGCTTGTCGGGCGGAGTCGTAGCCAACGGCAGGCACAGGGGCTCAGTGGTCTCCACTTCCTTCGCTTCGCCGGAGTTGACCGAAGGATTTCGCCCGAGCTTGAGACGCCGTAGATGCTGGCGACTGTCGTCGAATGCGAGATCAAGCGGGACGGGAAGCAGGGGGCCTTGGTAGGTCACTTGTAATCCGGTGGGCTGGCCGTTTTTCATTTCTTTCCAAGTGAACGGGTCAGCGAGGAACGGCAGCGGACCAACGATGCGGAGCGAACGAAAGGCGCGAGTGACGATGAGGCGGCGGTCCTTCTCCGGCCAATCCTCACCACGCCAGTTTCCTCTGCGTGGAGCTGACTTGGGACGTCCCACCTCGCTCTTTTCTCGCACTGATGGGCCCGTGGCCAAAAGCAGACTGGCGCGGAAAGCTTCGTGCAAGGTGCTGGGGAAAGGCATCCGACATCCGGCCCCTTTACCCTGGCCGGCAGACATTGGGATGGCGTCGCGGAAGAACAAAACGTCGGCGGGTTCAAGCAAGACGGTGTTCATGGCTGTTCGGTTGGTTGATGGATCCGGTTCACAAAGGCCCAAGCCATCCAGAAGTGGATGAAGTTGCGCGGAGACAGGGCAGGTTCGTTGAGATTCTCACCAATGAGCGCGCCAATCCAGCGGCCGGCGTTGCTCGTGGCGTCGGCCTGGTCTTGGTTCGCCTGCTTTTTCAATACATGGCGCAACTCAGCTTCCACAGAGCCCTTCAAGTCCGAAGTCCATTGCTTCTCCCAACCGTCGTCGTTGTTCTTGTCGGTGGAGCCCAGCAACGGGCGAATCAACTGGAGGTAGCGATAGGCAAAACGTCCGCTCTGATCGAGATGCCCACTGCTGAGTTCGGCCCAAACGCCGGCCACGCCGCTGGACCATTTCGCCGCGAACCGGGCCGACTCGCCGCAGCGTTTGAGGATGCTTACACAGAAAGCGCCTTTCCCAGGCACGGACTTGGCCGCGTGTTCGGCGTCACGCGCGGCCTGAATGGTGTCTTGCATGGGCGTGCGAACGTGGCCGATCGCGATGCCGACCGACGCGGTGGATTCGGGTCCCATGACCATGAGGGGCCAATTGGGGCGATGATGCTCCTCTGAACTCGCGTGCTCCTGGCAGCAAACGAAACCGGGCGTGGGGAATTCAAAGAGGTTCAACAATACTCGCCGAACGCGATTGTCTTCGGGCAAAGATTCGATTGCTTTTTTATCTCCACGAAAGGCCAGCGTGAGCGCTTGAGCGCAATCCAGGGCAGTTTCGGCGGGCAACATGGCCAGGACGTCGTCGCCTCCAGAGAAAAGAAGCCGCCCGTGAAACTCGTCGTGTTCCACGATGGACTTAACGCAGTAGAGGCCGAAGTTGCTGAGGGCTTCGGAAAGGGCCACATGGAATCCTGGCGTGAGCACGCGACGAACGCTTTTGAATGGCGGCAGGCCAGCGGAATTGGAGGTATCCCAGTACTTCTTGAAATAGCCCTTCGGTGATTTCTCGTCTGATTCGTCACCAGCAAGCGAAGTCAAAAGCGGCGGCGCTTTCACTCCACTCACCCATTGGCCCATGTCGTCCCCGTCCATCGCGAGGACGGCGTAATAGGTCGGTTCTTTCTCTTTAGCTGCCTCGCCCTCTTCGCGGGCAATCGCGACGTCGATGACTGACTCAAACTCCGGTGGCATACACTTTAGGATTTTCATCATCCAGAGGTTTGAAAGACGTTTGATGACGTTCAAAGCTCCGTACTTTTGTTTGCCTTTGAACTTGCCACGCTCCTCGCCGCCGTAGGCTTCGCGGAGCACAGCCCAAAACCGATTGTTTGGATTGTCCGGATTGTCTTCGGCCAGCCCTTGAGTCGGGCCGCCCAAAACTTCGCTCCGTCCATCCAAGTGGTCCTTGGGCACGCCACGTTCCAGTTGCCGGTTGGCGCCATCCCAAGTGGCGAAGGCGCGGGCATTCTTGGCGGCAGCGAATTTCCAGTCGGTAAGGGCGTAGTTCAGTGCCCAAACCAAGCCCGCGTTGTCGAAAACCGGCATTGCTCCGAGTGCGAGTGGTTGACCGTTCGCGTCCAACAGCAGAGATTTCCATTCCGTCCCCTCTTTCCACGACTTGCGCTTGTAGCAGCGGGCGTCTCGGTGTTCGGGAAGGATCATCTCTCTGGCCCATTGAACCGCGTGCCGGAGCGGGTGGTTCTTCCATCCATCCTTCAGCGGCGGTGTGGCAAGCTCTTCGGCTTGTTTGATGGCCTGCTCCGGCCCAAGCCAGTCATGCACGACGTAATCCACGATTGGGAAGCGGGCGACCTGTTCATCCCAGAACATATCCCAGTCGGGGAAGTGGCCGTCCGTCTGTTTCAGCTCTTCGACAATGTCGTCACGGACTGCTTTGGCGATTCGGCTCCATTCGGTACGAACAGACTCCTCGGCAATCTCAGGAAGCGTCTTTCCGTCGGGTTTCGCGTCTTTCCGCCATCCCTTCGGAATTACCGCGAGGAAGCGGTTGGGTAGGTTCGGCGTGAGCAGTTCGTTTTCGTGCGAAGCGCGCAGCTTGCTTGGCAGGATGCCTTGGTTGTGCCAGAACCAATCTGCCAAGGGCACGCCGCGCAGTTGAGGGTAGATGATAGCGTCGGGACCGATTTCGCGAGCGATCGCCAACATCGCTTGCGCGATGAGGTAGCTCAGCAAAAAACTGCCGGCCCATAAATCCTGTGTCTTGCGGGCCTGCTTGATGAAATCCTGAACAGGACCGATCTGGAACAGGAGAAAGGAGACGCCTTGCTCGCAATTCGCCAAGGCGCTGACCAACCCGTTGTGCTGCCAAAGCGTGTGGTCAGGAATGCGAGTGTCGGCGACCAGGAAGTTGAGTTGTCCGGTCTCGCGGGCGCAGAGTTCGGGCCAAAGGCGCCAGACCAGTGGGAATTTTCGTTTCCAGTCCTGTCCTTCCTTGGCGCCGACGCGCTGAAGGGCACGGGTCATCATGGTTTCCGCGGCTTCAGGCGTGGCCGGAAACTCGGAAAGGGACAACGACGTCCCCGCGAGCGGATGGTGGAATGCGAAGCCGCTTTCCCTCCAATCCGACCTGACGCCGCTGAGTTCGGGATGGGGAAAGACAAAACGATCCGCCGCCGCAGCCATGTGATCGTCCATACGGACGAAATGGTGGCGCATGTCATCCAATGTCAGACCTACTTCCCGCAGAAATGATTCGCGCGCGTCTTCATGCCCCGCGATGCGGAAAGGCTTGTGCGGCGGATCGTGCAGGAAGGCGAGGAGTTTTCGTTTCCAGAGTTCAGACATAACGCGAAGAGGGTTTGAAGCGGGCGCAGGACGTTCAGTCATGGCGAGACCCTACATCCCGGAAGGGAGAACGTCCTGATTGCGGACGTCCGGGGACGTCGGAGGAAATTCTTGGAGTTTTGGGCTTCTCTTGCACGGTTTTCCTTTGGCTACGGTCGAGAAGTGTATGGCGCGCAGCGGCCCAGGCAACGGAAAGTTATTGGATGTTGTTCACTGGCTTTTCACAGGTTACTCCTGCTCAGCACCCAAACCCTTTCGGTGTCTGCAGAGAAATGGGACGAGGCGGTCCTGCCAGCCTGCCGGCAAGGTGGCCGTAGTCTCATCCACCCCGTGGGCGTAGTAGCCGAAGGTTTGATGAAACGTGGAAAGCTCGCCGATTGCGCCGTCGATCAAGATGGATGTGGCTGGAGCATGGTGCGGAAACACATCCGCCTCGATCGAAACCAACAAATCAGTGGGCGCATCGGGAAACTGGCCGAGCACAGCTTGGCTTCCAACGACAACGATCTCTCGCTCGTCGGTTATGGCAGCGGCGGCGCGAAGGATGTGTTCAAACTGGCTGCGATTCATAGCGCTCCAGGATAGCCAGGCGCTCCTGCGGTGTGAGCACGCCCGCAAACGGACTGGACTGGCGCAGGCGCCTGGCGCGCTCGTCCGTTGATCGGAGCAGTGCCAAAAGGTCGTTGAACGGGAGTGTGTCGAGCAGGTGTTGCCATTCCAGCAGGGCCGGCTGTCGATTCTGCGCCAGCCACCGTCGGAGGTTGCGACGGGCCACTTCCAATAACTCGGGATGTTCGGCCAGCTTTTTGGCCACAGCGTCATGCAATGCCAGGCTGCGCTGGTCGATCCATTCGTGCGATCTCATACCGTCAACCGTAAGGTTTCCTGCTCCATCCGTCATGCTTTGACTTCAAACCGGACTGAGATCAAAGGCCAGCGCGCGGGGACAGGTTTCGTAGTCCAGCAGGCCAAAGCCGCAGGCAAGTCTTCGCGAAAGAGGTTGCGCAGACGATCGGCGATGGACTGAACCTGCCCGGCATCGATGGTTTCCTTGCCGTGGCCGTACAGGCTTTCATTGCGGCGCTGTAGGCGACGGCATTCGTGAATGTCGTCGTGGTTCGGAATGGCGTGGCAGGCTGCTGACTCCGACCAAGGGCGCGAAGCTGTCCAGGTCGGCTACCGTCTCGCGGATCAAGTCGGCGACGGGCGTGGATTTCTCCGACGCGCTGGGCACGAGCCAGAAGAGGCGCGGGCGCAATTGGTGGAGCGTGTTGACCAACCCTTGCGCGAGATTCGAGTGCGTCCCCGACGTGCCCGTGCCAACGGTGAGGATGAGGAGGGAAGATGACTCTTGATGAAATCCGAAATCAGAATTCATAAATCATAAACCCCGGTGACAAGCGCGAATATTGACACGCGGTCCGGACACGGTTAAGCAATTCGGAGTCATGGCTGTTCTGAAAACCAAAGCCAAACCATCGGCCGGCAAAGCGCGACCGGGACGGCGTCTGGGCGGGCGGCAACTGGCTTTGATCTTGCAGAAAATGGATTCCGCAAAAACTCCGGACGAACGGAAACGGTGGCGGCGGGAATTCATGCGCGGCTTCTACGGGGACAACCGCGCGGATCGCCGTGCCTAGAATCAGGCGCGGGAATCTTCCTCCTGCTTTGCTGGCCCATCTTGTCGATCGAAGAGAGAAATGGTCCATCTCCTACGATCAAATGGCCGCCTTCGCCGATTGGCTGGAGACAGACCCGGAGGTCCCGAATGGAAAATGGTTCAAACACTTCGCCGGTTTTTGCGTGTGCGGCCAAGGCGAATTGATCAAGACATTTTTGCCAAAGGGACGACTGCCCGAAGGGGTCGAGGTGTTTTGAGCGACTGCGGGCGGTGCCGACGGCGAGGATGAGGTTTTCCGCCGCCTGATGAAAACGGTCATCGCGACTGCGGACCTGCACGACCGTCTTGGGCCTGAGGGCCAGTAGCGGGAACAGGTTGTGCATCGTTTCTTCGCTGATGAGTTGGATGAGGGCGAGGGGCGAAGCCATTTTCGATGTTATACGAAGGTCTCACGCCTGCGCTTTTTCGCGACCCGCGGGTCTTCGCTCCGAAGCGTGCTCGGAAGCGCGGTTCAGGGCGTTGGCGGTGACGAACAGATTGCGCGAACGAAACTCCATCGGGCTTTCGAGCAGGAGGGTCGTCCGAAACGCCGGGGACGGCAGGGCGAAGAAAGGCCGGTCCAGGCAACGACCGCGTTCGTAAACCCAGTCCGGAATGGAGAACTCGAATCGCCGGCAAAGGTGTTCGGCTGCGGCGGCCAGAAAAGCGTCGATCATCGTGCCCTGCGGATGGGCGCTGGCGAGCAGGGCTGGGCGTTCCTGAACCCGGGCCGGGTCCGGCGCCAGATAAAAGGCATCCAGGAAATCGCCCAACTCGATTTCGAGTGGCCGGCCGTCGCGCACGTTTTCGGCCAGTTCACGCAGGGTTTTCATGTTGTATCTCTTCCAGGATGGCTTCGACAAAGAATTGTGTCTTGGGCTGAATCAGGTTCCTCGGATAATAGGCTTCGCCGACCACGCCACGCTGCGCGAGGCGACGGGGACAACTCATCGAGGGCGTCGAGGATGCGCTGGCGGTCCAGTGGGATCGTGGTCTGTTCTGCCTTTCTACCTATGCGATCGAATTCTTTGGTTCCCGATAGGCAGCCCCACAAGCGGGCTCAGCCAGTGAACGGCTTTAGGGCTTCGTCGTTCTTCATGGCCTCGTAGAGGGTCGGAGAACGCGTACCGTCCGGCAAAGTGACCATCGCGACTTGGCGTTCCTGGCCGTTGAGGTAAACCCGCTTTCCGTCGGGCCACTTGTGGGCGTCCACGAAGATGACCAGGGCATGCCACTTGCCTTGAGCATCCTTGTGCGGACGGAGCAACACGGGGGAGGCGAAGCGGCCTTCGCTGTCGTTTTGGCCCTTCGGCTTCGTTCCCCAGTTAACCGTTTTTCGAGGTCTAAAGCTGGAAAACGACTGGATAATAGGCAACCCGATTGCCGGGCGGTAAGTTTCTTCCTGCATTCCTTCTTGCGATTCGCTATCTGTGCTGGCCGAGCTTGGCGAACTGCCAGGAGGGAATCCAAGCCGTGCCAACCCCTCATTGTGATCACGACGCGCTTTTGGGAACCCAGGCATGTTCCTGTGGTAGTCCTTCTGGTAGCTCGGAATTGGATTTGGCGAGTTGGCCTCCTTGGGCCACGTGACGCTCATCTGCCCGTGCTGCCGCCATGCTCGTAACCAAACGGCAAGCTTGCTGAGCTCGTCCATTTGTATCGGACTCAACCGCTGAATTGGGTTTCGCGCGTGAGCGGAGTCGGTGTTATAGGCATCCCGGAACTTGTTTTCTGAGGCGATGAGAGCTTGGAACTTTTGGCTTTCTGAGGCGAGTTCTCGAATCGCTACGTTATCGGGTTGGCCGAAGCGGGCCAAGGCATCTTGGACTGAGACCGCAGTTAAGGTTCCGCCAACAACAGGTCGAAGCGCGCCCATGCCTCGGCGAGCTCGGAAACCGAGACTGCCCAGATGCGCGAATATGTTCAGTAACGCTTGGATGTCATGAATCACGTCCTGGGCATCGGACCAAGGCGCTTTGTCCCCGCTTAAGTTGAGCCGCAGCTCAAAACGTGGAAGTGCTTGAACAAATACGCCGCGCTTTCGCGGATCGTCTCCCTGTTTGCGGAGCGGAAATAACAAATAGCCCCGTGGGTCAAACGGCTTTCCAGCATTGAGGTCGTCAATGTTCTTGGTTTCGTTAGAGAGAAGGGTTGTTGGCGCAAAGGACCGGACTTGCAGCCGAAGTTTCCCTGCTCGCCCTGTATCGCCCGCCGTAGAGCCAAAGATGATCGCCTCTTGTTTCCGGACGGTCATTCTGCGTTCGAGTGACTTGAAGCCGCCGAGTGTGCGGAACCACCAGCGGAGCTGGCCGCGGATAGAGGGGGCGCGGATTTCGGCCTGCCGCTCCGGTTCCGCCCCGCCGCAAAAGCAGGGCGTGATGAGTTCGAGATGAAAGGTTTCGGTTTTCATGGTGCCTTGGGTGGGGCGACGCGAGGGAATTTCGCGGCGAGGTTGGCAATGGCTTTGGCAATCTTGGATTTTGAATTTGCCCGGTCAGCGGCGAAGAGGTCCGGTGCGGTAACAAGCAAGAAGTGAAAGAGCGTGAACTGAAATCGCTCGTCCTGCTGCGCCCAGAATCTCTCTTCGGTGGCAAAGGGGTTGATCTGACCTCGGAGGTCCGGCTCTTTCATGGCACCGAGTTTTTCTATCAGAGCGAGATCCGGTTGGAGAGTCGCGCGGGCAGCCTCGCGGTCGGCCTTTTCCTTCGCTTGGCGGGCTTTCTCTGCCCGCGCTTCCTTCTCGGCGTCTTGAAGAGCGCGCATGGCATCGGTCACATCGGCAAACCATCCGTAGCCGGCGTTGGTTTTGGCACCGAGGCCGAAGGTTTCGAGGCCAGTCTTCAGCCACTGGCGGGCAAGCTGGACCAGCTTCGCGTCTCCACCGCGCAGCGGCGCAAGCGCGAAAGCGAAGATGTGGCCGGGCGCGACGGCGGGGAAGACGTTTGGTACCGGCTCCTCAATATCGGGAGCGGTGCTCCACTTGCGATTCCATTCCTCCCACTCATGCGGTTTCTTGTTCCGGTCCGGTTCATTGTAATATGCCTGGTGGTGAACCGTGACAACGTCGAGTTCGAGTTTGCCGAGCTCGGGCGGATCGAGCGGCAGGCCCTTCACCCCCTTCACATCCACCGAGCAGGCGGGCAGGAAGGAGACGGAGCCGCCGAAGTTCGGAAGCGCCTTCCAAGGGGTCGGTTGTTTCTCCTTCGGAACCTTCCATCCGAACTCGGAGCAAAGTTTTTCCGCTGCGACTCGCCAGATATCGGTCGGATTACCGCTGCACGCCCACGCGAAATCGGACTCGTCCTTCCAATCCTGTTCACACCAGCCGAAGACGCAGGCGATGGCGGCGAGCATTTCAGCGGGAGTGCTGAATGGTTCGCAGGCGGCCTTGAAGAGGTTGTCTTTGTCCTGCTCCGTTGCGCCGGGTTTCTGGCCGGATTCGCACCACTCGCGCAGGGCGGCCAACGCGCCGCGCCGGGCGCAACCTTTCACTGCGCTGCCGGGGATGTAAGGCAGGCCGAAGCGGTCCAAGCACAGGCCGGCGTTTTCCATCACCCCGCCGGTCATGTTGACCATGAGACGGGATTGGAGTTGGGCGTAGAGCAAGCCGGCATCTGCAATTGAACTGAGGAGGGCTTGGTGGCTGGACACAGGCTTGAGGGCTTCGGCAGGGCCGATGTCGGCAGTCCGTCGTGCCAGGGGCGCAGTGTCCTCCAGGAATTCCTCGAATTTCTGCCGCTCCTCCGGTTTTCGCGCTGTGTTGCGTTCTTTCTCCCAAGTGGCTCGAAGTTTCAAGAGAAACTCAAAGCGGCCCGCCTTGAACGAATCCTCGCACACCCGGGCGAAGTGCAGTCGGCGTGCTTCGTCCATTTTTGGATGGTCGTAAACAAAGCGGTCGAGCAGCAGCGAACGGCTGTCGAACTTCTCAGCAGACGCTCGAAAGAGCGCGCCAGTGTCGTTGGGCATGAGGGTCGGCATGGCTTACCCCTCCGAATTGCTTTTCTCTTTTGTGGTGAATCGCTTCACGTAGCCGATGAAAACCAAAGCTTCCGCAGTGGCGCGTTGCAGGCGGTTGGAATTGGCCCCGGGGTCGTTCCGGTCTGAGAGTTGGCGGATCAACATGTCGCTGTCCGTGACCCCTGGAAGAATACCGATTTCGGGTGACGCCAAGTGCCCGGCCACACCGTTCAGCACGGCCTGCATGGCGGGGCGTTTGGCCTGTCGCCTTTCGTTCTTCTCGTTGGCGAATGCCGTGGTGGCCAAAAGGCCGTTGGCGATGATCATCGCCGGCAGCTTGTTGACATCCGCCTTCGTTGTGCGTTCGGCCACCAGCAAAGCGTTTGCCGCCCGGATTTGTTCGAGGTTTTCCATAGGTTTACCAGAGGCTTTTGAGGTTGGGGTATTGCCGAATGCGATCGTCGGGTGTCACGAGCGTGAGAGCATGCTCCATCGCCGTTGCTATTAATATTCGGTCGAAGGGGTCCTTGTGGATTGGGGATAATTCCGTGGATCGTGCTGCCAACCGGCTATCGAGAGGCAACTCTACCAGGCCATTCCATCGGCAGACTTCGGGAAACCACTCGCTGACGGGATTGGGAAGTTGCAATTTGCCCTTGGCGACCTTGATCCCAAGCTCCCAAGCTGAGACAGGGGAGACGTGGATAACCGAACCGGGTTCGGAGAGAACGCGCCGGACGGACTGTGGCATCTGGTCCGGATCGTCCGCCAGCCAGAGCAAGGTGCAAGTGTCCAACAAGCAGTTCATCGGTATTCGGAGGGCCACTCGTCTTCCGACAGAGGTTCGGTTGGATCGTAGTTGATGGCGATGGGCTTGAGGTCCGGATTTGGTTTTAATCTGTCGATTTTTGCCCGGGGCGTGGTGGCCTTAAGCTCTGCCACCGGTTTCCCTTCGCGGCAAATCAACACGGTTTCCCCCGTTTCTTCGACCGCGGCCAACAGTTTCGGGAAGCTGGCCGCGGCTTCCTCAACATTTACGGTTGTCATAGGCCATCAAGATTGCGGCGATTTGGCATTCGAGCAAGGCGCTTTCAGCAGGACCGTGCAATAGCCGAGGCCGGTGGAGGCGTCGCCGCCGAATTGGAAGACCTTGCGGTCGGCCGCCTTTCCGCCGAAAGCCTCGATCGCCTTGGCGGCATCGCGGCGCTGGTCCTTGGCCTTGTCCGCTGTGCGCTCGTCGAAAGCGTGGATCAAAGAGTAGAAGAACGTTTCGCTTGGCACGTTCTCCTGATTGAAGAGCGCGCCGCCCTCCGCCGTGCCGGTCTCGTCGCTGATGCGGACGTGTTGAGCGACCGCGCAGGCGTTCTGCGCAAAAAAACTCATCATGCCGTTGCTGACGATGACAAGGTGGTCTTTTACTTCAGCCCACACCAAATCTCCTGACAGCAGGTCAGACATTCTTTTTCCAAGCTCCGCCAGTCCCTGCCAGTTGGAATGCTTGAACGTGTATTCCTCCAGCACGATCTGCCCGCTCAAGTCCAGCTTGCTGGCGCTGCCGGCGTCAAAAATCGCTTGCTCGTCCTTTGGCTCCGGCAAGCCTTGAATCAGAGCCGATGCGAGAACTCCATCACGCACGGCCCGTTGTAACATCAGCGGACACGTAATCCAGGCAAAGCTGCCTTTTGCTGAGCGGATGGGAAAGGCCAGGAGGCGCGCTTCAGAGAACTGAAGTGAGCCGGCAAAAGCATGGCTGGCGTTGTCCGATCCGAACAGCCAAGCTGCTTCAGCTACCTGGTCGATTACCTCTTCGTTCTTCTCGTTCTTTCTTGTCGTCACGCGCAGGTAACGCTTGCCGTTCTGTTCGTGAAGTCCTTCGTTCCACGCATCAGCGAACGTGCCTTTCAGGCTGGTAGCGGGGATAATCGGAAATCCGGTGTGACGTTCGCGTTGGATGGGCTGGTCAATCGCACCGACGCTGGCGCCGGCGCCGACGTGGAGCGGGGTGCGGGTGAACAGGTAGAGAATTTTCGATTTCTGATTTCTGATTTCTGATTTGGATTCCGTGTTCATGGGTTCAGTCTCCTTCGTTGTTGAAAGTTTGTCGCGTTTGCGGACGTCGGCGGACGTTCTCGAAAGCGGAGTGCGGACTTGCAGAACGCGGAGTTGGCTGGCGGTCGAGAGTTGAGAGCCAGGGCCTTGGATGAAGGCCTGCGGGAGGAGCGGGCTGACTCACCGCCAAAATGACGATCATTCGCCATAAAACCTCCAGGTTCCGCAGACCCCCAGCCCGTAGCCCTTCTCGCCCAGCAGCGTGCTGCGGCGGTTTTGGATTTTGCTCCCGTCACCGCTGCCGTGCCAGTTGAGAGCGTTGGCGAGCGCAAGGGCATGCGCGGGGCCGCCGTCTTTGTCCGGCTCGGCCTCGAAGTAATACACCGCTCCGGCGGACACGGCGAGGTGAGTGGATTTAGCGCCCGATGGGATTTCCGATTTTTGATTTTCAGATTTGGATTCGGCGAGCGACCAACCGGTGACAATTATGGGTTTGGGGACGATGGCGGCGACAAGGCGGGCGGGGATTGTTGAACCGGGAGCGCCTCCCTTGCGTTTGGCTTTGCGAAGGCCGCTACCGGTGGTCAGCAGTACTTGACCGCCGCGCTCGTCAAAGCGCGCCTCGCGTTTTTCGCTGTCCCAGTTCACGAAAACCCAGTTGGGCAACCAGCCGCCGGGATGTGGGTTTTGCGGTGAACCGTCCTTCTTCGCGGGGGGAATCTCCGGCCAGAGTGCGGGCGTCAGGAGCGCCCATTTCACCGGGAACTTGCCGTTGGGCAGTGGTTTGAAATCAACGGCGGCATGCAACCCCTTGGGGAGCGGCAACGGTTGCGGGGCGTTGCGACGGTGCGCCGTGCAGAGCCGTTGTTGGCCGCCGACGATGATGTTTTGCGGCTGGCCGTTGAGCAGGGTCTGGAGGAGGTCGCTATTGTGTTGTTTGAATTCCTTGTCCATCGCTTCAGCAAACAGACCGAGCCGGAATTCCTCGCGCAGACGGAGGTAATGGGCGGAGTAGAAGTTGGTTTTGTCCTGCGTCTGGGTTTCGGGGTCGATGCCGATGCCGATGGCGTACTCTGTGTCGGCAATGTCGGTGTCGCGCAGGAAGTGATCGCCGGGTTTGTCGGGCTTGAGGTCATCAGAGCCCCGCAGGAAAGAGTTGAACGCATCGGTGGAAATCCACGACTCGCCGCCAGCGTCCTTGGCGGGCGGCCGGCTGTTGGCCACTGCATACTTGGGCGGCGTGGCAAGGCTGGAGGTCTGCCAAGGTTGTTCAACCCCGGGCAGGGAGATGACCGGGCACAGGGTGACGGCGACGCTGCCGTTGAGTTGAGCGTCCTTCGGGCGGGGGAAGAACCAAGTCGCCTTGCCTCCTTTTTCGCGCACCGGAAAAGGGCCGGCAGTGAGAAGGGAGCCGAACAGTCTCCCGTGTTTCGCTCGGTTTTCATCCGAGTGGTCGCGTTTGTCCGAGGACCGACCGGGGGCATGCCGGTGCAGCTTCACGCCGGTTTCTTGCTCAAGGCCGGCGCGATGCAACGCGGCGTGGAGCGCGTGGTTGGTGACGTCCGGCAACGGCCAGGCAGCGGTATGGCCAGCGAGCGAACCGCTCATTGGGCGGCCATCGCGGAAGAACAGCACGTCGGTGGGTTGAAGAAGAATTTGATGCAGGTTGTTCATGGCGTCGCGAGTTGCCTTTCGGCAGCGGGTTGAGTTTCGAATGTTTCGTTTGGAGTTTCGGGTTTCTCCTCAGACAGATTGCGTGCGATGAAGGCGGCGGTCTGGCAAAGGCCGATGAGGGCCTGAATCGGGTCTTCGGTTCGCTGCCGATCAAGCTGCCTGCGCGTGCTTTCCACCTGGCTCTTGAGCCACTTCGCGTCCGCATCCGGCAAGCCCTGCAGTGATTCAGCTTCATCCAGCAGATCCCGGAGTTCCCCTTCGCGGTCTTGCTCGGAGACGACTTTAGCCTCGCCGAGTTCCTTCAGTTTCTTGGTCATTTGAGCGGTTACCGCCAATTTCGCGAGCCGAACTTCGAGCCGCTCGCAAAGATTCGCGGCCAAAGCAACGGCGGCGCGCTGGATTACGTGGTTCAGGTAGCGATCTATTGAAACTTGATTGGAAGACCCGTTCCGAGGCTCCGCGAGTTCCTTCAGCTTGGCATGCTCGTCTTTCATATCCTTCTGCTTCTGCCGCTCGACAGCATGGCGGAACTCACGGCGGACGATGTCCACGACGGGGAAGTCCTTCACGGGTTCAAGGCTTTTGGCGGCAAGCGGGCTGGTCTCGGTGAGATAGGCACCGAGCAACTCGACCACGCGATGGGGGAACTTGTTGCTGACCGCGCCAGCGCCGATGGCCTCGAGGATAGCACCGTGAATCTCCAGGCCGCCGCTGTCCCACTGGCAGCCCCATTCGATAGTTTCGCCACTGCGTTTCATGAGCGTGACGGCTACGGCGCTGCGGCCCAGTTCGTTCTTGGCGCGTTTCTCGGCGCGTTGCGCTTCGCGCACGACGTCCTGGAGCGGCGACTTGAAATGGGCGATGGCGATCCCGACGGAGCAGTCGGCGGCAGAGCCGGGGACAAGGAAGGGAAAGCGCACCGGTTCATCGAGCAGGCCGGCTTCGGCACCCGATCCTTTTGGCGCGGCCTGTTCTGTCAGCTTGATGAAGCCGGGATGTTCGACAGCGAACAGAGGCGTCTTGCCGTCCGACTTCCATTCCTCGCGATTCCGCGGCCCGCGGTTCACGATGCCCTTGGCAAGCTCGGACAGACGTGGTTCGCCTTTGAAGGCAGCCCGCAGCGCACGGGCGCAGGCCAGCGCGGTGTCTGCCGGAAGCATCGCCAGCACATCGTCGCCGCCGGAATAAATGAGACAGCCATCGTGGGCTTCGACAATGGGCCGGGCGCAGTGTAGGCCGAAGTTGGCGAGGAGTTCGGAGAACTGGAGATGAAACGAGGGCGAAAGCGGACGGCGTCCCTTGAGGAATTCCGCGTTGCCGTGCCGGGTGAAGTAAGCGTGAGCTTCACGCGAAAGCTGTCCGGCCACCTCCGGGCACTTCGCGCCGGATATCCACTTGCCCACCTCGTCGCCATCCAGGGCAAGCACGGCAAAGTATTTGCCCTCATCCTCACTGCCGGATTCGTCGTCTGCTGACAAGGCGAACGGCTGATGTGCAGCGATGGAGCGCGTATTCGGCATGGCGAAGTCGCCCTCGTTGGGGAAAAAGGCGTGTTCCTTGGACAACCACGTGAGGTGCCAAAGGCGCTTAAGCAGCGTGGAGGCTCCGAGCAGGTCGCGGGGTTTGAAAGCGTTTTCGTTGCCATCGGCTAACCGGCGGGAGATATTCTTGGCTTCGTTTTGGTCCGTCGGCACTTCCAGACAGGCTTCTTCTTTGCCGTTGAGCGAGTCTTTGTTCTGCCACCGGTCCACCCGCCAGCCGCCGTCGCTCCAAGCCAAAAAGCTGCGCGTGGTCTTCGCCGCGTCCAATTGCCAAGAAACCAGGGCGAACAAGGCGGACCAGGCATTGGAAACTTGCGAAAGCGGCCCGGCTTTGTCTGGGGAGCCGAGTTGCTGGTCTCTGAAGCACCACGGGTCCCGGTGTTCAGGCCGCATGCGGTCCAGCATGGCGAGCACACCGCGCAACGGATCGAGCGGGTGCTCTCGCTCTTCCCCCGGCAGGCGCGCCGTGGATTCGATTGCGCTTTTGATTGATTCCGGCCACGGCAGAACCTGCCAGTGGACTTCGAGCAGTTTTTCCAACTGAGCCCTAAAGCGCGCAATATCGACGCTGCCCGGCACCTTGTCAGCACAATGCTCGGCCACCGAATCCCCGATTCGGCGTAATTGCGCACGGACTTCGGATTCGAGGTGCGCAGCGTAGCGCGCGGCTCCCGTGCGCCCCACGCTGTCCGGCGTCTGCCATTGAGGATGCTCGGCCATCGTCGCGGGCAACAGCGCAAGAACGCGATTCGGCAGGCTGGGCGTCAGCAGCCGTTCCCTCTCTCGCTGGTCGTAGTAACCGAAGGCCCGCCAGAGTTCCGTCCCGTCCGCCGCTTTGTGGTGATCCCAAAGCTCCCGGCGCAAGAGGAGGTCCAGAATCGGCTGGTTGGCCAGGTTTGGGAACAGGACGTGATCCGGCCCGAAATCCAGAGCGATCCGGGCGAGCGCGGTGCCGATGAGATAGCTCAACAGATAGGAACCGCTCCACAGGTCCCGGGTGCTGCGCGCAGCGGCGATGAGCTCCTGCACCGGCCCGATGGTAAAGAGCAGGAACGCGGGTCGGTCAGGTGGAGGCTGGGGCCTTTGGCCTTTGCTCCTGGCGTCCAGCCAGTCCTTCAAACTGCCGCCAAGACAGCCTTGGAATGCGCTGGTGACGGCCAAGTGGTTCCAAATGGTGTGATCTGGAAGGCGCGTCTCCGCCGGCAGGCAGGAAAACCGTTCGTCCGCTGCCGAAGCCCAGTTCTGCCAGAAACGCCAGGCACAGATGAACGCGGCCCGCGGGTCATCATCCGTGATGAGTGGCCGTGATTTCTGCGAAATCTCCAATGCGGCCGTTGGCGAGGCAAACGGCTGGAGAAAGTGGATTGACGTCATCCCCAATGGGTGGCGGAGAGCGTTGTCCGTGGCGTCGAATTCCGAGCGGCAGAGCACCGTATCGCCGAGTTTTGTCTTGGGCCATGGCAGCCGGTCGGCGGCTGAGGCGGCGATGTCGGCCGACTTGCGGGTGGTTTCTTCCGGATGAAAACCTTCGGCTTGCGCCAGTGACCTGGCTCGGTCCTCATGGTCCACGATGCTGATAACTTTGTCAGGGCTGTCGTGAAGATAGGCGCTGAGTTTGCGGCGCCAATAGGTTGGATTATCGAGGCTCATGGGTGGTGGTCAGCAAAGTGAATCGGCAATGGCAGCAGCGAGAATTGCATTGGCGAAGACCCGGGATTCTTGCTTGGCGAATCCGCCTGTCTGCATGGCGCGCTCGATGGGTTGGTCATGCGTGGCGAGGTGCGCGCACTTGCTCGGCGGGTCGTGCAAGAAGGCGAGGAGTTTGCGTTGCCAGAGGTTCATTCGGGATTTATGAGTTCTGATTTATGATTTCTGGATTTCGACGTCCGAATTCTGATTCTTGGGGAGAATAGGCGGGAGAGGGCGCGAGCGCCAAAGTTCGGACGTCCGGGGACGTCGGATCAGGCTTGGCGTTGGGCGGTTCTCGGGCACGGATTCCTTTTGGCTACGGTCGAGAAGCGTAAGGCGCGCAGCAGCCCAAGCAACGGAAAGTTATTGGATGTTGTTCACCGGCTTTTCACAGGTCACTCCCGCCACGAACTGAAGCTCTGTGCCGCCCCGCGACCGGTTTGCTGACGGCGAGATCGCGGACTTCCAGGCCCCAGCCGGTGGAGCCGCCGCTGCTTTCATCGGACTTCGGACTTCGGATTCGGATTTCCGTTTCGCGTCACGGCTGAGCGAACTCGCGGAGCACGAGGGCCAGGTTGCGCCCGGCCGTGACCGCCTCGCGCTCGCCGAGCGGTGTTTGTTGGTAATGCCGGCGAAGCCGGTCCGGCTCGACGATTTTGAGCCGCAGCATGGCGCGGAGCAGGTCCAAATCTTTCTCGCGCCCGACCATCAGCTTCACCACGGCCAGGTCGTAGGGATCGAGGGAGAAGACATTGTCGTAGCCTTCGACGCGGTGGAGGCGGGATTCCCAACCGGCGGGTAGGGTTTCGCCAATCACCGGACGGAGGATGTCAACGTAGTAACCGTTTTGGGACATGAACGCGCTGTCCCGTCCCGCCGCAAACTGCAAACTTTCCGCGATGGCCTCGCTGCTGGGTTCCAACAGAAAATCCGCGTCGGTCGTCCTTTCGAGGACCCCACCGGGGATGCCCAGTTCCGGATGGCTGGGGAGAAGTGAAGCCGACCCAAGAATCTGGACGCGCTGAGGCCGGGCTACAGCACGCACCACTTCGATCAAATGGTTCAATGACTGTAGGCGCATTGGCGGATGATGACGGCGCGTTCGGCTGCGGTGAGCACGCCGGCGAAGGGAGCGAAGTCGCGCAGGCGTTCCGTGGCCTCGCTGCGGTCCCGAAACAGGCGCAGCAATTCCTGAAACCCATCCGGTGTTCCCTGAGCGCGCAGAATGATCTGGCGCCATTGCTCCAGCCGCTGTGGCGCGGTGTGGCCATTGGCGATCCAACGGTCGATGTTCTCCAGCGGGATACGCAGCAAGGCCTGCCGGGTTTCGGGGTCAGCCCGCTCCAGTTTATCGGCGATCAGGTCGTGCAGAGTCATAGGGAATCTATGATTTATGATTTATGATTTACGATTTATGATTGGGATGAGGCGGCGCCGCAGCATTTCTTGAATTTCTTGCCGCTGCCGCAAGGACACGGATCGTTGCGTCCGACCTTTGGCTGGCCGACCGGCCTGGGCGCCGCCATCTGTTCACGGATGCCTCTCGCGCGGCGAAACAGGTAACGGAGTTGGCAATGCCGTCTCGCGACAACCGCGTCGAGGTCCGGTTGGGCCGATTGCAACGCTTCCAACAAATCATGGGCAATCGCTTCCTCAGAGTCGGCGCAGGAATCGTCGAGCTGCATGAGGTCACGAACATAATTGTAAAAGACGGTGGGGCCGGAGAAAGTCTTGCCCGGATTCCGCCTGGGCTCGTCCTCAACGCGGACGAAGGTCCGGCGCGCATCCTGGCAGGAGCACGAAGGGTTGATGCAATAATCATGGCTCAAGTTCTCGGGCAACTCCATTTTCATAGCCGCGCCAGTCTAAGCCGCGCCTCGCAAACTTGCCATTGCGTTTCTCCGCCGTTTGTGCGGACCCAGATCAGTTTTTGCAGACCGGCTCTTTTGACCTTTCGCTTTGTTCTTCGTCGCGAATCACGTAATAGTCTCTGCGCTGTCTCAAACTGAAAGATGCAAACTTTACCGACTGTGCTCCTTCGTCCTGGCGAAGCTGATCGTGTCGTCGCAGGACATCCATGGATTTACGCGGCGTCGATTCTGCGCCTGAGCCAACCGGCCGGCGACGGCGACGTGGTTCAGGTGAAAGATCACCGGCAACGTTTCCTTGGAATCGGCTTCTTTAATTCGAAATCCAAGATCCACGTCCGCATGCTGTCTCCGGAAAGAGTGGCGATTGATCAGGCGTTTTTCGAGCGACGGATCAGGGGCGCCTTGGCGCTTCGACAAAAGCACTTGGCCGAGGCCGCCTGCTTCCGAGTGGTCAACGCCGAGAGCGATTTCTTGAGCGGGTTGATCATCGACAAGTATGGCGATGTGATCGTCATCCAGACCTCGGCGCTGGGAATGGATCGACGAAAAGAGATGATCGTCGGCGCTGTGAAAGAACTCTTCGCGCCACGCGCCATTGTCGAGCGCAACGAGTTCTCTTCGCGGAAATACGAAGGACTGCCCGACTCGAACGGCGTGCTCGACGGCCAACTGCCTTCTGGACCGGGTTCATTGCTGCGAGTGGAGTTGAACGGCCTCAGTTTTGAGGTGGACATTCTCGGCGGACATAAGACCGGCCTCTATTTGGATCAACAGTTGAATTGGCGTCAGGTGGCCCAACTCGCGCGCGGAGGACAAGTCTTGGATTGCTTCACGTTTCAAGGAGGATTTGCGCTCCATGCAGCCCGCGCCGGAGCGGTTCACGTCCACGCGATCGACCAGAGCGCGGAGGCGATCGCAACGGCGGCGCGCAACGCGGCGGAGAACGGACTGGCCAGCCAATGCACGTTCGAAGCGGCCAATGTCTTTGACTGGTTCAAGGCCCAGACCACGGCCGGTCCGCACGAGAAAGTCGTGCCGCGTTTTGATCTGATCGTTCTGGACCCCCCATCCTTCACACGCAACCGCGCGGCGATCCCGGATGCGCTTCGCGGGTATAAGGAGATTCATCTGCGAGCGCTGAAGCTGTTGAAGCCGGGCGGAACTCTGGCCACGTTCTGTTGCTCTCACCACATTGACGGCCAAACCTTCCAAGACGTGATACTCGACGCGGCTTTCGACACCCATCGCGTGCTCCGGCGGATCGCCACCTACACCCAGTCGCCGGATCATCCCGTCATTCCGGTCATCCGGGAGACGGAGTATCTCAAAGGGTTCGCATTCGAGATTGCCCGCTGATTGCTGTACTGACACAGTATCCACAGCGGGGCGCCGCTGGAACCGAATGGATGCACATCGAACATCCAACATTGAACGTCCAACTTTGAATGTGGAAGAGGGCCGTCCGACGTTCAGGGTTCAACGCCGGTTCGCCTTCACGCTGATCGAATTGTTGGTCGTGATCGCGATCATCGCCATCCTCGCGGGCATGTTGTTGCCGGCGATCGCGCGGTCCAAAGCGAAGGCGCAGCGCATCCAGTGTGTCAACAACGAGCGGCAAATCGGGATTGGTTACCAGCTTTACACGGAGGATAATCGCGAGTCTTACCCCGTGCACGGAGATTGGGCGACCTACGGCGGCAACATCAAAGGCACAGTGACGACGCACAACCGGCTGAACGAAACGAACCGGCCATTGAACAACTATTTGCAGTCGGTCGAGCTCTTCCGATGCCCGGCAGACCGGGGCGACTCGTACTGGCCCACGGCCAAGACGGCGTACGAGGGCTGGGGAAACAGCTACCTGGGCATGTGGTCGGTGGACTGGTTCCGCACGAAACACGTCACCGGGGATTCACAGGCCGCGCGCGGAAGCAAGGAGGCGACTCCGATCAAATCCGGCGAGGTGGCCTTGGGCGCATCCACCAAGATCCTCCAGGGCGATTGGCCATGGCACGGCTCCCGCCATGACACAGAGCGCCGGTGGCGAAAGCAAAACGATTGGCACCAGGACCGGGGCAAGACAATTTTCAACATGCTTTTCGGCGACGGACACGTGGAGAATTATCTGTTTCCCAAAGGCTACGAGAATTGGCTTCTCGCGCCGCCTCCGGATTTGAACTTCAAGTGGTGGTAGGCGACAAGTCGGCCACCGGCGCTGAGTTGTAGCCTCTCGACCCGCATACTTAAGGCTCAGTTGCAGAACCCCTGCTGTCGGAGCCAGAAAAGACAGTCTTGGGCCCAGGGGTGGACATTGGTGAAGGGCGGTTTGTCCGCCAGGCCGATGCCGTGCCGGCCTTTCTGATAGATGTGGAGGTCGAAAGGGACTCCGGCTTTCCTTAACGCCGCGCCGAAGTGGAGCGTGTTTTCGACTGGCACCGCGGCATCCTCAAAAGTGTGCCAGATGAACGTCGGAGGGGTTTGTGGCGTCACTTGAAGCTCGTTGGAAAGCAGTTTGATTGACTCCGGAGATGGATTATCACCCAAGAGATTCTTGCGGGAGCCGTGGTGAGTGAAGCTTCCCATCGTGATCACGGGATAGCAAAGGATCCCCAAATCCGGTCGTGAACTCTGGCGTTCGATGGGATCGTCTGCGTCCGCCCGGCCGGAATCAAAGTGTGTGAGGAGCGTCGAGGCGAGATGGCCGCCGGCGGACGATCCGATCACGCCGATCCGCTTAGGATCGACCTTCCACGCCGGTGCGTTGGCTCGCACGTAGCGGACGGCTCGTGAGACGTCTTGCAGCATGATAGGGTGTCGATAGCCGGCCGAACCAAGACGATATTTCAACACGAAGGCCGCGATGCCGCGCTGATTGAACCATAACGCATAGTCCTTTCCTTCATGCGCCGCCAATCCGCCGTAACCTCCGCCCGGGCATACGACCATCGCTGATCCGGTGGCTTGCGTCGGCTCCGGCAGGTACGGAGTCAGCGTTGGGATGTCCTTGTCGTCTGCGCCCAGGGCGCCGGGAGCACCGTTTGGCCAAAGAAGATTTGGCAATGGATTTTGGGCGTGGAGAAGGTACGAGAGGAGAACGACACCGGCTGAAGCCGCCAATTTTTTCATGCAGCGAATTTCGCTAAGTCCTTGCCGGAACATATGCGGGTGGAAGCAGGATTCAATGAAGAAGTTTTCTTGGATCTTGGACTCATCGGAGCCAGAGGAGGCGACCCACATGTGAACGCTGCCTCCGAATTTCAAAGAGTCCCCACCTTATTTATGAAGGAAATTTGCAGGCTGACTGCCGCAGTGCTACTCGAGATCTTTGCCAGGTCTTGCAGCGTGGTTTCCTGCTCTTTCACGGCCTTGGCAATTAACTCCGAAAGTGTGGAATCAATTCTGTCCAACTCGGAAGTCAGGGCAGTTTCTATCTCCCCGACCACCCCTGTCGGGCCTGCAAAAACTTCCGCGATATCTTGGACGCTCTTGGCAAAACCGCTTCCACTGCTGGTCGTGTCTTCAAAGAGCGAGGCGATGGCTTGCGGATTCGCGGAAAGCTGGCTCTGCAACGAAGTTTCGTCCACCGTTAGGGTTCTGTCGCTGCTGTTCGAGGTTAACGCCGGTCCGAAGTTTGCGTCCTTCAGAAGCCCTACCACCGCTTGTGAAAGTTGTGCGGGGAGCGACTTAAGCTGAGTCTCGTCCGCCAGAGAACCGCCGCGCACTAACTTTTCAGCTAAGAAGTCCTGCACATCGTTGTAGGCCGTGAAGAACTCTTCAATGCCCGTTTCGGGCTCGGGGATGATCTGCTTCGCTTTGACGCTGCTGTCGATATTGTCGGCAAAGGTGATCGCGTTTGTATTGTTTAGGGCGTCGCTCCTCGTATTAAAAAGCGTAAAATCAGTATTACCACCCCCGGTCGCGCCTCGGCTAACGTAGTAAGGCGTATTGAGCTGCAGGCCAGAGCTGAAGCTCCCCGACGTAAACATAATCTTGTCCCCAGTTTGAAGGCTCGCACTGTCAGTATCATCCAATTCGAGCACGTTCGCGTCGGTGTCGTCCACGTCCATCTCAGAACCGAGGCTGGTTGGAGAAGGCCTCAGGCTGGAGGCGGCTGAAATCAGCGCCTGAAGCAGGTCGTCTAGGGTGTCTAAATCGTCGAGCTTGGTTGAGATTGTAGATTGGGAGCTTTCCGACCGCGTCTGCCGAGCCTGGGTCAGTTCCGACGCGCCAAAAGTGGTCGAAGTTTGTGTAACCAGTGCCGTGGCCACAAAGGCCGCGACGCTTTGGTTTTGGGAAATGCTGATGGCTTGAATAAGGGAGATTGCGTCCGCGCTTAGGGCCATAATATCCTGCTGAGAGGTACGTTCGTGCGAGCCACGCTTCATGGAGAATTTATCCTGGCACTTGGCGGCAGTCTAGCCGAAAATTGCCAAAACGATGGGCCCGATTTGGGAAGATTTTGGGAAGGTTTTGCTGGACAGCCGATGGGCCAAGCGGTATAAAGCGGGCAGTTTAGCAAGAACAGCGTGGGAATTAGTGACTTCAACTAAGCGGTCAACAGAAGAAAGATAGATTTGCACTCCCTGTTTTGGCTCGCCGACGCGCACTGGACGTGGCTCTTCACGTCGGCTGAACGCCAATCGCCGTTGCTCGTAAAACAGTGGCCGTGATGAGGCAGCAAAGGCACAACAATTATTAAGGAACTTCACATGCAAGTTAGCCCATCAAATCTTTCAAATCTTTCGAACATCCCTCTAGCACTCCAAGCTGCCCCCCTCCGCAACCTTACTGATCCTACGGTCGCTGCGGTCAGCAAGCGTACTGAAGCCCAAGAAGATTATTACCAAGCAGGGGCACACTCTTCGGGAGTCACAGATCTGGCTTCCGACACGGAAAAGCGACTGGGGCGAATCAAGGAAGTGCAAGTTGCCTTCAAAGCCGCGCTAAATATCACGGCGTCCATCGAAGAACAGTACTTGTTGGACCCCATCGTTTAATTCCGGTCGCAGGATCGACTCCGCAAGAGTCTGCGCTTCAGCCCGCCCACGCAGGTGAACCTAAGCACTTCCGGCTCATGAAGGTTCTGCGCCTGCACGGCGCGGGGACACCGCAGGCGCGGGGTCCCTACCTCTTCGGTTTGTTAGTTCTGCCGGCTAAAGTCCAATCCCAAACTGCCGATTCTCAATTCGGCTTGAGTAAACGCCCTGGCCACATGGTGCGTAAACTGGTTTGGAACTCTTTCTTTCAGGATTAGCTTCCGGCTTCGATTGGAAGTCGATGGTGGACCAACTGGCAGATGTCCAGCGGGCTCCGCAGCGTCGTCTCCGGGTCGAACAAACAAGCCTTAATCGAGTCAGCGATGCCCTCTCAGGCCTTGTTGCGGAATTTGAGGGTTTGTTGGCCAAGGCAAAAGCTCTCAAAGAGGAGCGCCTTTACAACACTCGCGTAGCAACCGTGACCGGAAGCGACGTTGCTGCCGCCAGCGCTAGTGCAAAGGCTGCGCCCGGCAATTTCGCCTTCAATCTGACTCAGCTTGCCACAGCCGCCGCGCAGCAGGGGGGTGCCGACGTGGGGGAGGGCATCGACGGCTCCAAAGACATCACATCTGCGAGCGCTGGTTTCGCGGTTGCCGTGACAGCGGGCCGGTTTACGGTCAACGGCCAGCAGATCGATCTCCAGTCTGGCGACTCGTTGAACGACGTTCTTGCCAGAATCGCTTCGCAGACAGGTTTGGCGGCAACCTACGACCCGGCCACGGACAAGTTATCGCTCACGGATGAGGGGGGCGCAGCCATCGTGCTGGGAAGCGCCGCCGATACCAGCAATTTCCTGCAAGCGGCACGGCTCACGCAAAACGGCACCGATTCGGTCACCAGCAACCGGCCGCTCGGTGGCCTGAGCACGTCCGCCACCTTGGCTTCCGCCCGGTTCAGCACTTCCGTAACTTCCGGAACTTTTGCCATCAATGGCGTGAACTTCACCGTAGATACGGGCGTGGACACGGTTGCGGATGTGCTGAATCGGATCAATCAATCTGGCGCCGGCGTGGTGAGCAGTTACGACTCGGTGAACGACCGCTTTGTGCTGACGAACAAAGTCACGGGCGACATCGGGATTTCATTGGCGGAGGGTACGAGCAACTTCCTCACGGCGGCTCGGCTCACTTCGTCCGCCGGAGGCGTGTTCGTGAACGGGCAAGATGCGCAATTTACCGTGAACGGCGGCTCGCTTCTAACAAGCCGCACAAACAGTTTGACGGCTGAAAGCCATGGCATCGATGGCTTGACGGTGACCGCGCTTGCCACGGGCAATACCACGGTCAGCATCACCGGCGACTCGGCTCCTCTCAAAGAGGCGATCACGGATTTCATCGATCAATTCAACAAGGTGCAAAAGTTGATCGCGATCCAGACGGCAAGTTCGACCGACGCCAAAGGAACAGTAAGCGCCGGTCTTTTGGCGGGAGACCCCCAAGCAGCGGAGAGCACGAGAGAATTACGACGTCTGCTCACCTCGGAGACCTCGGGGATTTCGAGCGCGATCCGAAGGCTGGAATCGCTGGGTTACAGCACCGATGGCTACTCGAATGAGGTGTCGCTGGAAAATTCGGGAGCGCTCGACGCCGCATTGTCGAACGCAATCGACAGCATCCGGACCCTCTTCGCTGATCCAACGAACGGGATTGCGACGCGTGTCGGCAATTACCTGGAGAGGCTGGTCGGGCTGGACGGTTCGTTCTTGCGGCACCGGGAAGCCATTGGCAAACGGGCCGCGAACATCGATGAGCAGGTGGGCCAACTGGAGAAAGTCGTGCTGGCGAGCCGGGCTGCGCTGTTCGAAAAGTTCAGGGCGATGGAAAAGACCATGGCTCAGATCAACCGACAGGCCGAGTTCTTTACGGCGCGCTTCGGGATTACTTAAGCCGGGGCGGAGCCGTGCTCGCCCGAACAACGATCTGAGCAGGGAGGCGCTTCGCGTCGGGACGTTCGCCTTTGAGCAGTTTTTGCATCAATTCCATCGCGGCGACTCCCAGGCGGAATTTGGGCTGGCGAACTGTGGTGAGCGGCACTTTGAAATACTCGCTCACCAAGATATTTCCGAACCCGGCCAAGGAAATATCCTGTGGGATCTTCAAGCCTTGGCCGATCAGGACGTTGGCGGCGCCGATCGCAACGAGGTCGTTGACCGCCTGAACCGCAGTCACATCCGTGCGTTCCTGAAGCATCTGCAACGCCGCCTTTTCTCCATCTTCAATCGTGCCGCCGGCGGTAAAAACAAGTCCATCGTCCACGCTGAGATCGGCTTCACGCAGGGCGCGGCGATAGCCTTCAGCCCGTTCCTGTGCCCAAGGCGCTGCCGCCGGACCTGAAAGGAAGGCGATGCGCCGATGCCCCAGTTCCAAGAGGTGCTTCGTCACGGCCTGGCTGGCGGGCAGGTCATCCGTCTCCACGCTCGCAAACTGTGTGCAGAAAGAGGCGCGCTGGCCGAGAATGACGGTGGGTGTGCCGTTCTTCAGGATTTCTTCGTAAATCTGAGCGGTGGGCGCCAAGCGGTACACCGGGGACACGAAGAGGCCATCGACACGGCGCGACAGAAGTTTGCGGATGCACGCCTCTTCTCGTTCCGGCAGGTTCAGCGTGTGGGCGAGGATCAAATCGTAACCTTGCTCGAAGGCGAGTTCTTCGATGGCGAGGGCCGTGCGGGCGAATACTGGAGCGGTGATGGCCGGGATAACCAATCCAAAGAGTTTCGTGGTGCGGGTTCGGAGGCCTTGGGCCATGGAGTCAGGCATGTAGCCCATCTCCTCCGCCAATCGCCGGATGCGCGTCTTCGTCGCGACAGAGATATCCGGTGCGTCACGCATGACTTTGGAGACCGTCATGACTGACACGCCTGCCCTCGCCGCGATGTCCTTGAGCCGAACCATTGGATGCAGCGATTTCTGCGAACCTACTCCGCCGGAATGTTCGAACCACTCCAGTGAAGTTTATGCCTTAAGGTCTCGAAAAAAGACGTTCCCGTCAAATGGACCAACCGGATCGAATGACGGCTGCGGCGGATCGTGACGACATCGCCGGCGCTCAGTTGGCGTTCGTTCTGGCCGTCCCCGCTCAGCACGGTTTCGGGTTTGGGACTGATCACTTTGACTCGGATCGTTGAGTTGAGGTTCACGATGACCGACCGATTCGAAAGGGTGTGCGGACAAATAGGAGTCAGCGTGAAAACCTCGGCGGTCGGATAAACGACCGCCCCCCCGGCCGCCAGCGAGTAGGCCGTGGAACCGGTCGGAGAACTGATGATCAATCCGTCGCCTCGATAGCGGGTGAGGACCTGGCCATCGACGCTGGCTTCCAGCTCGATCAACCGGGAAATCATCCGGCGGCTGATGACGAACTCATTGAGGGCATTGGCTTGAAAGCTCTGCCCGCGAGAATTGCCGACGGCTTCGATCAACGCGCGGGATTCCACCCGAAAATCACCCCTCCAAACCCGGTCAAGCGCGCTGGGCAAATCGGACGACCGGACATCGGTCAAGAAGCCCAAAGCGCCGAGGTTGATTCCGAGCAAAGGAGTCGAAGATTCCGCTGTTTCTCTGGCCACTCGCAACATCGTCCCGTCCCCTCCGAAGACCAAGACCAAATCGACTTCCAGCGCCAGGCTCAGGGCATCCGGGAGCACCGGCATCGCCAGTCCCGCGGAGAGGGAAGTGGTTGAATCTGTGAGGACCTTGCGCCCGCTGCGGAGGATCAGTTTGGCGGCTTTCCGCACGAATTCCGGCGCCTGGTCCTTCCCGGAGTTGGCGACAATGCCGACGCGTCGAATGGCTCTAGCGAATTTTTTCAAGCAAGATCAGGAACTCTGTGTTGCCCGACGGCCCGCGCAACGGTGACTCGGTCCAGCCGCGCCAAACCAAGCGCGGACGGGATCTGACGAACTGCTCAAGCTCGGCCAAGACGCGGGCATGAATCGCTGGATCGGTGATGACCCCGCCCCCTCGGTCCGCCTCAAGTTTGCCGGCTTCGAACTGTGGTTTCAACAATGCGACGATTCTGCCCGGGGCTCGCAGCAACGCTTCCGCCGACGGAAGAATCTTCTGAAGGGAGATGAACGAGCAGTCGATGGTCACAAGATCAGCCAGATCAAAGGGAGGCGGGAGTTGCTGCGGCGTGAGCTCGCGAGCATTCACCTTCTCTAAAACGACAACTCGGGAATCCCGGCGCAGCCGCCAGGCGAGCTGGCCCTGGCCGACATCGACGGCATAGACTCTTGCCGCTCCGTGCTGCAGCAGACAATCGGTGAACCCGCCGGTTGAGGCACCCAAATCGACGGCCACCGAGCCTTCCACCTCAACTTGGAAGTGCCGCAGCGCGTGTTCGAGCTTGTGGCCGCCCCGGCTCACGTAGCGATCCGGAGAATCCAACGTGATGTCGTCGGTGGTGTTCACCTGATCGCTCGGTTTGCGCGCCCGCTGGCAATTTACTCGAACACCGCCTGCCAGAATGACACGTTTGGCCTTTTCGCGGCTCTCGCATAGCCCCCGTTCCACCAAGATTTGATCAAGACGGGCCACCTTATTTGCCTTGAGCCAAACGAAGTTGGGCATCCCGGAAGATGCCGTAGAGCAGCGCATGGTCGGCGACGACCTTGGCAACGATCTGGCCCAGTTTTTCCGTGTCGGCGGTATTGATGACCGCATGCACGCTCTGTTGGAAAGCCTGCATGGGATGAAGCGTCTGAAAGGTGCGCCCGAAGAGCAAGCTGACCGCGGCTCGCCGCTGGGCCATAGGCATGGACTGAAGGCTCGTCAAGGCCCGGTTTTCCAGCGAGGTGCTGGCATTGAACAATTCCTCAAGAACGACCACTTGGTATTGAATCTGCGCGAAACGAGCGAGAAATTCCGCGTGGTTGGCGACCGTATGGACTTTGTATCCAAGTTCCTCCAGCGCCTTGCGCGCCAGTCCTTGCAGCGTTGGGTCGCTGAGCCCGAGCAAGGCCGGTTTGTCGGACGGACCGAGCAGCTCGAATTCGGCCGCCATATCACTTGATCTTGAGGGTGGTCGGGGCCGGCTTCACTTCGACCTTTTTCCCCGCTTCTTCAGGCTTCTTCATCTGCAAATGCGGCATGTTGCTCGTGGCTTCTCCTCGCTTCTTCTTGATGTTATCGATGCCGCGTGTCACCGGCCCTCGTTTGCTGCAATAGAGGAGAGTCGTCTCCTCGGTGATCAGTCCCTGGTCGAAGGCATCCAGACATGCCTGGTCGAACGTTCGCCAGCCAAACGTGTAGCTGGCTTCGATGATTTCGTAAAAGCTCTTTCCTTCGCTTTCTCCCATGATGATGCTGTCTTTGGTCCGGAGATTGGAGCCCATGATCTCGAGAAGCGCCACGCGGCCGCCTCCGATCTTGGGGGCCAGGCGCTGGCTGACGATCCAGCGGATCGTATCCGCCAAACGAACCCGAATCTGCTCCTGTTCCTCCTGCTCGAACATGCCCAAGATGCGGTTGATCGTTTGTCCCGCGTCGATGGTGTGCAGCGTGCTGACGACCAAATGGCCGGTCTCCGCAGCGCTGAGACCAATCTCGACAGTTTGGCGGTCGCGCATTTCCCCGACCAGAATCACCTTGGGCGCCTGCCGCAACGCGGCGCGCAGGCCGCTGGCGAAGGTGTCAAAATCATTGCCCATTTCGCGCTGATTAAACGTGGCCTTTTTCTGAGGATGAACGAACTCAACCGGGTCCTCCAGCGTGATCACATGGATGGACTTGGATTCGTTAATCTCATTCAGCAAGGCCGCGAGAGTCGTGGATTTGCCCGAGCCCGTCGCGCCCGTGACCAGAATCAGGCCGGTCTTCTCTTTGGCCATTTGTTGAAAAATCTCGGGCAGCTTCATCTCGGCCAGGGTCGGGATTCGGGTCGCGAGCTTGCGCAAGACGATTGAGTAATTGCCCCGCTGGGAAAAGATATTGACGCGAAAACGCGCTTTGCCCGCCGGACTGTAGGAAGCGTCGCAGGATCCGGTGCGAAGCAGGTCATCGGTCAACCGGCGGCTGCCGCCCATCAGGTTGAGAGCGATCATTTCGCTTTGGAAAGGAGTCAATTTCTCAACCGGTGGATTGATCGCCACCGGCACGAGTTGGCCGGAGCTTTCCACTTGCAGCGGCTTGTCCACAGTAATGTTCAGATCGGAGACATCTTTCTGCGAATCCAGCATGGTCCCCAAAACATAGTCGAGTTCGTTGCGCTGCATGTCAGCAATTTGAGATTTGCGCTACTAAAATCGCAAGAGTGATTCGATAGTTCATCAGTAAACCGACAAGAAACATGCCCCTCACCCCGTCCTTCTCCCCATCCGATGGGGAGAGGGACGGGGTGAGGGGCTTTGCTTCAAGCTGATGACAAAACTGATGCAATGATTCCTATCAGTCCTGTCGCCGCTCAAGCAAAGGGACTTGCACGATCGCTTTCCCATTAGGCATCTTCGTCTTCCGGTGCATGGGCGAGGAAAGGCCTGAATTTTTTCTTGTCGAGGCACTTCTCGTACGCTTCTTCCGGGGAAATCCGCTTCATCCGGACGTGTTCCATAATCGCGTCGTCCAGCGGTTGGTTGCCGAGCTTCTTGCCGACCTGGATCATCCCGGGAATTTGGTGGGTCTTCCCTTCGCGAACCAAATTCGCGATGGCCGTCGTGAACACCAAAATCTCCAGCGCGGCGACCCGGCCTTTTTTGTCGATGCGCTTGAAGAGATTTTGCGCGACGACACCCCGCAGGGATTCCGAGAGTGTGGCGCGAATTTTGTTCTGCTGCTCGGCTGGAAACACGTCGATAATGCGATCGACCGTCTTGGCGGCGCTCTGGGTGTGAAGGGTTCCGAAGACAAGGTGGCCCGTACTGGCGGCCGTGAGCGCCAGCTCAATCGTCTCCAAGTCGCGAAGTTCGCCCACGAGAATGATATCCGGGTCTTCGCGCAGCGCGCCGCGCAACGCCGAGGCGAACGAGCGGGTGTGAATGCCAACCTCGCGGTGGTTCACCAAGGAATTCTTGCTTTCGTGGACAAACTCGATTGGATCTTCGATCGTCAGAATGTGGTCCCGGCGGTTCTTGTTCGAGTAATCGATAATGGCCGCGAGGGTCGTGGATTTCCCTGAACCGGTCGGGCCGGTCACCACGACCAAGCCCTTATTGAGCATGGCAAACTTCTTCAGGACGGCCGGCAGCGGAGCATCGAACTTTTCAAAATCCTCGAAAGACAGGACTTTGGAGGGGATTTGCCGGAAGACGGCGGCCACGCCATTCTTTTGGTTGAAAAAGTTCGCGCGAAAACGGGAGACATTCGGAATTTCATAGCCAAAATCCACGTCCCCGGTTTCCTCGTACACTTTGATTTTGTATTCGGGAGCGATCTCGTAGAGCATCGCCTTCAGATTGTCGTTCTCCAGCGGGGGAAAGTCCACGCGGTGCAGTTCGCCGTTGATGCGGAGCATCGGCGGATTTCCGGAGGACAAATGAAGATCTGAAGCTTTCTGCTCGAACATCAGATTGAAGAAAGCGTCGATTTTGGCCATATGAGGACAGTTTCGTCGGGCTCTCTGTAGCAAACTGTCGCCCATACTGCAAGCCAATGAATGCGGGAATTCTCATCTTGAGTGTAACGCGGACATTCTTGTCCGCGATGTCCACGAAAATGCGCGGACAGGAGTGTCCGCGCTACGATCGCAAACCGCGCCCGCTGTCGCAGCGCGAACTCCTGCAATGAGCGAACTGGCTGAACTGGTCCGGCGGGAAATTCTCGAGCAAGGCCCCATCTCCTTTGCCCGCTTTATGGAGTTGGCGCTGTATTGTCCTCAACTCGGATACTACGAACGGCAGCCGGGGCGTGTTGGACGGAGCGGCGATTTTTACTCCAGCGTCAGTGTGGGGAGCCTTTTCGGGGAACTTCTCGCCTGCCAGTTTGTCGAATGGCTGGGACATCTTGGACGAGCGTTTCCGCCGGGAGAAAACGGCACTCATCAGCCCAGTGTTGCGGAATGCCGCTCCTTTCAGTCGCGGCCACTTCAGATTGTCGAGGCCGGCTCGCACGATGGCCGTCTGGCTTTGGACATATTGTCCTGGATGAGTGAGTACCGATCGGATGCGCTGCGGGAGCTGGAGTACTGGATTATCGAACCGTCTTCCGCCCGGCGCGCCTGGCAGCGCCAGACCCTGCGCGAATTCGAACGGCATGTTCAATGGTTTGAATCCTGGGAAACGATTTCGTCCGCTTCGGTTCAAGGCGTCATTTTCTGCAACGAGCTGTTGGATGCGTTCCCTGTTCGCCGCATCGGCTGGGACGCTCAGGCGCACACGTGGTACGAATGGGGAGTGACCTGGACCAATGATCGCTTCGATTGGTGCCGAATTGATGAGCCGCACTCCCAAGACCTGCGTGGCGCTCCAACGGTCGTATGGCCGGAGCTTCCCGCCGAATTCCTCCGGATTCTGCCGGACGGCTTCACGACGGAAATCTCAGCCGCGGCGGAAACCTGGTGGCGGCAAGCCGCCGAAAAACTTGGCTGCGGATGGCTTCTGACGATTGATTATGGGCTTAGCGGCGACCAATTCTTCCTTCCGGAAAGAGCGCAGGGAACTTTGCGGGGCTATCACGAGCATCACGTGACTTCGGATGTGTTGGCGCGGATCGGCGAACAGGACTTGACTAGTCACGTCAATTTCTCCGCCCTGCAGAATTGCGGCGAGCGCTTGGGCTTGCGGACCTGCAGCCTGGTTCCACAAGCCAAGTTTCTGGCCGAGATCGTGGCCAAGACTGAAGCGTCGCGGCTGCCCCTTGGCGCGTGGAATCCTCAACGCGTCCGGCAGTTTCAAACCCTCACGCACCCCGAACATTTGGGGCGGTCGTTTCAAGTGCTCGTGCAGTCGCGATGAGTTCAAATTGCTCTCCATGAACCGACCCACCCCTGCACCCCTCCCAGGAGGGGAACCTGCGATTGGCGCACGCAACGTAGCTCCCCTCCTGGGCGGGGAAGGGGTGGGTTCATGGTCCCAATGCGCGCCAAATTTGGCGTGGGGGCTTTCGATGAACATCCTGGTGGGGCGAGCCTCCTGTCGAGCCCTCGCATTATTTCAGGCAAAAAAGTCAGGACTCGACAGAGTCTCGCCCCACCGGTTTTGGTTGCGGCTTCGCCGCGGCGCGCTGCATCGCCGACTTGGAATTGGCAGGGCGCCGAACGCTCCGAGCGGCTCGGAAATGTCGAACCGGTGCAGCCTGCCAGCCTCACTTCGCCGGTTTGCGATTCAGGGATTCGGAGAGCCTAATCAGACCGCATCCGCCCGGTTGGCGCCGTTCGAGGGTCCAGACGCCTCTTCCCGAAACGCCAGGGCGCCGGTGGGGCAGTGCTCAACACATTCTGCGGCCACCTTCTGGAGCCCTTCGGCGAAGGTCCGGTTGAGCGGCGCGCTGACACGCACATCAAAACCGCGATTGACGAAGGCCAGTCCAAGAGGTTCGCGTGCTTGTTCGGCCAGGCGAACGCAGATGCCGCAGACGATGCATTTGCCGGGTTCGAAAATGACTCCGCCGGGCCGCAAGTGCTGTTCGAAGCGGCGGCGTTCGGCCCGGAAGTGGGCCGGGTTGGCTCCGTAAAGCGCGCCGTAATGCTGGAGTTTGCACTGGCCGGCGGCGCGGCAATCGCAGTGCAGGCACCGTTGAGCCTCCGCGCAGGCCTCGGTCTTGGTGTAGCCGCAGGCTAAACCGCACGAAGGAGACACGCGCGGATTCGGGCTCGGGCCGTTCAGAAAAAGCTTAAGTTCGTCAGCCTCCAATCGGCCCATGACGCTCGAAAATTCTTTGTCGGGTCGCTCAACTTTTTGGCGGAAGAGAAATCGGTGAATGCACGTGGCCGCGGCTTTGCCTTCGCTCATGGCGCGCGCGACCTGTTTCATCGGCTTCACGACACTGCCGGCGGCAAACACTTTGGCCGTTTGAGTTTGGTAAGAGTCCGGATCGGCTTTCACTCCGCTCCCTGCCCACACCAGTCCAAGCGCTACGGCTTCGGATTTCTCCATTTCGCCCGTCGCCAAAAGCACGGCGTCATGGCGGCCCAGGAGATCCGCCAGTTCACTGGTTCCTAAGGAACATCCGAGGCGGAATCGAGCCCCCATTTTTTCGATCTGAGAAATCTCAGCCTCGAGGAATTCCCGAGGAAGCTCTTTTTCATCGGTTTGCCGGCGCAAAGTCCCGCCAGCAGTTTCATGGCGGTCGATCAGGGTGCAGGCGTGGCCTTCACGTAACAAGTGATACGCCGCGGTGAGGCCGGTCGGGCCGGCACCCACAATGGCGACGGACTTGCCCGTGGCCGGCTGGCAAGGAGGCAAGTAGGGTTGCGCTGAATAGAGGTCGGTATCCGCCGCGAATCGCTCCAATTCCCGAATCGCAGCCGGGCTATCCCAAGTCCCGCGCCGGCAACCGTTCTCACAAGGATGATGGCAAAGCCGGCCCAGCACCGCCGGCATGGCCAGCGCACTCTTGACGGTGGCGATCGCCTCTTTCGTTTGTCCGGCTTCAATCTGCCGGATCATCAACGGGATGTTCAGGTGCAACGGGCAAATTCGGTGACAAGGCGAAAGACAGTCTCCGGCGTGGTCGCTCAAGAGCAATTCCAATGCGGTTCGCCGGGCTTCACGAATCTCCTCGATTTCGGATTCGACTACCATGCCGGGTTGCGCTTTGGTTCCACACGAGGGCACGACGCGGCTTTGGCCGTTGGGGCCATTAATTTTTACCAAGCAGGCGAGGCATGAAGTCATCGGTCCGCACTTTTCGACGTAACACAGAGTGGGAATGTCGATGCCCAGTTTGGTCGCGACCTGGAGAATGGTCTGGCCCGGGTGGACTTCCACTTCACGGCCATCGATGGCAAATTTGAAACTCATGGCTGAACCTCAAGTCCGTGAGCTGCCGTGGCGGAGGCGGCTTTTCCCCTCACCCCGGCCCTCTCCCGGCGGAAGAGGGTTAGGGGCCTCTAGGGTTGAATTAGGGATAGCCGGAAGTTTCTTACGCTTGATCGTGCTCTCACTCCTACTCCGCAACTCCCTTGAGAGATTACGATTAGGAGTAGGAGTAAGAGCACGATGTGATCGGAATTGGTTTTTCAGATCCGTCCTGAGTTCGTGCACATTCACTTTACCTCAATCGCTTGATGCGGACAGACCACCCGGCACGTGTCACATCGGGTGCAAAGGTCCTGGTTGATCTGATGTCGTTGATACGGCGCCATCGGAATCGCGTTAACCGGACAGTGCTGGGCGCAGATCGTGCAACCGGTGCACTCTTCAGTCACCTGGTACTGGATCAGAGTCCGGCAGCGCCGGGCAGGGCATCGGCCTTGCAGGTGCCCCTCATATTCTTCGCGGAAATAGCGCAAGGTCGTGAGGACCGGATTGGGCGCGGTTTTGCCCAAACCGCAGAGGCTCCCCTGGCCGACTTGCTTGGAGAGCCGTTCGAGTTCTGGCAGGTCTTGCTTCTGGCCCTTGCCCGCGCAGAGCCGATCCAGAATGTCCAACATGCGGCGGGTACCAATTCGGCAGAAGGTGCATTTGCCGCACGACTGATTCTGGGTGAACTCCAGGAAGTAGCGCGCGATATCGACCATGCAATCCGCATCATCCATCACCACCAACCCGCCCGAGCCCATGATCGCGCCGACTTCCCGGAGCGATTCGTAATCCACCGGCGTATCGGCCAAGCGCGCCGGGATGCATCCTCCTGACGGCCCGCCGATCTGCACCGCCTTGAACCGATGTCCAGCGGCCGCCCCTCCGCCGATCTCTTCGACGATTTCACGAATGGTCGTGCCCATCGGCACCTCGATCAAACCTCCCCGGCGAATCTTGCCGGCGAGGGCAAATACTTTGGTTCCTTTGCTCGTCCGTGTGCCCAAAGCGCTGAACGCCTCCGCACCGTGGCGGATGATCCAAGGCACCAATGCCAGCGTCTCGACGTTGTTGATCACGGTCGGTTTTCCCCAAAGACCGGCCTCAGCGGGAAACGGAGGTCGAAGCCGTGGCATGCCTCGCTGTCCTTCCACCGAAGCAATCAGCGCAGTCTCTTCTCCGCAGACAAATGCGCCGGCTCCTTCTTTAATCGTGAGTCGCAGCGGATAATCGGCGCCGAGCAAACGATCGCCCAGCCAGCCTCGCCTCTGACAGGCTTCGATGGCCGAGCGAACGCGCCGAACCGCGAGCGGATATTCGCGCCGGATGTAAAAGATGCCTTCGTGCGCGCCCACTGCAAGGGCCGAGATCGCCAGGCCTTCGATGACGCGAAACGGGAAGGATTCCAGAATCATCCGGTCCATGAAGGCGCCGGGATCGCCCTCGTCGCCGTTGCAAATCACGTATTTGGTCTCGCCGGACTGCGCGCGCGCGTAACGCCATTTTTGTCCGGTTGGAAAACCGGCGCCGCCGCGTCCTCGCAACCCTGAACGCTCGATCGTTTCGATTGTTTGCTCAGGCGACAGATTCTCCAGACAACGGCGCAACGCGGCGAAACCGTCATGCGCCAGGTATTCGTCGAGGTCGAGAGGATCCAATTTGCCGAAGTGCTCGGTCGCGATTCGCACTTGGCGCCCGAGAAACGCTTTGACGGTGGTGTCCCGGAGGTTGAGCGCGTAGCGATTGACTTCGGATTTCGTGCCATCCAAGAGCAAGCCGTCCAGGGCCCGGTTGCAGAGGCCGGACAGGCGGTGAATCAGTCCGCGGGGCCGGAAGTGCCGTTGAATGATCCAACTGGCTTGACCGGCGCCTAATCCGGCATAAAGCGTGGCGGGCTTTCCGGAAGCGGCGACTTCAATCATAGGGGTGCGATGACACATGCCGACGCAGCCGACACGTTTCACGTCGATATGGGCGCCCGTCTTCTGGGCCTGCTGCTGGAGGGCTCGAAACAGGCGGTCGCTCCCTTTGGCCATGCAACAGGAGCCGAGGCCGACATGAATCACCGCCTTCCCATTGCCGGCGCGTTTCTGGCCGTCTCCGACCTTCTCCGGGGCGCACTCCTGTTCGCTGGCGAGGAGGAAGTCGCGAATGATCGACGGCACCTTCTGGGCGGTGACATGCCCGAAGGTGGTTTTTTCCATGCGCACCACCGGGGCGAGCGTGCAACAGCCGATACAGGCCACTGGCTCGATGGTGAATTGGCGGTCCGGATCGGTTTCGTCGCCGGCGGGAATCCGCAAACGCTGGCGCAGCGCGTCCTCAATTCGTTCGGCGCCCGCCACGTGGCAAGCTGTGCCTCGGCAGACATGGACGATGAATCTCCCGACGGGTTTGTGGCGGAACATGTCGTAGAAGGTCGCCACGCCGCTGATCGAGGCCGGAGTGATTTGGGTCGTGCTGCAAACGCGCTCCAGAGCTTCCGCGGGCAAGTAACCGTAGTGCTCCTGAAGTGCTTGCAGGATTGGAATGACGGAATCCGGCGTGGAGCCGATTTGCTGCACGGCCTGATCGACGAAGGTGAGATCAACTTTTTCCATGGCCTGCTGCGGGGGACTCGAATCGAGCGCCGGGCGTGCACTCGGCCGTAGCGCAGATTTTCAATCTGCTGTCTCGCCGATTTGGTATCGGCAGAACGTCGAATCGGCTCAGAGTTCTGGAACTTGGCAGTGTGCCACTGAGTTGAGTTCCGCGTTCCAGCGCAGCGTGGCGAAGCCGCAAGCAAAACGGAGCGCGGCTGTGGTCGGAGACCCAGCCGCAGCACGTCGGAATTGTCGGCCCGCTGCGGCTGGTGCTGCGCACACAGCCGCGCTCCGGACAATTTGCGCGCGTGGCAACGATTCCGGGCGACGCCAATCGACCGAAGTCGAGCAGTCCTGGTCTCCCCACTCGCTGCGATACGTTCTCCTTCTCCCCTTGGGAGAGGGCCGGGGTGAGGGGAAAGGCAGCATCCTTAAACCGGGCCTGGGAGGCTCGTGCGCGGACTTGGTTGGCCACCTTCGGCTCTTTTGTACCAATGCAGTAAAGATTCCGGGCCGTGCGCAGATACATGCGCCCATTGGAAAATCCCGGACTGGCCACAATGGGCTCGCCCATTTCAAACCGAACCAGTTGGTTAAACTGGCGGCTCGTCTCCACTACGACGACGGTTCCTTTCATCCCAAACAGATACAATCGATTTCCGGCGATGCTCGGCGACGCTTGGAACTCGGTCTCGAAGTCGTGCTCCCATTGCTTCTTTCCGTCCTTGATGTCGAGACATGTCAATACGCCGTGAGTCGCCAAAGTGAAAACAAGTTCGCCATTGCTGGCCGGACAGGTGATGTCTGGGACGTTCTCCTCGGCCGACCAAGCAAGATGAGTCTTGGTCACATCGCCTCGGCCATCGGGACGAATCGCCATCAGCTTCTCCATCGGGCTGATGGCGAGCACGAAGCCGCCGGCGAAGATCGGCGAAGGAGTGATCTCGCCGTTCAGACATTCCGCGCGCCATAGTTCGGTGCCGTCACTCGCCGCGTAGGCGATCAGCCAAGGCACACCCAGCGTGATGATTTGGGCTTTGTCCGCAGCTTGAATCACGATGGGTGTCGCCCACGAACTGGGCACAGGGCGCTGGCGCTGCCAAAGAATGCGTCCCGTAGGGCCCTCGAACGCATAGAGGCGCGATCTTCGTTCTTCGGCTTCACCTTGGTCCAGTTGGACGATGAGCTTCCCTTCCCAGGTGAGGAGCGAAGAAGCGTGGCCGTAAGCGTTCTTCGGGAAACCCAAACTTTTCGTCCACACCGTTTTGCCCGCAAAATCCAGCGCCACCAGATCGCCTGTGCTAAAAATGGCATACGCGCGTTTGCCGTCGGACGCCATCGTGGCGGCCGCGTATCCGGCTTGGAGCGGCGTGTCGGGCATTTCGCTAGGCTCGCCCGGCTTTCGTTCAATGGCTCGTTCCCACAGAAGATCGCCGTTGACGGCGTTCAAACAAATCACGGCACACTTGTTTGAATCGCCGCTGGAAAGAAACACGCGGTCGTTCCAGATCACCGGCGAACTGAACCCCGTCCCGGGAACCGCGGCCTTCCAGAGGATGCCGCTCCCGGTGTTTGTTTCCCACGTTGGAGGAAGGTTGGTTTGTATCGACCCGCCGCTCCCATCGGCACCTCGGAAGCGCGGCCAGTTGGCTTGCATTTCTTCCAGGGAAGGCGCATCCACAGCGGCCGCGTCGGAGGTGGAGGCAGCGGCCCCCGTGAATTTGGCGAGATCGGCCGGGTGATGTGGAATCGTCGAGGACGCCGTCATGGCAAGAGCAAGGAACGTCACCAGCACCAGACTTCCCGCAGCCGCGACCGACCAGCGCTGACCAGGGACACCGGTCGCCGATTCTCCTGATCCTTCAGGTCTGGGCTGCGGCAAGGGAAGTTTGCGATGGAACGTCGCGGCCAACTTGGCGGCGAAGAGAAAAACAACCGCGCCACACCAAAGCAGGCTGCTTCCCGTGGCCGACAGAGCTAATCGTTTGAAATAGCGCTCCCGGAGCTCAAGGTCCAAAACGCGAATCTGATTCTTGAGCGGCTCGTCCTGGGGGGATGCACGCAGCTTCACCTTGAAGTTTTCGATCTCCGGCGATTTCCAAGTGGCGTTGGCGCTCGCAAAGATTCGCTGGCCGATCAAGGTGGCGGACACGATCAGGCAAAACAGACCGGAGATCACCGCGATGGCTCTCGCGGACCGATAGAAGGCAAGGTCGCGAGCAGTTCGGATCGCGCCGGCTACGGGCAATATGTTGCTGTGAAATTTCAAATTTGAGATTTGAGATTCATAGACTGAGGCTCCGGGTTTTGCGCCGGGAGAACCAGAGGCGCCAAGCCCAGCCGCGATCGTTCGTTCGGACAGGAGGAAAAACAGCGGGCGCAAGCGAAGCAACTTGCACGATTGGGTTCGTAGTTGGTCCGGTTGCGCCGAACCGATAAGCCGATGAGTTTGACGGCCACCACCAATCCGATCCATCCGCCGAGCCACCATCCGCCTGTTTGGAATTTCCGCCGGACGGAGAGCGCGTTCTCGAGCAGTTCCTTTGCGTTTTGCTCCGCCCGCCGCATCGAGAGGCTTTCGGCGGTCTGGAGACTCAAGTCAATCCGTGCCGCCGACGGAGCGGTGAAGCGTTCCGCGAGAGCGACCGTCGGACTAAGCTGCGAGGCCGCCAGGCTTAATTGCGAACCAATCCATCCACCCAGCAGGACCAACACGGGCAGGAGAAAGACAAATCCGGCCAGTCGCTTGCGCTCGCCACGAAGAGCTTCCCATTGGCCTTGCGCGGAAGTCGGCTCCTCGATAGCGCCAAACGGACAGGACTCCTCGCAGAGCCGGCAGCGAGTGCAGGAATCGGGCGTCACCGTCACCCGCCATTTTGACACACTGCCCGCAAGCCGCAGCAGAGCGCCGTACGGGCATAGAAACCGGCAGTAGGGCCGCCCAACAACGGTCGCCAACAAGAGGAAGGCCGCGCCAAGGAGCAGCATTCCGTGGCTGCCGCTCAGTCGAAACAGCGGCACGAACGGATCGTACTCACAAATAACAAAGGCACTTCCGGTCGCCGCGAACAGTACGGCTGCGCCCAGATATACAAACGGCATGACGCCTAAGCCTTGCTCCAGCCAAGAGGGAACCTTGAGCGGCTTCAAGAGCATGAGGTCCTGGATCGCGCCATGGGGACAGACCGCAGCGCAGAACGTCCGACCTGCGAAAAGGGCGACCGCTAACGGCGCGATGAAGAACAGTGTGACCGCTATCGGGACGGCGTAGGAAGAATCGAACAACGCAGTCGCGACATTCTGAATCGAGCCGATGGCGCACACGCAGCCCTTCCGATAAAAGCCGAAATAGGCCAGCGAGAAAATCGACAGCGCCAACACACCGTTCCGAGACCGTTTTTTGAGCACCAGATACGATGCCAGGGCCAGCGCGCCCAATAACACTCCCACGTCGAGGTACTGCATGACAATCGTTCGCGGCAAAGGTGTCTGAGCCACCGGCAGTTTGTAGCCGCTTTCGAATTCGGGCGGTGGGAAGCGTTGTTCGCCGAAGGCAGCGAAAGTGAACGCCAAGGCAACCAAGGCAAAAGCCTTCCGGAGGAGGCAAAGCCCTACCCCGTAGAGTCCGCGCGTTGTTCGAGAGGTTTGAAGGCAGCGGCGCATCTTTTCAGTGGCTCATCGTCTTCAGCAAATAGGGATGCTGGACTGGCACCCGTCGGAAGGCATCGCCCGGACAGACTTTCGCGATGGAGCACTCGTTGCAGTTGACGCAGCGGTCGTGTCGAATCTGGAGGAAGAGCGAACCATTGCCGAACCGGTTGCATCCCTCCACACATTTGGCGCAGCCGATGCACAATTTCTCGTCAATCACATATTCGTAGTAAGGATCTTCGACAAAGGTCCGTTTGATGGCGGCGGTCGGGCACAATTGATTCTCCGCGGCGGTGTTCAGGTCGCTCGGCTCGGGCACGAAATAACCGGTGCACAATTGGCAATAACCGCAGATGGCATGAGCGTGTACGCACTTCACCGCCGACTGCTCCAGCACGCAGTCCGTCGCGCACCGATCACAGCGCAGGCATTTGCTGGGATCGATCTGCCAGACGGTCGTGGCGGCGGTGCTGCGCGCGGCCAGCACTCCCACGAGCCCGCCCAGGCCGGTCATGGCGGCGACCCGCGTTCCATCACGCAGGAATTGGCGGCGGGTGACTGGAGGCGGATGGGGTGGGGTGGGGTCCATGCCAAAGCGACGCGGATTAGCAGCCGTTGGGGGATTGGGTGAGCGGCAACTGGTGGAATCCGGGCACCCAGTCGTCCAGCTCCGGAATGTTGTCGCGGTTCAGCCACGGAGTAGCGACAGAACACAGTCCACAGCGTGAGCTGTGGGATCGGAGCAATCCAATCCCCAAATCCCCAGGCGGGGCGCCGGACCTGAGAATTGATTCATATTCGGGGACCAGCTCGGAACCTCCGTCACATGTCCGCTCAAAAGTTGCGCGATAAACAGACTTCTCCCTCTCCTCCTCATGAGGAGGAGAGGGCCGGGGAGAGGAGGTCCGTTGCCGTGGCAGAGGAAGCCCCTCTCCCCAGCCCTCTCCCCGCTGCGCAGGGAGAGGGAGAATTGGCTCCGTCGTTGTGAGCGACCTCGCTGGAGTCATGCGCGTCCATCCAGAATTCTGGCTGACGACAGGGCTCCGTCGCCCCTCCGGGGCTGGATCACACAACGGGCACATTTCCCATGGCTTGCGCCATGGGCTACGGTCTGGCCGCCCCTCCGGGGCTTCAGCTCTTTCACCAAAGATTTTGCGGTCACTGCGCATCTGCAATGGATCGGTTTCGGGTCAGGCTGTCTTATCCGGCGGAATTGTCTTCTTGACCATGATGCCCACCTCGCCCGCAACAGGATCCAGAATGTAAATTCGCCCGTTCGCATCCACCGTGGCGTCCAGTCCTCCGAACGCGCCGTCCGCGTCGTCCTTGGCAGACGATTTGGCGTACTCAGGAAACGATTCGGGGCCTCTCACGACGGACTCAAAGGTCCCGTCGGGAGCGTACACTTTCACCCGCGGCAATCCTTTCTCGCAAGTTATGGAGCGTCCATCGGGGAGCAACGCCAGATGAATCGGGTTGCAGCAGCCGCAAAACCCTTCGATGGCGGAGGAAGCTCTGCCCCAAGCGAACTCGAAGTCGCCTTCCGGAGTGTAAGCCTCCACGCGGTGCCGTCCGGGATTGGTAATGCGCAACAAGCCGTCGCGGGCCAGTTCGAGGTCGAAAAACGGGCTGGGCACGATGAAGCCGGGAATATCTCGCTCCGCATTGCGCTCTCCGATCCGGCCGAGCAGTTTTCCTGCGCGGTCATAGCGAAGGACAACCCGATGGCCGGCATCTGCCGCGAACACTTCGTTGTCGCTCACCGTCAGGCCGGACAACCAGGTTCGCGCCCCGGGCGATTCCCAGGCCGCGCGGCGCTGACCCTTCCGATCGAAAATCTCAATGTGATCGCGCAAGCTGACGTAAACAAGCCCGTCACCACTGGCCGCCAACGCTCTCGGCGGCGCGGAGAGAGCGATCTCGAACAGGATCCCGCCGTTTGGGTCCAGGGCACTCACATAATTCGATGCGGCCAGGAAGAGAAGACTTTCCAGACCACAGGCGATTCTTCTGGGTTCCTCATGCGGGCATTGAAAGCCGCCGACTTGTTCGTAATGGATCAAGTTGGGGTCGGTTTTCGGCAGGTGAGACAAATCGTAGGCAAAAGGATTGGAGGCTGTGGAGCGAGCGCCCGATTTGGCGCGCTGGTACACATGGCTGGAGAGAGCGGCACCGACGCCTATGGCGCCGAGTGCCGCAGCCCCGCGGGCACCGGCGCTCAAGAAGCGGCGGCGGCTGAGGGATCTGGTTCTTTGAAGTTCGCTCATACTGCTAGCCCGAATACTTCATACGGTGCTGCCCGAGGCGCATTTCGAAGGCAGGGACGGCGCGCTCGCGCCGTTCCCGCCGCGTGCAGCGGCGGAATAGAAACGGGTGTCGTTGAAAGTGTGATCGCGCTCGTCGAGAGGAATTCCGCGCCTGCACGGCGCGGAGACGCCGCGGCACGGCCTCCCTACCTCATTTGGCATCTGCCTCTTGGAGATAAGGGCCGGTTTCCTCGCCGACAGCGCGCGAGGCAAGTTGCACTCAGGGAAAATTCTGCAATCAGAGCAAACGGATGCCCGAAGCCGATCAGGATGGCAGGATCGGCGAAGATGCGGTTTCGCCGCCAGCGCGGCAACGGCTGCAAGGACAATCCCGGAGAGCGCTCGCATGGCGTCGCGGAAGAATTCGCGCCGATTAGCAGGTTGGTCCATGTCCGAGCGTTTCATCGATGCTTTACTGGCAAACACTCTGGTTATCCAAACCCGATCCGCAGGAGTTTTCGGAGGATTCCGCTGAACTCCAGGGATCAAGCCAACTGGGGCGACCTTCCACTTCATCAACCGGTTTGGCTACGCGCGGATTGGCCATTGATAAACTTTTTTTGCTTCCACCTGAGCAGGCATCGTTCTGGGCCCTACCTCGCTGCGACGTCCAGGCATACCATCCGCGTGAAATCACGCGCGATGAGGCGTCCACCGGCCAGGGCGAGCGGCCCCCAGGATTCTCTGCCGTGGAGAATCTGCGCCTCGGCAAGTTTGGTGAATTTGAGAGGACTCGCCTCGGCCAAGGTCAGTTTCCCGGAATCGTTCATCGCGAAGAGCAGGCCGTTGCTGATCAAGAATGGGCCGAGCCCAAATGTGAGGTTCGGACCGCTGCTCCAGAGGACTTTTCCATCGAGAGCCAGGCACACCAATTGTCCATCAGGCCTGATCCCATAAATGTGGCCCGCGTAGTAGGCCGGTGTGTGCTGTGTTGCTCCAAAAACTCGGGGCTCCAGCTTGAACAACGTGCGGGGCACGATCCGCTCGGCTTCCTTCTGCAACTGCAGCATCAGACTGCCGGCGTCGTAGCCGCCCGAGAGAAAAATGCGGCCCTCGTCCAGAATGACCGGCGAAGGGATCGTCGCGATGCTGATTTTCCAGTCCGATGTCTCCCAAAAGAGCGTTCCGTCTTTTGCGGATATTCCGGCGACGCCCTGGTTCGCGCAATACACGTAGGTGCGCTGGCCTTCGAACTCCATCGGCACGACCGAGGAATGAGTCATCTTCCACTTCTTTGGATTCGGCGCCTTCCACACAACTCGGCCGCTTTCGATCTCGACCGCGAGGATCAGAGCCTCCTCGCCTCCGACCGCTAGGATGGCCCGTCCGTTGTCGATCAGCGGACATTGGCCGGCGTACCACGGAGGAACGGTCGCGCCGTGGTCCCGCACCAAATCCAGCGTCCATCGCAGTTCCCCGCTCGCCGCGTCCAGACAGACGACGTGGCATTTGGGTCCCATGGCCACGACGAATTTTTCGGTGATGGCGGGCACCGTCCGCGACATGCCGTGGTTGCGCTTTACGGGCAAGGGATAGGCATAGCGCCAGATCTCCTTGCCATCAGCGAGCGACAGGCAACGCAGCGCGTCCTGCCGCTTTTCCAGATCGTAGTCCATGACATAAACCCGTCCGCGCTCCACCGCCGCGCCGGCGTATCCTTCGCCAACGTCCTTCGACCAAAGAGGCTTCGGTCCGGAAGGTTCCCAAGCCTTGGCTAAGGGCGTCGGGTCGTCGCTAATCCCGTCAAGGTTCGGACCGCGGAAGCGCGGCCACGAACCGGACAAATCGGCGGGCCGCCCGTCGGCAAGGATCAGCTTTCCCGACAGGACGGGATTGGCTTTCGCGCCACCCTCCGCGGTTCCTGGCGCTTGATCTGTCCCCGGCACGCGCAGTTGCAGCACGACCCGTGGAGCGCGCCACAACCACACGACCACGACGGTAACGGCGAGAAGGGCCACGGCTCCCGGCACCCAGGGAATCACAGGACTCGCGAGAGTTCGCTTCATGAGTCTAATCTCACGCTCTCAACTAAGCTTGGGGTTTGCCTGGGAACATTGATACGGATCAACACTCTTGGGGATTTTCGCCGTCCATCGTCGAGTTACAGAGGAGACCGTGGGATGGACTACACGCGGAAGGTTTGTAGTCCCGCCTTTAGGCGGCCCGATCCGGCTAAAGCCGGGACTACATACGCCGACCTGTCGTTGATCCAACAGTCTCGTCAATAAGCCTTCGCCTGGACCTCTGGCAGAGCCCAGAAACGCAGAATTGGTGGCTAAATTGGGACAAGCCTTGTAGGCTCCCAAGCAATGCGAATTGCTTCATTGATTTTACGGCGTCGGCACGGTTTCACACTCATCGAACTTCTGGTGGTGATTGCGATCATCGCCATATTGGCGGGGATGCTCTTGCCGGCCTTGAGCAAGTCGAAAGCGAAGGCCCAAGGCATCCTGTGCCTGAGTCATGCCAAACAGTTGACGCTGGCGTGGTTTCTCTACACCGACGACCACGACGATTCTTTCGTGAACAACCATGGCCGGGATGAGACCCGGGCTTCTCGGCAAGGCTGGGCCAACAACGTCCAGGATTGGAGCGCCAGCGAAGACAACACGAATTTGATCTATCTCACCGAAGCGAAACTCTCCCCTTACCTGAGCCGTTCCGCGGCAGTGTTCAAATGTCCTTCTGACAAATCCGTGGCGGAGTGCGGGCCCCGCATTCGCAGCATGTCGATGAACGCGATGGTCGGGAACACGGGGACCTTGACCAACCGATTCAATCCGGAGTATCGGCAGTTCCGCAAACCTTCGGAGCTGCTGGAACCCGCCATGACTTTTCTGTTCGTGGACGAGCATCCAGACACGATCAATGACGGCTTTTTCGTCAACACCTTGGACGATTTCAAATGGGGAAACTTGCCCGCCTCCTACCATAATGGCGCCTCCAGCTTCTCCTTCACCGACGGGCATGCCGAACCCCATCGCTGGTCCGTCGGAGGCCCGACAGGCACGATTCGACCCCCGGTCAAAGGTGGAGTGGGCGGCATCTTCGACGCCGTGCCGCGGACGGATTTTCTGTGGCTGAAGGAGCGGACGAGCGTCCGGCGATAAAACGTGGGTGGGAGCAGGGCGATTCCTAGCCCAAATACTTCACACATCCGTTTGCTGGATGCCTGTGTCAACGGTAGGGACGGCGCGCCCGCGCTGTCTCCGCCGCGTGCAGCGGCGGAACAGAGTGAGTTTCCGAGAAGGAATCACCGCTCCCGTTGACGAGGATTCCGCGCCTGCACGGCGCGGGGACGCCGCAGCGCGGCGTCCCTACCTCACTTCGCGTGTAATTGATGCAGGCTTATGAAGGCTGCGCTCCGGAGGCAGGGTTCACGGAATGCACCAATAAACGGTTCCTTTTTGGCAAAGGAAGTGAAGCGCAGCCAGCAGCTCTTGCTCACATTCTCTGCAAAATAGAGTGCAATCTATGAGCAAAGATTTCAGACGCGGACTACATCGCAAGCGATTGTTTTATCATTTTCGCGTGGTCGGCTGGACAGTTATGAGCGCCATTTGGGCGCTGGGCGCGGAGGAGAAGAGCAATAATACCCCGCCGAACTTCACCAATTACGTTCAGCACATCCCCGGCACGGAGGCCTCGTTCGAGTTAGTCGCCATCCCGGGGGGCACGATCACGGTGGGCAGCCCGGAGAACGAAGCAGATCGGGAACCCTCCGACCTTCCGCAAAAGACGGTCACCATCCAGCCGTTCTGGATGGGTCGTTACGAGATTCGATGGGACGCCTTCATGCCGTTCGTTTTTGCCGAATGGGACAAAACAGAAGTGAAGGAGGGGGAGGCGGACGGCTTCACTCGGCCGACCAAACCCTACGGCTCGCTCTTCCGTGAGCACGGCCAGGACGGACATCCGGCGCTTGGAATGTCTCATTTCGCGGCGACGCAGTTCTGCAAATGGCTGAGCGTGCGAACGGGTCTCGAATTCCACCTGCCGACCGAGGCGGAGTGGGAATATGCGTGCCGCGCCGGAGCAACGACAGCCTACTTTTGGGGCAATGATGCCGCGCAAGCGGATTCCTATGGATGGTTCGTGGACAATTCGGATTTGACCACTCATCCCTTGGGCAAAAAGGCTCCGAACAAATTCGGGCTTTACGACATGGTGGGCAACCTCGCCGAGTGGTGCGCTCCGGAAACCGATGACGGCCCGCGCGCAGCCCGCGGCGGAGCGTTTACTGAACCAGTCACGAGGTTGCGCTGTGCGGCCCGAATGATCGATGTCCCGGAATGGAACGCGTTGGATCCACAAATCCCCAAGAGCATCTGGTGGCTTTCGTCCGCGGATTATGTTGGCATCCGAGTCGTGCGGTCGCTGCCGGATCAGACCAAGACGACGGCGAGCTCAACCGCAGGGGGGCAGCCCTGATGCGCAGATTTCGAAGTTGAAACCGAACGTGCAACGTGCAACGTCCAACGCTCAACGTTCATCCTTAGTGAGATGTTTGGAGTTGAGCGTCGAGCGTTGAACGTTTCTGGCGGTTATCGTGGCAGAGAAGAGTCTTCGCGATCGCAAATTGTATGAAAAAATCCCTCATAGATTCCTCGACTTTCCCCGACGGCGTTTCTCGCCGTCGATTCCTCCACCATTCATCCCTGGCCGCGACCAGCGTGGCGGTGGCGGCTCAATTCCCATTTGTCACGACCAGTCGCGCCGCGCCGGACGATCCGATCCGCATCGGTTTGATCGGATGCGGAGGGCGCGGCAACGGGGCCGCCTTCGACGCGCTGGCGGCGGGGACAAACGTGCGGGTCGTGGCGTTGGGCGACATTTTCAAAAACCGGATGGAGTTGGCCCAATTCGCGTTCCAGACCAAACAGCAGAATATCCCGGAAGAACATTGTTTCCTTGGCTTCGATGCTTACCAGAAAGTGCTGGCAGTTCCCGAAGTCAACTGCGTCATTCTAGCCACCCCCCCTGGATTTCGCCCAATCCATCTGCGCGCGGCCGTCGAGGCAGGCAAGCATGTGTTCATGGAGGCGCCGGTCGCCGTTGATCCCGTGGGCGTGCGTTCGATCCTCGAATCCGGAGAAATCGCGGCCAAAAAGAAGCTAAGCCTCGTCGCCGGAACCCAGCGGCGGCATCAGAACAACTACAAAGAAACGGTCAAACGGCTCCAGGACGGCGCGATTGGCGAAATCCTGGTCGCGAGGGTTTATGGAAATTCTCAAGGGGACGGCCAACTGGCGCGGGACCCTGCCTTGAGCGACATGGAGTGGCACTTGCGCGCCTGGCATACGCACACTTGGCTGTCGGGCGACTTAATCGTCGAACAGCACGTTCACAATTTGGATGTGGTCAACTGGATATTGAATGGGCATCCGATACGCGCATCAGGGATGGGTGGAAGGCAAGTTCGGACGCTTGGCTATGCCTACGATCATTTCGCCGTTGAATTCGAGTACGCGAACGGGACCCGGATGTTCAGCCAATGCCGTCAGATCAATGGTTGCCAGGATAACATGAGCGAGGCGGTCACCGGCCTCAAAGGAACCAGCGATTGCTTCCAAAGCATTCAGGTGAAAGGCGAGAAAACTTGGCGCTTCCCAAAAGTCACGACGAACTTCAAGGCGGGTCGTGGCGACGGCGGCACCAACCTGGGATACCCGCAGGAGCATATCGATTGGATTCAGAGCATTCGGTCTGGCCAACCGATGAACGACGCGAAACAAGCAGCCGAAAGCACCCTGACCGCCATCCTGGGCCGATTGTCGGCATATACCGGCAAGGTTTTGGACTGGGACGCGGTTCTCAACGCTAAACTGAATCTGTCGCCGCCCAAGTTCGAGATCGGTCCAATCCCCACTCCCCCAGTGCCGGTGCCCGGGCAGTACAAAATCGGCTAGAGCCTGAGCTATGGCACGTGCCGCCCCGCGCGAGATTCAGGAGCGCGGCTGTGTGCGGAGCACCAGCCGCAGCGGCCCGATAATGCCGACTTGGCGCGCTCGGTTCTCCGGCCACGGGCCAAACTCGGTCAAGGGTTGCAGCGTTTCGTCATTCACTCATTAACACTCCACAGCTTATGAAAACTCCCATTGCTTCATCCTCCAACGCGTCGTCCGACATCTCCAGGCGACGCTTTCTCCAACATTCGTCGCTCGCAGTAGCCGGCGCAACGGTTGTCTGCGAGTTTCCAGTCGTGATCACGAGCCATGCCGCTCCTGACGATCCGATCCGTGTCGGATTGATCGGCTGCGGAGGCCGCGGGAGTGGCGCCATTCGTGACGCGCTGGCCTCCTCCCAGAACGTCAAGGCCGTCGCCGTGGCGGACCTCTTCGCGGATCGAGCCAAAGCGTGTCTGGACGGTTTGAAGAAGGAGCGCAATGCCGAGATAACCGAGGATCATTGCTTCGGCGGGTTCGATGCCTACAAGAAATTGCTCGCCTTGCCGGAGGTGAATTACGTCATCTTGGCAACTCCGCCCGGCTTTCGGCCCATCCACTTGCGGGCGGCGGTCGAAGCCGGCCAACACGTGTTCATGGAGAAACCGGTGGCCGTCGATGGCCCCGGTGTGCGATCGGTCATCGAATCCGGAGAAATTGCCCGGAGCAAAGGATTGGGCATCGTCGCGGGGACTCAGAGGCGGCACCAGGCCAGCTACGTTGAAACCATCAAGCGCCTTCAGGACGGTGCGATTGGCGAAATCTTGGCGCTTCGGGCTTATTGGAATCAAGGCGTCATTTGGGGTCGGGCCTGGGACCCCGGCGTGTCGGACATGGAGAATCAGTTGCGCAATTGGTATTGCTACACCTGGCTCTCCGGCGACCACATCGTCGAGCAACACGTGCACAATCTCGACGTCGGCAATTGGGTCATGAACGATCACCCGATCAAAGCGTATGGCATGGGAGGCCGCCAGGTGCGCAGCGGAAAAGAGCACGGGCACATCTACGATCACTTTGCGGTTGAATACGAATACAAGAGCGGCGCCCGAATGTTCAGCCAAAGCCGCCAGATCAGCGGTTGCTCGGACAACGTCAGCGAGGCGGTGGTCGGGGCCAAGGGCAACAGCAATCCGGGGAGCGGTTACCAGGTGAAAGGCGGAACGAGCTGGAGGTTTGGCGGAAAAAGCGCAAATCCCTACCAGCAGGAGCATACCGACCTGATTGCAGGCATTCGCGAAGGCAAACCCTTGAACGAAGCGCGCCAGGTCGCCGAGAGCACTCTCACGGCGATCATGGGCCGGGAGTCGGTTTACAGCGGCCGCCTCATTGAGTGGGATGCGGCGCTGAATTCCAAGACCAGCCTCGTGCCGGAGAAAATGGAATTCGGCAGCTTGCCGTTTCCCGAAATAGCCATTCCGGGCAGATACAAATTTGTTTAGAATGCGTTCTTAAACCACATATCGGCACCCGCGGCCCTAAACTTATGAATTCATCTCCTAGTCCCGCCAATCGCGCGCACTCGGAAGTGTCGCGCCGCCAGTTTCTCAAACACTCATCCGCCGTCGTCGGCGCAGCGGTCGTGTCTCAGGCGCCATTCGTCACCACAAGTCGTGCCGCGGCGGATGACCCGATCCGGATCGGCGTGATCGGTTGCGGTGGACGCGGCACGGGCGCCGCCTTGGACGCCTTGGGCACCGCCACCAAGGTCGTTTACCCGCAAGCGGGATACCACACCGAAGAGGTGGCTCAAGGGGCTTCAGCCGCTCAGACCAGCGTCAAGATCGTCGCTCTCGCGGACGTGTTCCATGACAGGCTCAACACGTGTCGCGGCCAACTGAAAAAGCTGAAGCTCGACATCGCCGACGAGTACTGTTTCGTCGGCTTCGACGCCTACAAGAAACTCCTGGCGGTGCCGGAGATTAATTACGTGATTCTGGCGACACCGCCGCACTTTCGTCCGCTTCACCTTCGCGCGGCCATCGAGGCGGGCAAGCACGTGTTCGTGGAAAAACCGGTGGCGGTCGATGGCCCGGGCGTTCGCTCGGTGCTTGAGTCCGGCGAGTTGGCGAAACAGAAAGGCCTCGGTATCGCAGCGGGAACACAGCGCCGGCATCTGCGCAGCTACAACGAAACCATCCGGCGCCTCCACGACGGCGCGATTGGAGAAATTCTCTATGGCCGCTGTTATTGGAACGGAGGCGTCATCTGGGTCGTCGAGCGGCAGCCCAGTTGGAGCGACATGGAATGGCAGTTGCGCAACTGGAACTACTTCGCCTGGCTCTCGGGCGACCATATCGTCGAGCAGCACGTGCACAACCTCGATATCATGAATTGGGCGCTCAACGCCCATCCGGTGCGGGCCTACGGCATGGGCGGTCGTCAGGCGCGCCCCAACAAGTCCTACGGTCACATCTACGATCACTTCGCGGTGGAGTTTGAGTATCCCAATGGAGTCCGGATGTTCAGCCAATGCCGGCAAATGGATGGCTGCGACAATCAAGTTGGCGAAGCCGTGGTCGGCACCAAGGGCACGAGCAATTGCTCGAATTCGATCCTCGTCAAAGGTGGAACGCCTTGGCGGTTTCGCGAGAAAGACTCCAATCCGTACCAGCAGGAACATCAGAATCTGATCGCCAGCATCCGGGCCGGCCAGCCGCTCAATGAGGCTCGCGCCGTAGCCGAAAGCACGCTCACAGGGATCCTGGGGCGTGAGACCGCTTACAGCGGGAAGACCATCGAATGGGATCAAGCTTTGAACTCGAAGACCAAACTTGGCCCGGAGAAATGTGAATTCGGCGATTTGCCATTTCCGGACGTGGCGACGCCGGGCAAGTACAGGTTCGCCTGAGACAAGTTCACCTGAGCAATAACTATTTGTTAAACAGTTCACAGGTAAACCGACATGAGACATGCCCCTCACCCGGCCTTCGGCCATTCTCTCCCCATCAGATGGGGAGAGAATGGCCGAAGGCCGGGTGAAGAGTGTCTGCTTACCTTTGAACTTACTCATACAGAGGAGACCGTGGGATGGACTACACGCGGAAGGTCTGTAGTCCCGCCTTTAGGCGGCCCGAACCGGCTAAAGCCGGGACTACAAACGCCGACCTGTCGTTCATCCGACGGTCTCGTCAATAACCGCATTTCTTCGCGATGCAGGAGCGAAAAAATCAGCTCTGCGATTCCATCCACTGAATGGCGAAATGAACCAGGCTGGTGC
>JACQWK010000533.1 GCA_016209525.1 Verrucomicrobiota bacterium
AACAGCGCCTGTTCCTCGCCATTTGGCAATCGAAACTTTTCGCTCATCCCGCGAGCCTAAAAAGTTCCGGACCGTTTGTCCCGCAAAAAGTGATTACATCCTATTGATCAGACAGATGCGCTCCGCGATGCATTCGCCCTGTTGGCCGCATGCTCCGACCATGAACCCACCCCCTTGCCTCTCCAAGGAGGGGAGCCATGCATCACCCAGCCGATCTGTCGTTGCTTCCTGCGGCCCAACAAGGTTAAGTTGACCGAGCGTGGACGAGGCAATGCCGTACACGAATCATGCAAAACGCGAACCTGACCGGTTTCAGCATTCTGATCATCGAGGACGATCCGCTCCTCAAACGACAAATCATGGTCTATTTGGAACGCTTGGGCGCCGATGTGACAGGCGTTGATTCGCTCCAACGCGCGCAGAAAATGATCGCGGACCTGAGCTTCGACTTCGCGCTGCTGGACGTCAATCTCCCGGATGGCGTGGGCACAAGCCTCCTCAAGGAAAAGAGCTTTTCCACCAACACCGGCGTCATCGTCATGACAGCCGAAGGCCGTATTGACGGCGCCGTCGAAGCCATGCGGCTCGGCGCGTTGGATTATCTGGTGAAGCCGTTTGATCCGGCGCAGCTCCCGCTCGTGATCAATCGGGCGCGGCGGGCCAAGCAAACGGATCGGCTGGCCGAACACAAGCGAACTGACGCGTCCACCGGAAGCGTCACGTTCCTTTTCGGCTCCTCCCTCGCTGCGCTCGAATCACAGTTGGAGAAAATCCTTGCGGCAGACCGCCGGCTGGAGAGCGAATTGCCGCCGGTTTTGATCGAGGGAGAGACCGGCACCGGCAAAACCACGATCGCGCGCTGGATTCATCACCAAGGGCCGCGGGCGAGCCAGCCGCTGGTCGAAGTCAACTGTTCGGCCTTGCCGGAGAGCCTCGCTGAATCCGAGCTGTTCGGCCATGAGCGCGGCGCATTCACCGACGCTCGGACGGCGCGCATGGGCTTGTTCGAGGCGGCCAACGGAGGGACGCTCTTTCTCGACGAGCTGCCGAGCCTCTCGCTCCCGCTCCAGGCCAAAGTGTTGAAGGCCATCGAAGACCACAAAATCCGGCGCCTCGGCGGACACAAGGAGATTGCGGTCGATGCCCGTTTGATAGCCGCTACGAATTGCGATCTTAAAGCGGTGGTGGCGGGCGGACAATTCCGCGAGGATCTCTACCATCGGCTGGACCTTTTTCGTGTTTTCATCCCGCCGTTGCGCGAGCGCGGGGAAGATATCTTACAGCTTGCGGAGAAACTCCTTGACCAATTGTCGGCTCGCCACCGGCTGGCCCGAAAGCCGCTTCATCCTTTGGGACGGAAACGCCTGCTGGCAAACCGCTGGCCAGGGAACGTCCGGGAGCTCGCCCACGAGTTGGAGCGCGCGATTGTGTTTGAGGAGTCAGGGGAGCTGAAATTCGAGCACCTCGGCACCGCATCCCAGCAAGAGACGCCGAGGACTGAGCCAGGCGACGATTGGTTTAATGAATCATTCAAGTTTCCAGCCGAAGGATTTGCCATGGAAGAAGCGATCAATCGCCTGATCCAACATGCGCTCAAACAAACCGGGAACAACGTGTCGGCTGCCGCTCGATTGCTGGGGGTTTCGCGCGACTACATTCGGTATCGGCTATCCGGCCAGAAGATCCAAAGCGTGTCTGAACAAGCGCCGTCCGCGTAACAGCCGAGGGCCGGACTCAAAAATCTCGAATCTCAGATTCGAAAACTGCTTCCGGGGTTGGGCACTATTCCCCAAAGCTGGCTGTCATCGCTGTGAAACGGGTGCGAATGCCCGTATGCCCGGGAGCGGAAGCGACGCAGCCACACAGGGAGTTCCTGGTTATCTATCTTGTTCGGAATCATTTAGGCGAACCGGAATGGGATGGCACAAAGTCTGCACCGAGGCATTGCCATCGACACCAGCGGGCCCAATGCGCCGGTGAATGGGATGGCACAAAGTCTGCACCGAGGCATTGCTGGCCCTCACTCGGGGACAAATTCCTCCGGGAATGGGATGGCACAAAGTCTGCACCGAGGCATTGCAGATGCACGGGGCTGCATGACCCAGCTCCCCATTCGAAACGAGAACGGCAGCAGCAGACAGACAACAACTTATATGAGACCCAGCTTCAAACTTGCGCTACTCTGCGCGGCAGGTCTGTTCGTCATAACGCAACCTGCTAGGGCCCAGACTCAGGAAGCAGTTCGACCAAAGAATTCGCAAGACGAGAGAATTGCCACCGAGCCAGCAACCCCGGCGACTCGATCCACACCCGTTGAACCTGGAGAGCGAGGAGAACAGACGACGCCCGCAAACCCGGCTGCCCCTGCGCAGCGAGCGACTTCGCCTCGTCCAAACGAGGCAAACAATGCAGGACTGTTGACCCTATCGTCAGCCATCCTGGGCGCCGGGAGACCGATGGACACTGCCAAGCCTGCTGTCCCCGCCCAACCTGCGGTTCCTACGCACCCGGCAGATCCTACGCTGAGGCCGGCAGTCCCGGCGAAGCCAGCGGACCCAGCGAAGCCGGCGGAGCCGAACAAATCGACCGACGTGAAGGCAGGCGTTCTGCAAGTGGTGACCACACCTGAGAAACCAACTCGACCGGAACGGCTCGACCCCCGGGACAAATCCGACCGGCCGCAGCGTCGGGACGACATGAAAAAGCTGATGGACGAGTTCAAAGACGCCCGAGATGCCTTCCTTGAGCAACAAAAGAAGCTTCGCCAGAAGTATGCGGGGGCGACAAAGAACGACGAACGAGAGAAGCTTCGAGACCAGATCCAAGACAAGCGCGAGACGTTTCTTGAGCAGCAGAAGGAAGCTCGAGAGGAATTGCGCAAACGCGCGGCCGAATTGAAAAATCAGCTTAAGGATCATCGCGACGTCATTGACGCTGCCAAAGAGCAGGCCAAGGAAAACGCGAAACGGCGCAAGGGCGGAAGCGATTAGACGCAGCGCCCAGAGTTTCACTACTGGCCCAGAACCCGTTCAAACCCAGTAGTCATGCCGCCAGGCAGCCTCGGGGCTGCCTGGTTGGTTTCCTTGCTGGCAAAGGAGTCAGGGCTCGACAGGAATCTCGCCCCGCCTTGTGGTTCATAGGAAGCCTCCAAGCACGTCGTGCGTGCATTGGGACGATGAACCGTAGCCGCCGACGTGAGGAGGCGGATCTCGGTTTCAACAAGAGTGTCCGCCTCCTTACGTCGGCGGCTACGAACCGTCGGTTCATGGGAGGCGTGTCAAAAAGGAGTCAATAAATGTCAACAGACGGTTAGTCAGCTCTTAGAACAGGCGCGACAAGAGGCATCAGCGAGGCGCACATGAAGCGACTCACTCCTCTGTTACTCGATGTTCGCTCGGCCGGCCGAGCCTGATCTATGCCTCGCGTTGTCTCTTTTGCCAGGCTCGCCTTCTTCGGGGCGGCAAGCGCGACGGGATTGTGGATTTGCTGGGTTGGGGCAGGAGGCGAAGTCTCCCGAAAAAATCCAGACAGCTCGAGAACGCAAACTGCAGGGCAGGGTTCCAAGCGGGAGATCCTGCAACTACCGACAGTCGAGCGGTCCACTGCGTCTCAGCCGCTGACCGGCCTGACGAGCGACACGCATCTGGACATGACGCCTCCTCGGCAGACCACAGGACTGGACCTGGTAAAACTCGGCTGGACCTACAACTGCATGGAGTGCCACAAACTGCTGGCGGCCAAATGGCATTACGAACGGCCCATGGTAGAGCACCGAAGCGTCCGCCTAGAGCACGGGAACAACCGCTTTTGCCTCAACTGCCATCACCCTGTTAATCGGAATGCCTTTGTCGATTACGATGGCTCGGAGATTCCCGAGCCGGAGGTCGTCTTGCTTTGCGCCAAGTGCCACGGGACTACCTATCGCGACTGGAACGCCGGGGTGCATGGCCGGCGCAACGGTCATTGGAACGTCAGCACAGGCCCCCAAACCCAACTGCGCTGCATCCAGTGTCACGATCCGCATCAGCCAAAGTTCCAAGCGATGAAACCGCTCGCCCCGTTGAGGTATCCGCGGCGCGCGCCCAAGCCACCGCCGGCCGTCACACCCTCACATCACGGAACCGCTAAGTCGTAAGTATGCAGACATTCGTGGGAGCAAGCGCATGACTAACCCGCCAGCCAACGACGGCAAACCGAAGACGACCGAGAACGCGGCGCAGCCCCGGTCTCGGCGCACGTTCCTCAAAGCGACAGCCGCCTCGATGGCCGGGGCAGCCGGCTTGGCGGCGGCCCTCAAGCCGCTGCTCGCTCTGGAACGCGGCGAACTCACGATCGAGGCGCTGCTGCAAAAACATTACAAGCGGCTCACGCCCGAAGACCTTGAGCGAATTCTCAGAAAACTCGAAGCGGCGTGCGAAAAGGAGTACGGCGTCCGGGCCTCCGTTCGCGACATCAAACCCATGGCGGGCGCGCAATACGCGTATGCGCTCAACTTGAGTCGTTGCATCGGTTGCCGCAAGTGCGCCCACGCTTGCCTGAAAGAAAACAACCAGTCGCGCGACTCGGAGGACGACATCGAGATGTCGTATATTCGACTGCTCGAACTCGATCAAGGCGCGATCAACCTGGAAACGGCGGACCATTACTACAATCCCGAGCAAGTTCCGCGGGAAAACAAGTATTACATGCCGGTGCAATGTCACCAATGCCGGGAGTCACCTTGCACGAAGGTCTGCCCCGTTCAGGCGACCTGGCAGGAGCCGGACGGCGTCGTCGTGGTGGATTACAACTGGTGCATCGGCTGCCGCTACTGCATGGCGGCGTGCCCCTACGACGCGCGGCGCTTCAATTTTCAGAAGCCGAGAATTTCGCCGGCGGCGATCAACCCGGATCAGAGTTATCTGAGCAATCGCGTTCGCCCGAAGGGCGTGGTGGAGAAGTGCACATTTTGTTTGCACCGGACCCGCCAAGGCAAATATCCCGCCTGCCTCGAGGTTTGTCCGACTGGCGCTCGCGTGTTTGGGAATCTTCTCGAACCGAGCAGCGAGATCAATTATGTCCTCCGCCACAAGCGGGTGTACATCCTCAAAGAGGACGTCGGCACGAAGCCTCGGTTCTACTACTTCTTTGAGAAATGAAGGACTACGTCACATTCCTCTGGCGTGTGGCCCGCCTTTCATTTCAAGGGGGCTGGAAGTTCTACGCTTGGATGGCCCTGTTGAGCGCGCTTGCACTGGTTGGGCTCAACGCTTGGACGCAACAGTTCGTCGAGGGCCTGACAACCACGGGGATGACCAACCAGGTCAGTTGGGGCGCCTACATCGCGAACTTTACGTTCTTGGTGGGCGTGGCGGCCGCGGCCGTGATGCTCGTGATCCCCGCCTACGTGTACAAGAAGGAATTCATGCACGAAGTGGTGGTCTTCGGCGAACTGATGGCCATAGCGGTCATCATTATGTGCCTGCTGTTCGTGGTGGTGGACCTTGGCCATCCCGAACGGTTTCATCACATGATTCCACCCTTCGGCATTTTCAACTGGCCGCTCTCCATTCTGTCGTGGGACGTGATCGTGCTCAACGGCTACTTGTTGCTCAACCTGCACATCAGCGGCTATCTGCTTTATTCGAGATACCTCGGACGCAAGCCGACCAAGAAATTCTACATTCCGTTTGTTTTCATCTCGATCGTCTGGGCCGTGAGCATCCACACGGTAACGGCCTTCCTCTATGTCGGTCTGGCCGGACGTTCGTATTGGCACCATCCGCTCGTCCCTTCCCGATTTTTAGCGTCGGCCTTTGCCGCCGGACCCGCGCTCTTGATCGTGACCTTTCAGGCCATTCGCCGCGTCACCCGCTACTGGATCGGGGACGAACCCATCTTCACGCTCCGCATGATCATGACCGTCGCGATGATCATTAATGTGTTCCTGCTCGGCTGCGAATTATTCACCGAATTTTATTCGCCCACGGCGCACGCGGCTGCGGCCAGATACCTTTACTTTGGACTGCACGGGCACGACGGCTTGGTGCCGTGGATCTGGACCGCGATGGCGCTGGACTTCATCGGGCTGAGCTTGCTGATCAGTCCGTGGAGCCGGCGCATCCCAGGTTTGAACGTGGCCTGTGTCGTTTCGTTCGTCGGCATTTGGATTGAGAAAGGCATGGGGTTGATCGTGCCGGGCTTCGTTCCTACGCCTCTCGGCCAAGTGGTGGAATACGTGCCGTCGCTAAACGAAACGCTGATTTGTCTCGGAATCTGGGCCTTCGGCGCGCTGCTTTACACCTGGATGCTGCGTGTGGCGATCCCAATCATGAACGGAACTTTTCGGGCGCAGGCAACCCCGGCCACAGCGGGGGGAACCGGTGCGGCTTCTATCGTCCAATGAACCTAAGAGCCTGTATGCAGCATGGTTGGAACGGGCTACCAACGCGTGTCTGGCGGCAACCTGCCGCCAAATGCCCCGGCGGACTGGCAGTCCGCCGCAACTGGCCGGCGGCCTGTTCCACCCAGAAGGTGACTTTCAGACAGGCTCCAAAGAACTCTCAGTTCATTATGAAAATTCAGATGACCAAGATCCTTGTGCCGATGGCGGTTCTGTTCGCAGGCTCGCTGCAGGTTTCGGCAGGGTTCACCCTCAAAGAAATGTCCCCGCAAAGCAAGGCGTGCGTCGCTTGCCACAAACTGGAGAGCAACGCCGTGTACGGCCAGTGGGGATCGAGCAAACATTACCGCGCCAATGTCGGCTGTTACGAATGCCACATGGCCAATGAAAAGGATTCCGATGCCTACGAGCACCAGGGCGAAATCATCGCGACGATCGTGTCGCCCAAAGATTGCGCGCGCTGCCACGAGCACGAGGTGGCCGAATTCAACTCGTCGCACCACGCCAAAGGCGGGCGAATTCTTGGATCGCTGGACAACGTCCTCGCCGAAATCGTCGAAGGGAATCGCGCTTTCAAGACCGCCGCGTTTCCACACGGGAATTCTTCGGCGGCCGTCAACGGCTGCTGGCAGTGCCACGGCTCAGAAATCAAGATCGGGCCGAACAACAAACCCGACCCCGCCACGTGGCCGAACACCGGCATTGGCCGTTTGAACCCCGATGGGAGCGAGGGCGCCTGCACGGCTTGCCACGCGCGACACGATTTTTCGGCCGCCCAAGCCCGCACTCCGGCCACTTGCGGCAAGTGCCATATGGGGCCGGACCATCCGCAATTTGAGATCTACAACGAATCCAAACACGGCATCGCTTACTACGCCAACATCGACAAGATGAAACTCGACAACGCCAAGTGGGTCGTGGGCGAAGATTACACCGCCGCGCCTACTTGCGCGACTTGCCACATGAGCGCGACCAAGGATCAAGCCGTGACGCACGACGTCGGCCTGCGGATTTCCTGGAACAACCGTCCCGAACTCTCGGTGCGGCCGGAAGTTTCCGACGCGAAGCTGGGCCTCTCCGGCAAAGACGTGCCTTGGCAGAAACGGAGGGCCAACATGGTCAACGTCTGCCTCAATTGCCATAACCAGAATTTCGCCGATGCGTTCTATCTTCAGTACGACAGCTTGATCGACCTCTATCATGACAAGTTCGCCAAGCCCGGCTTGGCGCTCTACGAGGCGGCCGGACCGCTGATCCGGCAGCCGAGGTTCAGCAGCAAGGTGGACTTCGTTTGGTACGAAATCTGGCACCATGAGGGACGCCGCGCCCGCCACGGCGTCTCCATGATGGGACCGGATTTCACGCATTGGCACGGCACGTACGAAATCGCGAAACGATTTTACACCGAATACATCCCCGAACTCGAAGAACTGGCGGAAAAGCATCGGCAGTCAACCGACGCGCCAAAAAGGTCCGCCTCCGAGAAGCTCGCCAAGCTTCTGGATGGAACGCTGAACCAAGCGAATCATCAATGGTACATCAACAAAATCGACCCGAACGAGAAGTCGTTGCGGAACCAGCAGCGCAAGGAATTCCAGCAGCGGTACGCCAAATGACGAAGGACGAAAGCCGAATGATGAAAGAATTTCCAATGACGAAGCTCGAATGGTGGAGGATAAGAATCCTTCCGGTGGAGCGAGACTCCGGTCGAGCCCTGACTTTCTTGCCCGAAACAATGCCAGGGCTCGACCGGAGTCTCGCCCGACCAGGTTGGGTGAAGGGTCCGCCACGCCGCGCTCTTAAAACGTGTTTTGAAAATGCCTTTTGGGTGAAACAGGCCACTGGCCTGTTGCGGCAGGCTGCCAACCTGCCGCCATTCTCGGCGGCAAGTTGCCGCCGACAACGGGCTGGTAGCCCGTTCCACCCATTTGTAAAACACGCTCTTACTCATTCGGATTTGCCTCCTTCCTTCGTCATTCCTCATTCGAAATTCGTCATTCACTTCAGCCGCAAAGCCAATTCCCTCAAACTGTAAACATTCCGTTTATGCCATACTCCGGTTACGTCATCCGTTTCGAACACGAACGCCAAGCCACGGTATTGGCCGCGGTCAAAGCCATGCCTGAAGTCACCTCCGGCCAGGTGGCCGAACAAGGCCTGCCACTCGCCGCGACCACGCCGACCAGCGAAGAGGCGATGCAGCTCTACGAACGCCTCGAACATATCCCAGGAGTGATGAGCGTGAGGCTCGTTTATCACAACTTCGAGGATTCCTATGAAACTTGATTCGATGAATCCAGGCTGATCAACCAGCTCACGCTCGAAGCTTACTGTCCGCTTTCAAAAGAGCCCGATTACAAGAAATGCGCGGTCCGAGTCGAGAAGGCTTAAAGCCATGAGCGATCCACATGACACGAACCGGAGCGCCGGTCTCCGACCCGGCGCGAATCAACGAGTGTGACTGTTTGGGTCTCCGTATGGTTGACAAAGCGGCGATAAATCGCGCGCAGTCCAAACGCTGGCGCGCCATTGTCGGCTCCCCTTCCGGACCGACCGACGCGGATACATGTGTCGCTGGGGTGTTCGCCCAGCGGAGCCCGGGATTTGCAGAACATCTATGAAAGCGATGATTGTTCTTCTGGCCGGCCTCGCCATGATCCTTGGATGGCGCGTTCCGGAGGCGGACGAACGACATGAGTCCAACCTAATGGCCGCTACTCCCCAGGAACCGTGGGGTGGGGCGAGACTCCTGTCGAGCCCTGGAATCCTTGCCGGCAAAGAAGTCAGGGCTCGACAGGAGTCTCGCCCCACCAGTGGACGGGCTCATGATTCGAAGGCTCGCCAAAAGGCCCTGGAGGCTGCCAATGAGTCCGCCGGTATCGAATCCACTCGTGATTTCCGCCAGCCTGCGCGCGAAGCGATCATTGGCCGACGCATCGCGGCCAGCCGGGCGTTCTTCGGTGCGCCGCCGCCGGTGTCGCACAGCCTTCGCTCGGAACGGAAGAGCACGGATTGTTTGGAATGTCACGCGATTCAGAATCGCATCGAGCTGCATCACCAACCAATTGCTCCGGTGCCGCATGAGGAATTCTCCCAGTGCCTGCAGTGCCATGTGAAAGCGGACAGGGCCGCCGCGCCTTTCCGCGAGAACGAATTCGTCGGGCTCGATTTCCCCGGCAAAAAAATCCGAGCGCACGATTCGGCCCCGCCCACGGTCCCTCACAAAATCTTCATGCGAGAGCATTGCCAAGCCTGTCATGGCCCAGCCGGCGAGAAGCGAGCTGTGTCCGTGATGAGTTTCCGGACTGCCGAAAGGCTTTGCGTCAGAGCGGGCATGTTCGGAGGAAACGCATTGCCGGCGAGCCGGTCCTTGATCTCAGCGCGCAAAGACCGGCCGTTTGGCAGAGTCTGATCCATGAAGTCATCCCAAAGATCCGTGGAGAAAGCGATGGCCACCGGCGAGTTGGCCGGGATACTTCGGCGGAGCAAGCCAAAGTTGGCGGCCTTGCCGCCGAAGAATTTGATGTCGGACGGAACGAGGTTGTCCGTGGAAGCGGTCAAGGCGCCGTAGCGCTGTTTGCGGGGAACCTGGAGTGGCGGCGGATTCTTTAGGGCAAGGATCTCGGCCTTGAGCGCCGGGTCGAAAGCCGCATCCACCGCGATCAGGTCCACCTTGCCGCCGTCGTCAGGCTCGCCGGCGCGGAGTACGATCTCGCGATTCACCAATTTCTGGGCCTGTTCGCGGTCCGACGGGTCCGCCAGATGGACGAACGGTATCCCGAACGACCTGGCCAAGATTGCGACGTGCGAGTTGGGGGTGGAGGCAGCCAGTGAAATGACGCCGGCCAGGACGGGTATTTCTGCCGGGATTGCATCCGTGAGCAGAATGTCCTCCGGCGACAAACGGCCCTGCGAGAAAGCCGTGGCGATTTCAGCCGCGGGTACCAGCTTGAGCCGGCCCATGGCCCAGCCAGCGGAATAGGTCTGATTGCCTTGAATCCAGCGGTCGGCGCCGCTGAGCGGGATGCCTTTCGATTCGTAAAAAGCTCGGCCGGCTTGCGCGGACGCGGCCTGTTCAAAACTTGGAATGTAGTAGGCCTGGCCTGTCGGCCCCGCAACCACGGTGGATTTCACCAATTCGAAGAGCGTTGCGACTGTTTCCTTTGGATAGGGATCGAGGCCAACCAGTTGAATGCCGTATTCGGCGACATTGCCGTAGGACGGCTTCAGGATAGCCCCCAAGATGATCTGCTGGCCTTGGAGATGGAGCGACACTTGATCGAACGAGCTCCGATTCATGTCCAGGAATGGGTCAAGCCGTTTCACGGCGAAGTCGTAATCGGAGCTGATCGAACTTGCGTTGAAGAAGGTTCGGCCTAAGATGCGCGTCATCTTGGCGCAGCACCCGGCGGGGTTTGCTTGAGGCGAAGCATGATTCGTTCGTTTGCTTTTACAACACAAGGCCGTCTGCACACGAAAGATATCGAAATCTTTCTCATGCCTACGTTATTGGCGGACACGAATCTGTTCCTGTGGGTGGACCTTGAAAATCCTTCGTCCGAAGAGACGAAATTTCTCTTGGAAGACGTTTTCCACTTTCATCCCCTCTCGATTGAAGACTGCGTGGCGGCCAGTCCGTCACCCAAAGTGGAGGAGTATCTCCCCAAGGAGGAAGACCGCTTTGCGCCGTATCTTTTCATGGTGATTCACGCGGTCGATTACAGTCGGAAGGATGGGGTGTTTGCGACGAGCGAGTTGAATTTCTTCCTGGGAAAAAACTATCTCGTCACCTACCACGACGTGTCCCTCCGGAGTATTTCTTCGGTGGAAGAGCGCTGCATGCGGAGCACGGTGCACATTGCGCGGGCACCGGACCGCGTGGCGCATACGCTTTTGGACTCGATTGTCGAGAACTACAAGCCCGCCTTGGAAGAACTTTCCCTGGAGATTGCCGAGTTGGAGACCATGGCGTTGCAGAGTCCGGACAAGGGCACGCTCAACAAGATTCTGCAGATTAAGAAGGAGGTGCTGCATCTTCGCCAGATCATCGGCCCGCAACGAGAGGTGCTGGCTCGCTTCGCCCGGGGAGAATTCAAACTGATCCGCGCGCATTTGGTGCCGTATTACCGCGACGTGTACGATGCCTTGTTCCACATCTCGGAACTCGCGCAGAATTACACCGACTCGTTGACGGGAATTCTGCAAGTTTATCTCAACATGTCGTCCAACCAGACTGGAGAAGTGGTCAAACTCCTGACCATGATCACGGTCATCACGACGCCCCTGATCATGGTTGGCACCTGGTATGGAATGAACTTCAAACACATGCCCGAACTCGATTGGAGAGCGGGCTATTCGCTGGCCGCGGTCGTTACGGTTTTGTCCACCGCCGCGACTTACTGCTACTTCAAAAAGAAGGGATGGCTGAAACGGTAAAGGATTATGCCTGCCGCAAAATCCAGTTTCCTGGACAAGATTCTGGGCCGCATGGGGCGGATGGACACCCACGGCCTGCAGGCCGTCGTGCAGCGCCTGGCCCGCGAACGAAGCTTTCTGGAGACATTATTCAACACCATCGAGGACGGCATTTTGGTGGTGGACGAGAGCGGCCGGATTCTTTATTCGAACCGCGGTGCCACTCAACTTCTGGGCCTTGCGGACAGCGCGATCGAAGGCCAGCCGCTCTCACGGTACCTTCCACAACTCAACTGGGCGGAGTTGTCCTCCTTGGATAGCGCCGGCGGACAGCGAGTGGTTCGCCACGAGTTCGAGATTGCCTATCCTCGCCAGCGTTTTTTGCGGCTGTATGCGGCGCCGCTGGATGGTGAGCGCAGTGGCAAGTCCGGTCTGGCGCTGATCTTGCACGACGCGACCGAAGCGCGGCAGAAAACATTCGAAGCCATCGAGAGCGAACGTGTCCAAGCGCTGACTCTGCTGGCGGCGAGCGTCGCGCACGAAATTGGCAATCCGCTCAACGCGCTGAATCTCCATCTCCAATTGATGGAACGAGAGCTGAAGAAGCTTCGGCGCAGCTCCGGCGCCTGGGACTTGAGCGCTCCGGCGGCTCCGGATCGGCTGGCGACGGAACCGCCGCACGATCCCGCCGAAGTCGAAGAGATCGGAGGAAAGCTGGAAGAATTCCTTTCCGTGGCCAAAGGGGAAATCAGCCGCTTGGATTATATTATCACGCAGTTCCTCCAAGCCATTCGCCCGAGTCCTCCGCAGATCAGGATGGCCTCGCTGAACGATGTGGTGCTCGAGACTCTGAGATTACTGCGCGCGGAATTCCAGAATCGCGGACAAACCGTCCATGAGAAGCTGGTTCGCCCGTTTCCCAACGCGCCGTTCGACCCGGCTCAGATCAAACAAGTGCTGGTGAACCTCGCGAAAAACGCGATGCACGCCATGAGCAAGGGCGGAGTCCTGACCGTGGAAACCGGCGTCAACGCCGACGAAGTCTGGGTCAGCCTTTCGGACACAGGGCGCGGCATTCCCGAGGAACAACTGAACCGGATCTTCGACCCGTTCTTTACGACGAAAAAGAAAGGGTCGGGCCTGGGACTGATGATCGTGCAGCGCATCGTCCGAGCGCACGGCGGGAAGATCAAACTGGACAGCCGGCTGGGCCAGGGCACCACGTTCCGCGTGACGCTGCCTTTGCGCGAACGGCACCCCCGGCTCCTCGAAGCCCACCTCCATGATTAAGCCGACACTCCTCATTGTGGATGACGAGAAGCCCACGCGGGATGGCCTGCGGGCGGCGCTGGAGGATCGGTACGACGTGTACATCGCCGATGACGCCCCGGCGGCCATGAAACTCTTGGAACGAGAGAACTTTGACGTGCTTCTGACTGATTTCCGGCTGCCCACAGACGACGGGATGAAATTGATCATGCGGGCCAAATCGTTGTCCAAGCCACCGGTGTGCATCCTGATGACAGCGTATGGATCCGAAGAAGTCGCCGTCGAAGCGATGAAACGCGGCGCCGACGATTACATCGCCAAGGGGCGGCTCCAGATCGACGAACTGGAAATGAGGATCGTCCGCGCCTTGCGTCATCAAACGCTCGAGACCGAGAACGTATCGCTCAAGCAACAACTCGATAAGAAGTTCGGCATTGAGAAGGTCATCGGCGAGTCACCGGCGATGCATCATGTCCTCGAGATGGTCCGGCAGGTGGCGCCGACCGTGGTCACGGTGTTGATCCAAGGCGAGAGCGGAACCGGAAAAGAACTCATTGCCAGAGCCATTCACCAGCTCAGCCCTCGGTCCAAGCACCCGATCGTTGCCGTCCATTGCGCGGCGCTTTCGCCGACCCTCTTGGAAAGCGAACTTTTCGGCCACGAAAAGGGCGCGTTTACGAACGCTCACGAGCGGCGGATCGGGCGTTTCGAGCAGGCGCAAGGGGGCACCTTGTTCTTGGATGAAATCGGCGAGATTGATGCTACCATCCAAGTCAAGCTGCTGCGTTTTTTGGGCGAACGAACGTTTGAACGCGTCGGCTCGAACAAGACCTTGACGGCCGATGTCCGACTGATCACGGCGACCAACAAGAACTTGGCGGAACTGGTCAAGGCGGGGAAATTTCGCGAGGATCTCTACTTCCGCGTGCGGGTCGTCGAGATTTGGCTGCCGCCGCTGCGGGAGCGAGTGGACGATATTCCGTTGCTCGCCACGAGCTTTTTGAAAGAGTTTGCCAAGGAACACGGCAAACCCGTCAAGGATTTCAGTCCGCAAGCCCTGGACGCGTTGATGATGCACCCTTGGCCCGGCAACGTTCGCGAATTGCGGAGTGAAATCGAGCGAGCGGTCGTTTTGTCGCAGTCGGACAAAATTGAACCCCATAACCTTTCCCCGGCCGTCCGCGCAGGCGTGGACAACAGGGCCGCCCCGACTGCGCATGCCTTGCTGGCTCAAGGGGATTTGACGGTGGAAGAAGCGGAAAAGCAGCTCATCATGCGCGCGTTAAAAGAAGCCAAAGGCAATCGGACGTTGGCCGCGAAGAAGATCGGAATGAGCCGCCGCACGTTGCATCGCAAACTGCACACCTACCACCTCGAAGGATTCTAATGATACCGGGAATACAGGAATTGATTCACAGGTTCGAGGTCGGAGAAGGCACCCGCCACGTGAGGTTGGTGGCGGTGATCTTGGGCTTGCTGGCGTTGACCGTGGTGTACGACCTCCGCGAGTACAAGAATTTTTCGACCCAGGAAGCGATGGATATGGCGCAGCTTGGCCGGAACATCTCCGAAGGGAAGGGTTACACGACCGACTTCATCCGGCCTTTGAGCATTTATTTGCTACAGCGCGTGCAAGGCGAGGATAGCCGGGTGTTGAACGAACCTCATCCAGACTTGGCCAACCCGCCCGTTTATCCGCTCCTCCTGAGCGGGCTGATGAAGGTTTTCCCATTTCGTTTCGATGTTCCAAAGGGAGTCCAGTTTTGGCGCCATCAACCGGAGTTCTTAATCGCGATGTTCAACCAAGGGTTGTTCTTCGTGGCTGTCTTCCTGGTTTATCGTTTGGCGCTCCGGTGGTTCGACCGGTCCGTCGCTTGGGTCTCAGCGCTGATTTTTGCCGGCACCAACGTGTTTTGGCGGTTCAGTGTGTCCGGGCTCTCGACGATGCTGCTGGTCGTGATCTTTCTGGGGATCGCGTGGTGTTTGGCGGAATTAGAGGAGCAAAACAGGACGGGGACAAAACCCAATGCGTGGTTCCTCGGCATGGCGATCGCCACCGGTGTGCTGGCCGGCCTCGGCGGATTGACTCGGTATTCTTTTGGCTGGATGCTGCTTCCCATCCTCGGCTTCCTGGCCCTCTTTTTGGGACAGCGCCGGACGCTTGTGATTGCGGCAGCCTTGGGGGCGTTCGTCGTTGTGGTCGGTCCATGGATCGCGAGGAATTATAGCCTGAGCGGCACACCTTTTGGGACGGCCGGTTATGTTCTTTATCAGGACACTCCTCTGCTTCAAGGAAACCGATTGGAGCGCTTTTTGACCAAGGAATTTGAGGCGGATTTGAGCCGCGTCGAGTCGTCGGATCTCCTCCGCAAACTGCTGATCAACTCGCGCTCGATCGTGGAGGCCGATCTCCCGAATCTTGCCGGCAACTGGGCTTCGGTGTTTTTTCTCGCGGGTTTGCTCCTGCCGTTTAGAAACACAGGCTTGAATCGCAGCCGGGTCTTTGCGCTGCTGAGTCTGGGGGTATTGGCTGTGGTTCAGGCTTTGGGAAAAACACACCTCAGCGCTGAATCGCCCGAGATCAACTCGGAAAATCTCTTGGTCTTGGCGGCGCCATTGGCATTCATTTTTGGCGTCGCGATGTACTTCATCTTGCTCGATCAGGTCAACCTGCCATTCCCTCAACTGCGCTCGGCTGTGACGGCGGCCTTTTGTCTGTGCGCCTGTTCACCGCTGATTCTCACGTTGCTGCCGCCCCGGTCCATTCCGATCGTGTACCACCCTTACGCGCCGCCGGACAACTTCGACATTTCACTCATTCGATACTACCCGCCCACGATTCGACAAATATCGGAGTGGATGAAGGAGGATGAGTTGATCATGAGCGACATGCCGTGGGCGGTGGCTTGGTACGGCGACCGGCGCTGTGTTTGGGTGACCCTCGACGCCCCCGCGGACGCAAAGCGGGCCATCACCAGCGATTTCTTCAGGATCAACGACTACCAACGGCCGGTCTATGCGCTCTATCTGACGACCATGACAAGTGACGCCCGCTTTCATTCTCAGATGGCCAGAGACAAGAATTACGACTGGGGCAGGTTCATGGTCGAGAGTCTGGCGAAGCACAACGTGCCCGAAGGCTTTCCTTTGAAGAAGGCTCATCCCAGTTTCTTGGAAAGCGGCCAGCTCTTTTTGTCGGATCGCGTGAGATGGTAGCGCGAGGCGCCTTAAGTGCTTGGAGTAAGAAATTTGCCAAGATTTCTGTTTGACAACCCTCTTGCCAAAACGTAAAAAGAACGCACTTCAAGAGAACGGTTCTTGGGACAAACTTGTTTGAATAGGATTTTACGATATGAAAAAAATCATCACCTCGGCGGGATTAGTCGCGTTGGGCGCGGCCAGTATGCAGGCTCAGTATGCCCCGGCGCCCCAACTGACCTCGTTCCAAACCACCAAGCCCTGGAGTGTCTCGGCGACGTTGCGTGGCTTCTATGATGACAACTATGTGACACGGCCTTCGCAATCACCCAGCGGCTTGTCCAAACAAGACAGTTTTGGCTTCGAAGTCAGCCCTGCCCTCGGTCTCAACTGGGTCCTCCCTCAGACTTATATCGGTTTGAGCTATGTCTATGGGTTGCGGTATTATGAAGACCGAGAGAGCGACACGGCGGATCACACGCACCAAGCCGACCTTAAATTGAGCCACACTTTCACCGAACGTTACAAGCTGGACGTGAGCGATTCGTTCGCCGCCGCTCAAGAGCCGGAACTGCTCGCTAAACCGGGCGCCGGAATCCCTGTCCCCATCCGCGTCGAGGGAAATAACATTCGAAATACCGCCAACATCGACCTGACCGCCGGCCTCACGGAGCAATTGGGCGCTATGTTGGGATACTCGAATTCCTTCTACGACTATGAAAAGGAGGGAATCGGGGCTCTTTCCGCGTTGCTGGACCGGATGGAACACCTGTTTACCGTCAATGGCCGCTGGCAGGCCTTGCCAAGCACGGTCGGTATCTTGGGTTATCAGTATGGGACGACCTCTTATGACGAAGATCAGATACTGGGTTTGGCCTTCACTCCTGCCGGACTGGTGGCTGTGCCGAGCGATGCCCGAGACAGCACTTCCCACTACGTGTATGTCGGGGCGGATCACAGCTTCAACCCGCAGTTGAACGCCTCGGCCCGGCTCGGCGCTCAAGTGACGGAATATGACAACGTCGATGATTCCCAGGTGAATCCTTACGCAGATACCAGCCTTACGTGGACCTATAACCCCGGAAGTTATTTGCAGCTTGGCGTGCGGCACATGCGCCTAGCCACGGATATCGCGTTCATCACCGCCATGACCCCGACGTTGGACCAGGAAGCGACCACCGTCTATTCCACTCTTAATCACAGGATCACGCCTCAGCTCAATGGAAACTTGGTGGCTCAGTTCCAGCACGCAGCGTTTGAATCCGGCGGCGCCAATAACCAAAAGGAAGATCTCTTCCTCCTCGGCCTCAACCTTTCCTACGAGATCAATAAATTCATCACCACCGAAGTCGGCTACAACTTCGACCGACTCGACTCAGACTTGACGGACCGCAGTTTCTCGCGAAACCGCGTGTATGTCGGGGTCCGTGCGACTTACTAGCTAAAAAGATTGAACGTTAGTTTGGGAGGCTGGATCGAAACTCTAGCCTCCTTTTTTTTCTTATGGAAGCACCGAAGACTACGCAGACGTCGGAAGCAAAATTGCACTTTTTGGACTATTGGCGGATCATCCGCATCCGCAAGACCGTCATCCTGGCTGTGTTCTTGCTGGTCGTCCTCACGACGACGGCCGTAACCTTCATCTTGACGGAGTCGTACTCAAGCACTGTCCGAATCGAAGTCGGCAAAGACACAACCGACATCGCGCCGCTGCTCATGGGAGTTCAGGCTCCGACTTCCCACGATCCCTATTTCATTCAAACGGAGTTTGAAAAGATCAAATCCAAAATGGTGCTTTTCCCGGTGATCTCGAACCTCAGTCTGCACCTGAAGTTTTCTGAGCGCTACGGGACCGCGACCCCGTTGAAGGTCTCGGAGACCTATCCATTCCTCGCCAAGCAGATTGATGTCCGGCAGTCTCGAAACACGAGTTTAATTGAGATCCGAGTCTTCGATGAGGATCGATTCCTGGCGGCGCAAATCGCAAATGCGATTGCCGACAACTACAAAACAAGCCGCTTGGCGAGAACGACGTCGGCGTCGGCGGAAAGTGTTAGGATTCTGGAGGAACAAGCGAAAGAGCAAGAAGAGAAGCTCCTAGAGGCGCAAAAGAAAATGGACGAGTTGCGGAAAGATCTCGGCGTTGCCGACATCGATGCAGGCGGCGCTGTCTCGATCGTCGAGCCGGACACCGTGCGCATGATCGACCGGGACCGAGTGATGGCGCAGTCGCTCTTCACGCAGTACAACACCTTGTGTGAGAAGTTGAAAGGTTTGCCCAAGGAAGAGCTGCGCCGAGCGATCCCGACGGCGTCGCCGGATACTCATCTGACGGAGCTCCTCAGCAAGTTCGCCATGACCGAGAATGAATTTGCCGCCTACGTCAAGGAACTGGGCGAAGACAACCCGAAGATCGTCCAACTGTCCTCATTGATGGCCAGCCTGAATGCACAGATTGACAACCGCGTGGACGGGATTCTGAAAGGCCTCCAAACGCAGGCGGCTGTGCAAGCAGCCCGCATTGCCGCCTTGGACGAAGTAGAAAGGAAGGCCCGGCAGAGGGACGCCGTTCAGACTGAGGCGTATCGTCCCTATTTCCAAGCCAAGCGGAACGTGGAAACGCAGCAACGCATCTATGAGACGATTAAGCTTCGAATCCTGCAGGAGAAGGTCGATGCCGCTCTGCCGAAGAAATCGGTGGTGCAAGTGGTGGACATCGCTGAAGCGAGCCTCCGTCCGGTGCGGCCCAACATCCCTCTGAATATCGCCTTGGGAGTCGTTGTGGGTCTGCTGATGGGGTTCGGCCTGGCTTTCTTTATTGAATACCTCGACACGAGCGTGAAGACCATCGACGACGTGGAACGCGCTGTCCAAGCCCCGGTGCTGGGTGTCATCCCGCAAAACGTCGGCGCGCTCATCGAGGAAGGGCCGGAGAGTCCGCATGCGGAAGCCTACCGGGTCCTTCGGACGAATATTATGTTCTCGCGCAAGGATCCAGCCTTGAATTCGCTTACCGTAGTCAGCGGTGGAGCCGGCGAAGGAAAATCGACCACCATTTTCAACTTGGCCACCGTTTTTGCCCAGAACGGGCAGCGCGTCCTGATGGTCGATTCAGACTTGCGGCGGCCCAGTCTCCACAAGCTCCTGAACGTTTCCAATTCCCTCGGTTTGACCAACTTCTTGTTGAAGCAAAACACGTTAGAAGAGGTGATCCAGACCACCAGCTTGCCCACCCTGCATTTTCTGGCCAGCGGCAAGCTGCCCAGCAGCTCCCTGGGCGTGCTCAATTCCCCCCAAATGAAAGAATTCATTCACGCGGTCAAAGCGCGCTATGATTTTGTATTTTTTGATTCGCCCCCGATCATGGGCGTGAGCGACGCGTCCATCCTGGCCAGCGTGGTGGATATGTCCCTGTTGGTGATTCAATACCGCAAGTATCCACAGGCCATGACGATTCGCGCGAAGCAGATGGTGGAAAAGGTCGGCGGCAACCTCCTCGGCGTGGTGTTGAACAACATCAATATCTCCCAGGATTCGTACTACTACTACTACAGCGGTTACTACTACGATTACTACTCGAAACACGATGACGGCGAGCCCTCGACCAAGAAGAATGGCGAACCCAAAACCGCGTCGAGCGACCGCGGCGGATTGGAGATTAAACAAAAATATTAATTGTTCTTCGCGGGCAACCTCGATAAGTAGTCGTGGACATGAATTCTGTTCCTAAAGCTGTTGGGTTGTCTCTCCGTCTGGCGGGGATTCTGTTTTTGGCCGCGGTCCTTGCAGGATGTGGAACGATGGGCACGATGCCTCCGGTCGATCCGGCCGTAAGCGGGAAGGCGACGCCGACCGAGGTCGTGGGGTCCACAGACCTGCTCCGCCCCAACGATGCTGTCATCATCAATTTCTCCGGTGTTCTCGAACCTCCTCCAAGAGTGGAGGACCGGATCAACGAGGACGGATTCATCACCTTGCCGCTCGTGGGCCAGGTCAAGGCGGCCAGCCTGACTCGCACGGTGCTCCAGCAAGCGATCCATAAGCTCTACGTTCCGAAATATTACTTGCGTCTGAACGTGTCCGTGAATCCGGATGTCCGCTATTTCTACGTTGGCGGACAAGTGAATCGGCCTTTGAACTATCCGTATGTCGGCGGAATGACCGTGCTCAAAGCCATCGCGGCGGCGGGAGATTTCACGGATTTTGCCAAGAAAAGCCGTGTGCAGGTCACGCGCGCCGCCGGCGGCAAGCCGATCATTGTGAATTGCGAGAAAGCCCAGCGAAATCGCGAATTGGATCTGCCGGTGTATCCGGACGACCGGATATTTGTGCCGCGCCGGTATTTTTGATGATCCAACTTCGATTCCTCACGGGAAAGCTAGCCGGTTCGGTTCAGTCCGTCGAACGATTCCCTTGCGCGATTGGGCGGAATGCCTCCTCAGATCTGAGGGTAGAAGACGCCGGAGTCTGGGATCGCCATCTGGAGCTTGATCTGGACCTGCTGCACGGATTTACCCTGAGGACGTCCCCGGACGCTTTCGTCTGCGTGAACGGCCAACGCATCGAGCAGGCCGTTCTCAAGAATGGAGACTTGCTTGAGTTCGGGGGTGTGAAAATCCAATTCTGGCTGAATCAAACACGCCAAAGGAGCTTGAGGACGCGAGAGTTCGTCACGTGGGCAATGTTTGTCCTTCTTTCCTTGGGGCAGGTCGCCCTAATTTATTGGCTGCCGAAGTGATCTGGCCCATCATTTGCGGGAATTGGCAACATTCGCGGAGGCCCTGCAGAATCTAGCTTAGTCTGTCCAACGAAGCTTGGAGCTGGCTTCGTTTGGTCTCAAGGGCCGCCAGCCGATTTTTGTGCTCTTCCAAGACTTGCGGAGGCACCTTTTGGACAAAATCAGGGTTGCCCAGTCTTTGCCGTTGTTTCTCAATCTCGGTGTCCAGTTTCCCGATTTCCTTCGCGAGCCGCGCTTTTTCCGCGCCGATGTCGATCAAGCCCTCCAGCGGCAAATAGAGCTCGCCGAGCACCGAATGGACAACGGGTGTCCCTTTCGGGGGTTCGTAATTCGATGTCACCTGGAACGGATCGGCATTGAGCAGCAACTTCAGCACTTCCGCTTCGCCCGGCGCGAGATCATGCGCGGGCTTGAAAACGAACTTCACTCGCTTGCTCGAAGGGATGTTCCCTTCCCGCCTCAAGTTGCGGCCCTGGCTGACCAGCTCGTACTTCGCGTTCACAAATCGTCCGTCGCTCTCATCCAGCCCGTAGTGTTGCTTGAACGCCTCGTCCAGAGGCTTGGGCCAGCGCGCGAACATGATGGTATTCCCGCCTTGATCGTTGGGCAGGTCCTTGTGGTAACCCAATCCATGCCAGAGTTCTTCGGTAATGAACGGCAAAAACGGATGGAATAACCGCAGCGTGTGGCCCAGCACGAAGTCGATGACCGCGAGCTTGTTGGCCCGGCGAGCGTCAGCGCTCGTTAAAGCGTTGAAGCGTTGAAGCGTTGAAGTGTTTTCCGGCGTAACGATTTCACGTTTTAACGATTCAACGGGGCGCGCCAGCGCTGCCTTGCTCGCTTCCACATACCAGTCGCAATACTCGCTCCAAAAGAAGCGGTAGAGCGTCTGCGTGACTTCGTTGAAGCGGTATTCCGCGAAAGCCGCGTCGATCTCGCGAATCGCCTGATCGAGCTTCAGCAGGACCCATTTGTCGTCGCTGCCGAGCAACGCCGGTTCGATCTCTCCTTCGCTTTCGCCGCCCTGCATCTGGCGGAAGCGGCAGGCGTTCCACAGCTTGTTGCAGAAGTTCCGGCCCAGTTCGACGTCCTTCTCATCGAAAAGCACGTCTTGCCCAAGCGGCGCGCTGCGCATGGTTCCAAAACGGAGAGCGTCTGCGCCGTATTTGGCGATCAATTCCAGCGGGTCCGGCGAGTTGCCGAGCGACTTCGACATCTTGCGGCCCTGCTTGTCGCGGATAATCCCGGTGAAATAGACGTTGCGGAAGGGCAGATCGCCCATGAACTCGTACCCCGCCATGATCATCCGCGCGACCCAGAAGAAAATGATGTCCGGGCCGGTGACGAGGTCGGTCGTGGGATAAAAAGCCTTCAGCGTCGGGTTTTTCTCATCGACGGCTTTGTCGCCAGTCCAGCCCATCGTGGCGAACGGCCAGAGCCACGAGCTACACCAGGTGTCGAGAACGTCGGGGTCTTGCTTCCACCCATGCATCTCGAAGTAATGTATTGTTCCGTCGTGTGCTGTCGCCGCAGTAATTGAACCTCTATCACGATGGAAAACAATTTCGTCGCCAATGCCGCGCAGCAGGTTTTCACCCTGATGAGCTAATTCCTCTGACGCGAATTCCATTGTCCACACTGGAATGCGGTGCCCCCACCACAATTGCCGGCTGATGCACCAGTCCTGGATGTTGGTCATCCAATGATCATAGACCTTCGCCCATCGCTGCGGATGGAAACGCATGCGTGGAGCGCACGCGCGCGCGCGTGCTGCGGCGGACGCCTCGTCCGCCGCATTTTGCAGTCGATATTCACCAGCGCCAATGGAATCTCTCACGACCTCGAGGCCGTCGGCGAGGGCGCCGACGGCAGCACGCGGGGCGCGTGCGCTCCCCAGTTCCTCCTGTTCCACACACGCATTCGCCTGGGCAACCGCCGGATATTTCAGGAACCACTGCTCGCTTAAGCGCGGCTCAATCGGCACTTTCGCGCGCTGGCTGAAGCCGACTTTATTTTCGTACGGTTCCTCTTTCACGAGCGCGCCGAGCGCCTTGAGTTTCTCCACCGCAACCTTGCGCGCCTCGAAGCGGTCCAGGTCGCACAGATCAACGCCGGCCAGCTCGTTCATCGTGCCGTTGGGATTGAGGATATCCACCGCCGGGAGTCCGTGCCGCTGGCCGATCTCAAAGTCCGCTTTGTCATGCGCCGGCGTCACCTTGAGCACGCCGGTGCCGAATTCAGGATCGATGTGTTCGTCCGCGATGATTGGAATCAGCTTCTTCTCGGGAGGCAATTCGGGCGGCAGCGGCCGGATCGCGCGCTTGCCGATCAAATGCGCGTAGCGAGGATCCTTCGGATTGACAGCGATAGCCGTATCGCCAGGAATCGTTTCTGGCCGTGTCGTGGCGATGAGAAGCCACGTCCTGCCTTGCTCGTCAACAATGGGACCTGTGGCGGGTTTCTCTCCCTCGGCCGCGGTTCTAGCCCCCTCTCCCCCACTGGGGGAGAGGGCCGGGGTGAGGGGGTCTCCAACGACTTCCACCTTAAAGTACCAAAGCCACCCCGACTGCGGCTCCATATCGACTTCTTCATCGGACAACGCCGTGAGCGTCGCGGGGCACCAATTCACCATGCGTTTGCCGCGATAGATGAGGCCTTTCTTGTAAAGCTCCACGAAAACCTTCTCCACGCAACGTGAATACTCGGGGTCCATGGTGAACCGCTCGCGCGTCCAATCGCACGAACAGCCGAGTTTCTTGAGCTGCTGGATGATGATGCCGCCGTGTTTTTCTTTCCAGGCCCAGACGCGCTTGAGGAATTCCTCGCGGCCAAGATCGTGCCTCGTTTTGCCTTCTTCCCTCTTGATCGCCTTCTCGACCTGCACCTGCGTCCCGATTCCGGCGTGGTCGGTGCCGGGGAGCCAAAGCACTTCCTTGCCATCCATGCGCGCCTTGCGGGCGAGGATGTCCTGGATGGTGTTGTTCAGGACGTGGCC
>JACQWK010000534.1 GCA_016209525.1 Verrucomicrobiota bacterium
ATGTCCCAATGAATTCGAGCTCTTGCGCGAGGAGGACCTCCTGTTCCTCCATCGAATCAAGAGAGCGGCGCAGCAACTCGCTTAAGTCGCCCAGCATCTCGTCGGCCGCTCGCGGGTTGACATAAACCAACGCGGCAATCGAGTTTAGCGTGTTGAAAAGAAAATGCGGGTTGATCTGCATCCGCAGCGCTTGCAGTTTGGCGCTTGTGAGCCTTGCCTCTAATTCAGCCGCACGCCTTTCTCGTTCCTGCGACCTTCGAAAATTCGTGATTGCCTGGCAAACGCCCACTAAAGACCAATAGACTAGAACGTCCAAAGCTGCGCGGAGACCATGAAACACGCGGACGTATCCGTGCTGGCGCGCGAAAGCAATGGTGTCAGTCATGTACTTTCGGATTCCAGGGAACTGGGCGAAGTAGTCGCCGAACGCACCGGGTGGCCCCAGCCTATCAGTGTTCGAATCAGGCGATCGCTCTGGCGTCTCCGAACGTTGCGGACGAGGAAAGATCTGGGCGACAGCGTGAAAGGTAGCCCGGCTGGTGCCGACCACTAGGAGGCAGGCCAACAAATGAAGACCTACATTCCGAAGGAGTCTCCTCCGTTCGATAGGAAAGCGGAAAGAGAGCCACGCCACGGCAGGCAGGAACAACAGCCAAAGCGCCCAAAAAGACCCTCCGAAGCTAACCGCCTGACGCCATGAAACGGGGCCGGTCAACGCGAGTGGAGCTGCAAACAGCAGCACTAGGGCTCCCCACAGCCCCAGTGCTGTTGCCACCATCGCCACTTTGCGAGCAATGCGTCTGTTGCCGCGCGTCCGGTTCATGTCACGGTAAATGCGTTCAAAAGCAGCCCAAGCAAACAGGCCTGCTCAGCATATCAGCGGCGGGTTCGTTTCGGTAGGAGTCATTAGCCGGCTGGCAGCTCGCCGCACTTGCGGTCAGGCAAACTCCATTGCCTGAACGAGAATACCACTGGGCCAACAGCAGGATCACAAACACCTGGAACTTGCGTTTCGCGTTCATCGCGTCAATCTGCCAACTGTTTTCGCTTGGGCATAGTGCAAAGAATTCTTTGTGTTGGAAAGCGCCCGAAGGAATGATGCCTTCCGTCGAAAAATATCTTGCGGCCGGCGGTGGCATCCTGCCTCCAGATCTATTCCAACTTAAGCCGTACTTCGAGAGCCCGGTCACCGACGAGATGCTTCAACGCTATCAACGCTTCAAAGGCTGGGCCATGCCTCGAGGTGTCTGATTCTTTTTGCTTTAGGTGGCGTTGAAACCACTGGCAGGTCCAAGTGCCTGCTTCCTGGGACGAACCCGGTTAGAACGAGGAGGAGGTTGGTTTGCGGGACGCCAACGACACGAGCGAGACGGGCCACGCTCGCCCTTCCGGTTTGCTGACAAACGCATCGATTTCCTTTGCCCGCTTCCCTAGCCGGACCCGCAATGGCTTGCGGCATCAACAAGCCGTAGGGCCTCGAGATTGACCCAGCCTTTCTCGGGAAAACTCCGGCCCCATTCCGCTGGGGTGACGTTGCGCGCTTCATGCCAGCGCGGTTCCTCGCACCAGTCCAGGAATTTACGCAGGGTTGCGCGGATGTTCGGTGAGGCGCCCTGGCAGAGGAGTTTTTGCGCGAACCCAACCGCGGCCTGCCCCGGGCATCCGCAGTTCACGACGGCGTTGAACAGCGGCGTATGACCGCCGAATCCCCCCGCATCAATCCCGGCCCGCGCATTTACGTCAGATCCTTCGGCCAGGAGTAAATCGAAAGTCTCCTGCTCCTCGAAATCAATCGCCATGTGCAATAGAGTCGCCCCCTCCAGCGGCGTGCCGTGCATTCCCGATCGCCCATCGGGCGAGCAGCCCAGTTGGGGCGGGTAAATCTCGCGGCAACTGAAACGCCGGTGGAGAAGCGCTGGATCGCGCCGCAAATACTCCTTCAACCGATCAACATCTCCGCGATGAAACGCCAGGATTGGCGTGTCGGGCAAGGCGTATCCGCGTCGGGCGAAGATCTGCAACACCTCGTGTTTTCCAGCGGGGTTACGACAGTAAGTTTCGAGCGCCAACGCAAGCGGCGCGAGCTGATTCCCGCGCTCGTCGGTGAAAGGAGCGTTCAACTCATCCAGGAAGCGCAGTCCGTCCGGATTGAGCGTTTCGCATGCGCCCATCACGATGCCAGGGGTCAGTTTCGCCCCATGTTCGTGCAACCATTTCGCGCATTCGAGTTCGCCTTGGAGCAGCGCTCGATCGAAGGCGTGCTGAAAATCGCGCGCCCCGAGAGCCGCGATGGCCTTGATCATTTCCAATTGGCCGAGATTGGCCGCGTGGCTCATGGGCGGTCCCCAATTGCCGCTGCGAACCGGAACGTGCAGCAGCTTCGGGTTTGCTCGAAGCAGTCGAACGACCGTGTCGCGATCATCGGCCCGAATCGCGGCATGGAGGAGTCCGACCACCGTGTTCGAGTTGATCCGCTCCTTGAGTTGTGCCCAGTTGGCGAAGCCATATTCGCGCGCGATGACCATTTGCGCATCGCTCAAACGAAGGCCCGCGACCGTGATCGCGGCGGGGTCCGCGGAACGGAATTTGGGATGACGTCGCCGAATCCGATCCAGCGCCTCGGACTTAGCCGCGCGGCATTCCTTCAGCAAATCGCGCGCTTCACGTTTGGGAACATCGAGATGGGGCCGCTGAGGCAGCCCGCGTGATACCGTAGCCATAACCTTTCTTCTCATGTTGCGCCCGTTCGTCCGCAACGTCCGGGCAAGAAGTCAGGTTCACCGCAGTTTCGACAGGCCGGTGGGCTGCGCCCATTTCCGCGGACGGGATGCTTCCGGTTAAGCAGGAAGGCTTGTGGAGCAAGATTGCTCGTTTGGCAAGGGTGAATCTCGAGTCGAGCCAACGTAATGCCTCAATCTTGCCAGGGGCGAACTCCGGAAATCGTAGCGCAGAGTTGCACTCTATCAGTATCGCCTGAAATCGTCGCAGCCCGCGCAAATTCTCAGAATCGTAATCGTAATCCTAATCGTCTATCCGAGTTTTGGTTGCGGCTGGGCCGCGCTGCGCCGTATCGCGGATTTGAAATCCGCCGCGCTTCAGGCAGGTCCAGTGCCGGCCGAATGCAATTCGGCGATACAGCAGATTGCAGGGACATTCCTCGTCACAACCTGAAAGTGAATGTAAGTTCAGCCGTTCTCTCGGGCACTGCAACGAATGTCCTGAAGCGCCAACTCCGCTCGTCGTAGTAATGAAACCAAAGCACAAAGAAAATTATGCCAACAAATAACACAAACACCGTCCGCCTTCACCGAGTGCTCCGGGCCACGCCGGAGCGAATTTACCGGGCGTTCCTTGATCCGGACGCAATGGCCAAGTGGCTTCCACCGAATGGATTCACAGGCAAGGTTCATCACCTGGATGCCAAAGTCGGCGGCACTTACAAGATGTCGTTTACAACTCCACGAACTTCTTCAGTCCCATGCGATGCACTTTCGAGGAAAGGGTCGTGGGCTTGAGGCCGAGCCGCGCGGCGGCGCCGTCGGGGCCGTAAATCTTGCCGCGAGTCTGCGTGAGGGCCTCGACGATGAGGTCGCGCTCGTGCTGTTTGAGGTCGCGGATGGAGGCGGGAGCCGTTCTGGGCGCTGGATCCTTGTTCCGCGGCACGCGTGAGGCAGCGGCACCGATGGAGCGAAGGCCCAGGTCCAGATGGCCGTTGCGCGCACGAATGACGGCGCGTTCAATGACGTTCTGCAGTTCACGCACGTTGCCGGGCCAGTCGTAGGATTGAAGCTCTCGTACGTTCGCAGGCGTCAGGCGCGGGACGTTCACGCCGAGTTTGCGGGCGGATTGCTGGAGAAAATGTTGCGCCAACTTCGGGATATCTTCAATGTGGTCGCGCAGCGGCGGGAGTTCGATAGGGAAGACGCTGAGGCGATAATAAAGGTCCTCGCGGAAGCGACCGGTCTTGACCTCGTCGGCAAGGTTGCGATTTGTCGCGGCGAGGATGCGCGCGTCCACCGTGCGGGTGCGCTCTTCGCCGACCTTCTCGAACTGGCCTTCCTGCAACACGCGCAGCAACTTGCTCTGGAGTTCCAGCGGCACCTCGCCGATTTCATCCAGAAACAGCGTGCCACCATGGGCGAGTTCGAAGCGGCCCACGCGATCCTTGATTGCGCCCGTAAACGCGCCCCGGACGTGGCCGAAGAACTCACTCTCAAACAGTTCGCGTGGAACGGAGGCGCAATTGACACGCACAAGCGCGGCGGCTTTGCGCGGACTGCGGTCGTGCATGGCGCGGGCGACAAGTTCCTTGCCGGTGCCGGATTCACCCAGGATGAGCACGTTGGCGTTGGTGGGCGCGACCATCTCGATTTGCGCGAGCACCTTCTTCAGCGCCGGGCTGTCGCCGACGATGGCGCTGTAATTGCCGCGCAATTCTTCCTGCAAATACTCGTTCTCGAACTCCAGACTCTTGCGCTCCTTGATGCAGGAGAACAGACCGATGGTGCCGACAATGTCGCCGCGAGCATTGCGATACGGCAGGGCGCGCACCGAAACCCAATGCCTCTCGCCGTCTTTGCGCACGTGCTCCAATTCATATTCGTCCTCCTTGCCGGTCAGCCGCTCCTTCAGCCGGCGGCGCATCGCCCGCCACTCCGATTTGGGCGTCAGCAACTCATGGCTGATCGCGCCCAACATCTCGGCTCGGGAATAAGCGGTCAGGCACTCGACGCGTGAATTGGCGTAGAGAATTTTGTTTTCGCGGTCGGTGATAAGCACGCCTTCGCCCAAGCTTTCGAGCACGGAACGATAAAACTCCTCCCGCTCCTGGAGGCGGCGGCTCAAGTCCTGTGTGCGAGCTAACAAAGCGGCCGGATCGCCGGAATCCGGCGCCGCGGCCGGTGGTTCGTTGCGGGGAGCGGTTGCGGTGCTCACGACCCTTTTTCTAGCACGCCGCATCGCGCGCCGCAACTCGGTTGCGTTGTGAATCAACGGAATTTCGGTGAACAACGCATCCGCGTTGCGGCATTCGGACAGCCATCGAGCCGGCTCAACAGCGAGAAAACCCGCGCCAGCACGGCGGATTCTGCGTTTCGCCCGTCGGAACCTCGCCTTGGCACGCCGCCAGCATATAGCCGTGACAGCTATGATTACAAAAACCAAAAAACTCGCCGGCAAAGTCGCAGTCGTCACGGGCGCTTCTAAAGGAATCGGTGCCTCCATCGCCAAACACCTGGCCGCCGAGGGCGCGGCTGTGGTCGTCAACTATGCCTCCAGCAAAAAGGGGGCTGACGCCGTCGTCAACGAGATCACGAAGAATGGCGGCAAGGCCATCGCGGTCCAAGCGAACGTCGCCAAGCAAGCAGACATCAATCGCTTGTTCGCCAAGACAAAGAGAGCCTTCGGCCAGATCGACATCCTGGTGAACAACGCGGGCATTTACGAATTTGCTCCGCTGGAAAGCGTCACCGAGGAGCATTTCCAGAAGCAATTCGGCCTCAATGTTCTCAGCCTCATCCGCGCTTCGCAAGCGGCGGTGAAGCTATTCGGTCCCTCAGGCGGAAGCATCGTCAACATCAGTTCGATTGTCAGCACGCTGGGGTTTCCCAACGCCGCGGTTTACAGCGGGACCAAAGGAGCGGTCGATGCAATCACCCGGTCGCTGGCCAAGGAACTCGGGCCGCGCCAGATTCGCGTCAACGCCATCAATCCCGGCATGGTCGAGACGGAAGGCGTCCACGCCGCCGGCATCGCCGAAAGCGAGATGCGCAAGCAGGTCCAGGCGCAAACGCCGCTGGGCCGCATCGGTCAACCGCAGGACATCGCCACAGCGGCCGTGTTTCTCGCTTCGCCGGATTCCGCCTGGATCACTGGCGAAACCCTGACCATTGCGGGTGGCTTTCACTGATTGAAAATGGTCCTGAACCGGAAATTGAATCCAACCATCAGACCCCATGACATCCGCCATCCATCCTGAAGTCCGCATCGGTCACGTTCACCTGACCGTCTCGAACCTCGAACGCGCGCTGCAGTTTTATCGCGATGCGCTCGGGTTCGAGATCACGCAGCGATACGGGTCGAGCGCGATCTTCTTTTCGGCGGGCGGTTATCATCATCACATCGCGCTCAACACCTGGGCCGGCGAAGGCGCGCCGCAACCACCGCCCGGACGCACGGGGCTTTACCACTTTGCGATTCTCTATCCGAGCCGCCGCGAACTGGCGCGCGCGTTCAAGCGCCTGTTCGATCACGGCGTGGCCATCGAGGGCGCGTCCGATCACGGCGTCAGCGAGGCCATCTACCTGCGCGACCCGGACGGGAACGGCGTTGAGCTTTACCGCGACCGTCCGCGCGACGAGTGGCCCCGCGTCGGCGGACGATTGCACATGACCACGCGGCCGCTCGATTTGGACGGGTTGCTGGCGGAGTTGCACGACTTCGACCCGAAACGAGAAACCTCATTGGAAGAACACTGAACTATGAAACCGACCATTGAACTCAATGAAACGAACTTCGACCGCGAAGTGCTCCAATCCAACCAGCCTGTCGTCGTGGACTTCTGGGCCGAATGGTGCGGGCCGTGCAAAATGCTCGCGCCGGCGCTCGACGAACTCGCCCGCGACCTGCAGGGCCAGTCCGTGGTCGCGAAAGTGAACGTGGACGAACAGTCCGCGCTCGCCACGCGCTTCAACATCCAGAGCATTCCGACGCTGCTTTACTTCAGCGGCGGCGAACTGCGTGACCAAACCATCGGCGTCGTGAGCAAGAAGACCATCGCCGCGAAGCTCGGCGCTTTGCGCTCACAGAGCGCGGCATCACAGCCGGCTCAGAGCGTGTTTTGACAATGGGTGGCGCGGGCAACTGGCCCGCCCCGGTCGGCAACCTGCCGACGGGAATGGCCACGAGTGTGGCCACGAAACCAGCGCCAGGATGGAGTTCGCCGTCGCACACATTCCGTCCGGCAGGTTGCCGGACGGCGCAGGCTGGTAGCTCGTGCTACCCCGAACTGAATTTCCAAACATGCACTTAACTCAGCGCTTAACACTCAACCGACATCTCTCAACTTATTTATGACAACGAAGCCCGTCTTCAACGACACGCTCTTAAATCAACTCCGCTGGCGGTACGCCACGAAACAATTCGATCCGGCGAGGAAAGTCTCCGCTGCGGATTGGAAAACACTTGAAGAGACACTCGTGCTCACGCCCTCTTCATTCGGGTTGCAACCGTGGCGGTTCATCGTCGTCACGGACCCAGCGAGGAAGGAAAAGCTTGTTCCCGCATCATGGGGTCAACGCCAGGTTGCGGATGCCTCGCATGTCGTCGTCTTCGCCATCAAGAAGAACTTGGGCAGCGCGGACGTGGACCGTTATCTCGCCCGCATTGCCGAGGTGCGCGGCGTCGAAGTGAGTTCCTTGAACGGCTTCCGCGAAGTGCTGACGGGATTCCTTGCTCAACCGGCCGACGCGTTTGATGCCAACGAGTGGGCGTCGCGCCAGGTCTATATCGCGCTGGGCAATTTTCTAACGAGTGCCGCGTTGCTCGGCATCGACACCTGCCCGATGGAAGGCATCGAACCGGCACGCTATGACGAGATTCTCGGTCTCGCCGAGCAGGGTTACCAAACCGTTGTCGTCGCGGCTGCTGGCTATCGCGCGACGGAGGACCCATACGCCGCGCTACCCAAGGTGCGATTCGCTTCGGAGGAAGTCATCACCCACGTTGAGTAACGATTTGCATGAACAACGAAAGCCAAACCAACCGGTGGGTGCGCCGCAACTCTCGCCGGGGTGTTCACGGTGGCGGAGCCCGGCGGTCCTGCGCCCGCCGCTGGTATTTTTCGAGGATTGCTTTGACGCGATCATGAGGCAAAGCCAGGACCTCGTGATCGTTAATGCCTGTCATCGTTTCCGCAGCAACCAGCGCGTTGATGATCGCCTCTTCGGTGGCTTGTACGGTCGCTTCGAACAAGCCATTCATATCCGAATTGCGGAGCATCCTCAACGAGGCCACGGCTTCCTTCGCTTCGGTGGCCTCCACGTTGGCTGTGCTGAACGCGATAAAAATATCTCCGGACCCATTGCCGGAAATGCTCCCGGTTCGCGCCATGCCCAGCGGAATGCGCCGAGCCAGTCGTTTCAGTTGGTGAGGCAAGAGCGGAGCGTCGGTTGCCAAGACGACGATGATCGATCCCGTTTCCTTTGACCAGACCAGTCCGTCGTTGATTTCCACACCCACCGGGACGCCCGCGATTTGCAGTTGGCTGCGCAGCCCGAAATTGGCTTGGACCAGCACCCCGACCACGTATCCGCCGCCCTTCTCCGAAAGTCTGCGGGAGGAAGTACCGATGCCACCTTTGAATTCGTAGCAGATCATTCCGGTTCCTCCGCCCACGTTTCCTTCCGGGACGGGACCCGAGGTGGCCGCCTCCAACGCCTGCCAGGCATGCGCCGCTTTGACGTGAAATCCATTAATATCATTCAACCAGCCATCGAAGGTCTCGGCGACAATCGGAAGCGCCCAGGACTGCTGCGATCCGGATTTCTTGACCAGCCATTCGATCACCGCATCGCGGACAATTCCCACGCTGTGGGTATTGCTGACCATGACAGGACCTTCCAGCACACCGGATTCTTCCAGCCATGTCGTGCCGGTCATTTCGCCGTTGCCATTGAGTGAAAACCAGGCGCCAAAGGCCGGCCTCAAATCCGACCGGCCTCTCGGCAAAACCGCTGTGACCCCCGTCCGAACGGGGCCTTCTCCGACTTTGAGCTTTCCCTGACCGGCAATGAGTGTGGCATGCCCAACTTCAACTCCTTGGACATCCGTGATGGCATTGTGGGATCCTGGCGTGCCCGCGAACGGAATTCCCAAATCTCGGGCCCGCGGTTTCCCTTCGAGAGACAACGGCGTCAAAACGATCAAGAGGGAAACGGCAATGAATCGTGGGAGGACAGTTTTCATGTCGGCTAGAGTAACAGGCGGATTTGCAGGGAGAGAGTGAAATGATTTCAGTCCTTGGTCGGACGTTTCGCCGTGCCCATCAACCGCAAAGTGCCGAAGTTGTTCTTCTGGGTGCGGGTGTTCTTTGCGCCCGCGAACCATTGTTCGTGGTGGAAATGACCGAAATTGCCTTTGCCTCTCTCTGGTTCATCCAAATCTCCCAGCGCGATGTTCAATCCCACTTTGACCTCGCCTTGTGCAGGCGTGTAGAACTTCCCCGCTTCGAGTTCAAGACAGGGATCGAAGCGGACGGCCCATTCGATCACATACCCTTTGCCTGTGGGTTTCGGGCGTGCCGTTGCGAGCTGGGCGCCCATTTGAATCCAACGCTGATAGGTCGCCCAAGCCTTCGCTTGCGAACGGGGTTCGCCTTCGAGCAGGCCACCGAGGCCAACGCTTCCGAGGCGCGATTTCGTGAGATTGCAGACCATTTGCCAGGACGAACCGTTCCCCTCGGCGCTTTCGTTCCCCAGCCAGTTATTGGGCCCGTTGATCAGCAACTCCATCTCGTCGCCGAACCATGGAAAACCTTTGGGGGTCAACTCGTGGGCATTTGGATTCTCCGGCGGGAGCCACCTTGAAGTGTCGATGCCGTAAAGCACGTCGTCCGTGATGTCGAACGCGAAGTAAAGAAACCGGTCGTCGTGCTTAACCCAACCGCGCAGAGACAGGTCGTTGTCATCGGTCACGGGGGAAAACTCCGGCACCCAATTCTTCACGCTGCGAAATTCGGTCGCATCGGACCATTCGCCCAGGCTGAGTTCTCCGTCAATCATCGGCGTCTGTCCGCGCCACGAAATCAGCTCCGGGCGGATCGGTTCGACCGCAAATGCGCCGGTTGAGACGACCGCGACAAGAAGGTGGCTTAAGAGTTTGTTTGAGAACTTTGGCATACGACCCTGGCGCGACTGCGCAGCTTTTAGCTGGCAACGAGGTGACAAGCGTCATGCAACCGAAAGCGAGACAAATTCCTTCAGCGCTCGCGGATCTTTGGCGGCGTCCAGGAGGCGCATGAGGGCCAGAGTTTGGCGCCGGTCGATGTTGGGTTTTCCGGCCAGGAAGAAATTGAGAATCGCCGAAGCATTGTTCACAAAAATCTGCGATGACTCAACGGCCATGTAGTAGGTGGCTTTCTCTGTGGTAACGCTGGCGGCAAACGGCGTGTTACTCTGCGGATAGACGTTTACCACGCCGGTCCGCTCGCCGGCAAAGTCGATCAGGAGTTGCGAGCGATTTCCGGTGCCACGCCGCATGAGGGCCGTCGTTTCGTGCCCCATCACGCTGATGAGCAATTCCAGCGGATGGATCGCATATTCGGCGAAGGAACCGCCGCCGCCCCAAGTGATCATATGTTCGACTTTTGCCGGGGCGAGCTTCTTTACCTGCTCCTGCACGTTCGTGTAACGAAGCGCAGAAGTCGTTTGGATCGCCGCTCCATGGCGATCCGCGAGCGCGAGAATTTCCTGGGCGGTCGCGAGGTCGGGCGCAAAGGTCTTATCCACATAGGTCGGCTTCTTGAACGGAAGCACCCGGCGGCACAATTCGAGATGAGTCTCGGGAGTGGACGGAGCGAGCACCATGAAGAAATCGACGGCTTCGTTGAGGGCGGCGGCGGTGTCGAAGTAAGTTACGGCGTTTTTTTGCGCCCAAGCGCGGCCCTCCGCTTCCCGCAATCCGACGCACCCGGCGACCGTGAAGCCCTTGTCATTGAGCGGACCGCGAAGAGCGTTAAGGAATACATTGGCGTGGTAATTCTCGAGATTGTCGTCCACAAAGCCAACACGCCGGCTTTGGATGGCGGCCAAACTGGCAGCACGCTGTATTCGCGATCCGATTAGCGCGGTCCCAGCCGAGACCCACGAAAGCGTCCTGAGAAACCCGCGGCGCCCGAGGGGTAATGAGGAAGCCGCAGGATAGCCTACGTTGCCATCCCTCTCACCCCGGCCCTCTCCCTCGGGGAGAGCGAGGCTCGTTCGCTGCGGCGCGGTCACCCGAGCCTGCCCGCATTCACGATACGCGGGCTGCATTGTTCCATCTCCCGGCGGGAGAGGGCTAGGGGGAGGGGGAACGCGACGTCCGATCACCAACGGGCAGAAGCTTTCCCGGCGACGTCGATTCAAGGCGGCACTTCGAATTTGGGGATTCTTCATGTGGGGTTGCACATCGTTCTTTGCACAAAGCGACGCGAAGTTGCCGAAGAATTCAGCTTTTGGCGAGACTCAAAAGAGCTTGGCGCTCAATTCCGCCGTGACCGAGCGGCACAGACCCACGAAGGTTTCTTCAGCCAGGCTCAACCGCTTGCCGCACCGATGCAGAATCCCCCAGTGCCGTTTGAGCTTTCTCCGGCCCAGCGGAACGGCGACGAGTGAGTTTTCCTCCAGTTCGCGGTGAGCGATCCACGGAGCGAGGATGCTGAGGCCCACGCCCAGCTTCACGAGTTCTTTGATGGCCTCCATGCTGCCTAATTCGATGACGGTGTTGAGCACCATCTCCTCGTCCCGGAAGTACTCTTCGATCAACCGAAACGTGTAGCTGTTTTTGTTGTATAGGACGTAGTTCTGCCGCGGAATCTCCTCGCGCACGACGTGCCCCGTCGTCGCCCACGGATGCAAGGGCGCCATCAAAAAGCTCAACTCGTCTGTGAACAAAGGGAGGAATTCGAGCGAGACCGCGTGCCGCGGTTGCATCGTCACCGCCAGATCGACCCGGTTGTCTTGCACCAGATCGACGCACTCTTCCGTGTCGCCCGGTTCGATTGTGACATGGCATTCTGGGAAGCTCTGTTTGAACTCGCGGAGAACTCCCGGCAGAATGTATTGGCAGGCGGTGCTGCTGGCGCCGAGGCGAATGCGGCCCTTGCCCCACTTGCTGAGGTGCTGCAACGAATCACGCGCGGCTCCCATCTCCTGCAAGATTTTTTCGGCGTGATGGACCAGTTGTTCTCCCGCTTGCGTCAAGGCCACCTTTTTGCCCACTCTGTCCAAAAGACGACAACCCACGTTTTCTTCCAAAGCTTTCATCGCGTGACTGATGGCGGACTGGGACAGGAAGAGTTTCTTTGCTGTCTGTGTGAAACTTCCGGTCTGCGCCAGGATCACGAAGGCCCGCAACTGACGGCTGTCAAGTGGTTGGGTCATCTATGAACAGCTCTCATCGGTTTCATCTAAACAATGCCGTGCAATCGTCGTGCCAGCCTGGGCTCCCTTGGCATGCCCGTGGCTGTTTGCCGGCCCGATGAATTTGCCTGACCTGGGGAGAGGAGGCCACTTCCCGACTCCCGACACGGCGTTTCTCCACTTCGATTACAGTTTTATGGTTTGGACGCTCCTGGGAGCGTTGGGAGCACTCATCGTCGCGCCCGAATTCTTGAACTTGTCCGCACAACGGAAAGGTTTGAAGGCCGCCGTTCCGAGCTTGTCCGGCGCGATTCTGCGTCTCGGCCTTGGACGGCTGGTCGATCGCATCGGCGCGAAAAACACCGGGTTCCTGGCGCCTGCCCCTGCACGAAAAACTCGACGAGGCATTTGCCTCGCCCCAATTGCCCGAACGCCCGAATTACACGTGGAGCAATGAGTTTCTTGCTAAACGCGAGGAAAGAGATGGCGAAGTGTTGAGGAACACGAAGAACCAACGTCAATTGACGCTGGGCGATTTCTTGCGCACACTCGAACAGCGCATCAAATGCGCGACCAAAATTGGCATGGCTAACGGCTCAGATATCCGCACCTGCGAAGTGACGTTTTGCAGCCGCGTCGCGGGTTGGTTGAACGCACTTTTCGCGGAGCACCCTGAGTGGCCGTTTCGTCGCGCGGAGATTGAAGAGTCCAGGGCCATCAATCGTAAACGTTCCGATTTGCGTGTTTACGGCGAGCGTAAGAGGCTCATTCTTGCGGGCGAGGTGAAGTTGCCTGGCGTGCTGGAAGGACGCACGCCTTACCACTCGGATTTGGTCGAAGACTCCGCGCGCAAGGCGGACAGTGCGGGTGCGGAGTTCTTCTTCACTTGGAACGTCAACTTGCTCGTACTCTTCGACCGCAAGAAGTGGCATCTGCCGCTGATGGAGCGCCGGGTTCAGGATTTCGAGTTGGGCCTAGCCCTCGAGAGCCGCGACGAGGTTGATCGGCCAGAAGTCGAAGCCGGCATCAAGAAATTCCTCGCCGAATTCCTTGCCGAGTTCGCCGAAATCGCGCTTGGCCGCAAACCCGAATGGGGCATGCGGCTAGACCAGTGGTTCATCCGCTCGTTCGAGCACCACATCCTCTGGCCGGTCGAATTGACGCGGAATTATCTTTCGGCGAGAGCCGATACCGATAAAACCTTCGACCATCATTTGCAGGAATGGATTTCGCGCGAGCATGGCTGGCTTTTCACCCGCAACGATCCGGTGCTGTGGCGCGAAGTGCTGGACCGCGCCGCCCGCACGCTCTGCTACGTCTTCGCCAACCGGCTGATTTTCTACGGATCGGTGCGCGCCAAGTTTGCCGAACTGGATGCGCTTTCCATTCCCAAGCAGGTCAACTCTGCCGACCACCTTTACGATCATTTTCAAAAAGCTTTTCAGCGCGCCGTGGAAGCTACCGGGGATTACGAGACCCTCTTCTACCCATACGAAAAGGATTGGGCGGCTCCGCTCATCTTTGCTCAAGCCGACTCCGTTGAAGCGTGGCGGTCGGTCATCGCCAATCTTGAGCCGTTCAATTTCAAACTCATTCCGACGGACATTTTAGGCGGCATCTTCCGGAGGCTGATCGATCCAGCCGAGCGCCGTCGGTTCGGGCAGATCTACACGAACGAAGACCTCGTGGATGTGGTGAACGCCTTCTGCATTCGCAGCGCGGAGGCTAACGTGCTCGACCCGGCGGCTGGCTCCGGCAGCTTCGTTGTGCGTGCCTATCATCGCAAAGCGTGGCTCAAGCAGAACCAAAGCCTTCGCCATCCCGGCGTTTCGCATCAGGATTGGCTGCGGCAAATCTACGCCGTGGACATCTCGCTGTTTGCGGCCCATCTCTGCACCCTAAACCTCGCCGCTCGCGACATCCGAGACGAAGAAAATTATCCGCGCGTCCGGCGCGGCAACTTCTTTGAAGTGGCGCGCGAAATGGCTGACAAGAAGCCGTTCTGTCTGCTGCCGGAAGGACTTCAGGGCGAGCGTCGGCCCGGCCCGATTAATTTGCCTCCCCTCGCCGCCATCGTAGGCAACCCGCCTTACGTCCGCCAGGAATGGATTCCCAAACGCGGCGAAAGAGGTCTCAAAAGGATGCAGGCGAAAGAAGATTTGCAGGATCTGTGCGCCGAATTCTGGCCAGGGCTGAAGCTGAGTGGACGGAGTGACTTGCACTGTTACTTTTGGCCAGCAGCCACGAAATTTTTAAAGGAAGGCGGCTGGTTCGGTTTCCTCACGTCGTCCAGTTGGCTTGATGTCGAGTACGGCTTTGCCTTGCAGGAATGGATTCTGAAAAACTTCCGCATCTACGCCATCTTCGAGAGCAACACCGAACCGTGGTTTGAAGATGCGCGCGTCAAAACCTGCGCCGTGATTCTGCAAAAATGCTCCGAGCCGAAAGCCCGCGACACGCAACTAGTCCGGTTCGTTCGCCTCGACGCGCGCTTCAAAGATATCCTTGGCGAGCGACCTGATGAAAACGCGCGGCAGACCGCCGCCGAAAAGTTTCGTGACGAAATTCTCGCCTGCAAAAAACACGCCACGGGCGACGGCTGGCGTCTCGTCGTGAAGAAGCAGGGCGACCTCTGGCAGGAAGGGTTGCGCGCAGGCCGGCTCTTCGAGATGCAGCGCCAGCGAGATTTGGCAGAGCACGTGAAGCCCGGCCTCGGCGGCAACGACGAAGATGATGATGCCGACAACGGCCTTTACGATGAGAACGGCAACGGCATCCTGCACGAGGATGCGGCTGTCTATGGTCCGCGCTACGGCGGCGGCAAGTGGGGCAAGTATTTGCGCGCGCCCAATTTTTACTTCCACATCATGGAGCGTTACGGCGACCGTTTTGTGCCGCTGGGGGAAATAGCCACGATTCGCCGCGGCATCACGAGCGGCTGCGATGCTTTTTTCATGCCGCGCAACGTGAGCGCAAAATTTCTGGAGAAGTATTCGAATCTGGATTGGAACGACGCGCCACTGATGACGCACTGCCAACGGGTGGAGGTGGAGTCCGGCAAGGTGAAGCTGATTGAAGCTGGCGACGGCACAGTGCATCCGGTGGAGGCCAAGTATCTCGCGCCGGAAGTCCACAGCTTGATGAGCGTCAGCCGCCCTCTGCTTTCAGCCGGCGAGCTTGACCGGCTGATCCTGCTGGTCTCTGAGCAGGTGCATGATCTGAAGGGCACTTACGTTTTGAAATATTTGCGCTATGGCGAGAAGACAACGTTTGCGTCGAAGAAAAGCAAAGCCGTGCCTGTTTCACTGCGCTCAACCTGTGCGGCGCGTGAGCCGTGGTACGACTTGACCCGTACAAAACGAGGACATCTCGTGTGGCCGAAATCGCAGCAGTACCGTCATGTGATCGTTCACAATCGGAACAGGCTCATCGTGAACTGCAATCTTTACGACGTTACAGCAGTCGATGAGAAATCTTGTCCACCTGAGATTCTCGCAGCCGTTCTGAATTCAACACTCGTTGCACTGACGAAAATCTATTTCGGGCGCTACGCTGGGACGGAAGGAAACCTTAAGACCGAAGTCGTGGACGTAAACTTGCTGGAAGTGCCCGATCCGCGCCGCGTCACGAGGACTGTTGCAAAGAAGTTGCAGGACGCATTTGCCCGATTATGCCAGCGCGACACCGGCCCGATGGTGGAAGCAGAATTTATGGACTGTCACTCCACCGAACGCGCAAAGAAGCTGGCGGAAAAGCCTGTCAGCTTGCCGTGGGAGCTTCAGCAGCCAGACCGCCGTGAGCTGGACCTGGCCGTGTTTGAATTGCTCGGCGTGGCAGACGCAAAGGAGGGCGCGGCGCTTTGCGATGAGCTTTACCGTGAGACCGCCGCCCACTTCCGGCAAATCCGCGTCGTCGAAATCCAGAAGCAGGAACAGCGCGCCCGCGCAGAAGGCCGCGAGTTCCGTACGGATGAACTGGCTGCTGATCTCTGGGACGCGCTTACCGACGGCGAAAAGCAACCGCTGACCGAGTGGCTGGCAGCGCAAGCGACCTACGGGACAAGGTTCGTCGTCCCGGAAGGCAAACCGCACATCCCCGACGCAACTGATTTCCTGGATGCCAACACCGTGTTCTTCCGACAATCCAACGGCGAAAAGCCGGTATCGTTGGCGCTGCCGTCCCGCAGCCACGCAGAGATGGTTTTCACCTTGGCACGGTTGGGTTTCCACGGGGCTATTCGCCTGCCGGAGACCGAGCGCGACGCGCGGGAGTTAGGCGAGCGACTTGTCGCGCGGTTGGCCAGCATTACAGAACGAGCAAACCACCTCGCCCGCAGCCGTACGAGCGACGAACGCAGAGCGACTGACTTGGCAGGCCTGCTGCAACACTGGATGATTTATGGCAAGCCAACGAAATCGCCGAAACTGAGTGAACTTGGTGATAAACTACTGGATTGATTCTGCTAAACCGCTCGCTCTCACGAACAGCGGCGATTCAGCCCATGCCATGACCAGCGATCCACGCCTCTACCGCATCGTTTCCGCGCAGCCGTATCCGCGCTGAGGGAGGCGGTACTTCCGCTTTGCCACGATCTGCCGCCGTTGCTCACCGGCTTTTCAGGGCCAAGGCGGGCGCATCCTTCTTTCGACCACTCGGGAGCGCCAGACTCATACCCATCATTTGGCACATTCTTCCCTCCGTGTGTAAGACTCGGAACCCAAAGTGGAAGCCAGATCGAATCTTTTTTAACCAACTTGTCCAAAAGACAACAGCCGTCCTGGTTCTCAAACTGGTTCTCTTTCGCGGTAAATTTGTCCGTGGCGATGTTCGATTCATCGGGGAAAGGAGGAAATCAAGGCCATTGGCTCACCAGTCTCGCGTCGTAGTGCGTTCATTCGTCAGCCGCTTGGCCGCGTCCATGAATCTCCTTCATCGACGCGATGAGCACCTTGTGCGCGTCTCCTGGCACGCTGGCATCAGCCCGGCTCATGAGCGTGCCGGCGACAGTTTGCGCCAGTGTATGACCAGAAAATCGACCAGGCCAATCGCGGGCAGGAGAAACAGCAAACCGCTACGGGTGGGGTTCGTGCCGCTGGCCGATTGCGCGCCGCTCATCATGGCGGACGAGCTGGGTCTGTTCAAGAAACACGGCCTAAACGTGCGGTTGAGCCGCGAAATCGGCTGGGCCACGATTCGCGACAAGATTATTTACGGCGAACTGGACGCGGCCCACGCGCTGGCCGCGATGCCTTTCGCCGCCACGTTTGGACTCGGCTCCATCCCGTGCGAGTGCCTCACCGCGCTGGTTCTGAACCTGAACGGCAATGCAATCACCCTTTCAAACGATCTCTGGATGCGCGGCGTGCGCGACGCGCGATCCCTGCGCGGGGAGATCGAGAACGCGCGCGGCAAGAAGGTTTACACGTTCGGCGTCGTCTTCCCGTTTTGCTCGCACAATTTCCTTCTCCGCCAATGGCTGGCGGCGGGCGGCATCGATCCGGATCAGGACGTTCGCATCGTGACTGTGCCGGCGCCGTCAATGTTCGAGAATCTCAAGTCGGGAAACCTCGACGGCTATTGCGTCGGCGAACCCTGGAACACCGTGGCGGTGCAGGCCGGCTTGGGTTGGTGCGTCACCACCAGCGTCCATCTGGCGTCATGGCACCCTGAAAAAGTGTTGATGGTGCGCCGGCAATTCGCCGAGGAGCACGAAACGGAGCACCTGGCGCTCGTCGCGGCCATCACTGAAGCGTGCGCCTTCTGCGATCAGACGGAGAATCGCGAACAAGTGGTTGCGACCATCGCGTATCCCAAATACGTCAACGCGAGCGTCGAGGCTCTCCGCGGCAGCATGATGGGCACGTTTGATTTTGGAAACGGCCGCGTCGAAACGCTGCCCGATTTTCACGTCTTCTCCCGGCACGATGCCAACGAGCCTTCGACCGAGAAGTCGGCCTGGATTCTGCGCAATCTTTTCAGCAGCGGTGTGGTGAAGAACCGGTCCGCGGCCCTGACCGGCGCGGAAGTATTCCGCCCGGACATTTTTCACGAGGCCATGGATCTGGTAAACGAAACCAAGGGGAACCAAAGTGAGTCGAACGAGGCATCGGCGCTGGTTCTTCACTCGTAGTCATCGATGAATGATTTTCCAAACATCCGGGCGCGCCGCCGGCGCTCTCTTTGGAGGGAGGCCCTTCGGCAGCCGAGCGTTTGGCGGCGCGCTTGCACCCTCGGCTTGAGCGTGGGTCTGTTGCAGGCCGCCATCAACCAGGGCGAGTTCTGGCTGGGCCACGCCGTGAACAAAACGGTGATCGCCAAAACCATCGTCTCGCCCCTGATCGGATTCACGCTGGTGCTGTTCTCCGCCGCGCAAACGTGGGTCCAACGAACCCTTGAACAAAGCAAACCCTGATTTATTTCCAATGACCATGCGTATGAAAACGAAACCGACAATCAAATCCAGTTCACCTTTGTTTGCCCGGATGGGCACACGACAGGATTCTTCGCCTCGTAGCGCAGATTTCCAATCTGCCGTAGCGCAGAATTGCATTCTGCGAGCGCCCGAAATGTCCAGTGCGGACGGCCCATCGAGCGCCCAGCCGAGTGCAACTCGGCGATACAGCAGACTGCAAGTCTGCGCTACCAAGAATTCTGTCGTGCCTCCTGCATTGACCCGCCGCCAATTCTTTCGTCGCACGGCGAAGGGGCTGACGGCGACGGCGCTGTTCGCCAGCC